>NZ_JBLVPV010000006.1:0-232510 GCF_048286775.1 Flavobacterium glycogeni
TTAACGCCAAAATAAAAGCATTTAGAAGTCAATTTAGAGGTGTAAGAAAGATAGATTTCTTCTTATTCAGATTATCCAACCTTTTTGCGTAATCCCCAACTTTTGAACTTGATCCGATTTCTTCTTATTCAGATTATCCAACCTTTTTGCGTAATCCCCAACTTTTGAACTTGATCCAAAGTGTGTCTGGAAATGTGGTTTGAAAACAAAAAACCCGAAACTTTCGTTTCGGGTTTAAAATACTGGCGGAGAAAGAGGGATTCGAACCCCCGGACCTGTTACAGTCAACAGTTTTCAAGACTGCCGCATTCGACCGCTCTGCCATTTCTCCAGTATGTCGCTTTCATTACCTGATTGCGAGTGCAAATATAAGAACCTTTTTTGGTTATGCAAATCTATTTTTATAAAAAAAGCATCTATTTTTAGGACTACTTTTTAAAGGTTTCATTTTCTTTACTTTAGATGAAACTTATTTTCGCAAAAAATTAACAAACAGGTTTAATACTTTACATATTCTGTTATTTCTAACCCATATCCTATCATTCCAACACGTTTGGTTTGCTCAGCATTAGATACCAATCTGATTTTTGAGATGTCAATATCATGCAATATTTGAGCTCCAATTCCAAAATCTTTACTGTCGATGATAATTTTTGGTGCTTTCATTACTCCTTGAGTTTGTAATGATTTAAGTTCAGCTATGCGATTCAATAAATTTACGGATTGCATATCCTGATTGATGAAAATAACAGCGCCTTTTCCTTCCTCATTAATCACTTGGAACATATCATCCAGTTGTTGGTCTGCGTTATTAGTCAATGTGCCTAATAAATCATTATTCACCTGTGAGGAATTGATTCTTGTTAAAATCGATTCTCCCAAATTCCAAGTCCCTTTGGTCAAAGCAATATGAATTTGTTTATTGGTCGTTTGTTGATACGCTCGTAGTCTGAAAGTGCCAAAACGGGTTTCAATGTCAAAATCTTCTTTTTTAACAATCAAACTATCGTGTTGCATTCTATACGCCACTAAAGCTTCAATAGAAACTAATTTCAAATCGAATTTTTTAGCAACTTCCACTAATTGCGGGAGACGAGCCATCGAACCATCTTCGTTCATGATTTCTACAATCACACCTGCTGATTTAAATCCTGCTAATCTTGCGAAATCTATAGCAGCTTCGGTATGCCCTGTTCTTCTTAATACACCACCTTGTTTTGCAATAAGAGGGAATATATGTCCTGGACGTGCTAAATCATGTGGTTTAGTTTTAGAATCAACCAATGATAAAATAGTTTTTGCTCTGTCTGCGGCTGAGATTCCTGTAGTTACTCCATTACCTCTTAAATCTACCGAAACGGTAAAAGCGGTTTCCATTGGATCAGTATTGTTACTTACCATTACATGAAGACCTAATTCTTTACATCGGCTTTCCGTCAGTGGAGCACAAATCAATCCTCGTCCGTGTGTTGCCATGAAATTAATCATTTCAGGGGTTACTTTCTCGGCTGCAG
Organism: Flavobacterium glycogeni; assembly: GCF_048286775.1. Classification (NCBI taxonomy): domain Bacteria; kingdom Pseudomonadati; phylum Bacteroidota; class Flavobacteriia; order Flavobacteriales; family Flavobacteriaceae; genus Flavobacterium; species Flavobacterium glycogeni. The sequence goes on from NZ_JBLVPV010000006.1 coordinate 1,515, forward strand.
CCAAAAAATCACCTTCGTTTTCTCGATCTTCATCATCAACAACAATAATAATTTTTCCTTGACGAATATCTTCTATCGCTTCTTCAATTGTGTTGAGTTGTATATTATTTATAACCATTTGTGTTGTTAATTTTGTGATGGTAGTATTTTTTTAATTATTTTTTGGAATGGAGCTAAAATAACATCCATGTTTATTAATCCAATGTCGTTTGTGGCTCTGTACGTTAATAGAACAGCTAATGGGGTTAGGATTAATGAGGATAACCAAGCTCCCATAAAAGGTGTCATTTCATTTTCCTGTGCTATTCTTTTTCCAAAAGTATTTATAAAGTGAAATGTTATAAAGATTAAAATAGCAAAAACAATTGGAAGCCCCAAACCACCTTTTCTGATAATTGCCCCTAACGGTGCTCCAATGAAAAACATTAGAAAACAAGCAAAAACAATTACAAATTTATCGTAAAAGGCCAATAAATGTTTATTGATATTCTTTTGTTTATTGTCTAACTCTGCTTTAGTGGTGTCAATGGAATAGGTCGTACTGGTAAGATTACTAACTGCTATTTTTAAAATATCCGATTTTTGTTCTAATGTATATAATGACAAAATATCTTTAGGAAGTGGTTTTCTTTTTGTTGCTTTCTCCATTTTTTTATTCAAAGGAATGCCAACTCGCAGATTACTGTTCTCAGAAAATGAAATAATGTCGTTTTTTATGTTCTTATTTAAGGAATCCAAGGTGTACTTTAATTCATTAACGTTTAGCATAGAGTTCGTATTAGCAACACTTTCATCGGTTACATCTGTCTTATTTAATTCAGACAAATCGATGTTGATGATGTGTTTCTTAAAGGAACTTTTTGCAAAAGGCATTTTACTGCGGTCTTCATATTTTTTTGGAACAATATCTTCGTAGTAATAGCCATCGTTTAGGACTAATTGTAAAATACTGGATTGTTCACTGCTGATTAACTCACCATCTTTTGCTTTAATCACGGTTTTACTTCCGTCACCAATGTTTGATTTTTTGTGAATTGTTACTCCGGTAAGAATATTGCCTTGTTCACCGGATTTTTTATTCACCTTGATATTGTAAAACCCCACATCGTTAAACTGACCTTCGGCTATTGCCAATGCCGGTTTTACCTGAGCTATGTTTTTTCTGAAATTGATGAATTTATATTCAGCATAGGGAATTACATTATTTGCAAACAAAAAAGCAACGATGCTTAATAATGATATAAAAACAGTTAAACTTCTCATCGCTCTTTGCAACGAAATTCCGGAGGATTTCATCGCTGCAAATTCATAATTTTCGGCTAAATTACCAAAGGTCATTATGGAGGACAATAGTATAGAAAGAGGCAATACCAATGGCACTATTCGAGGCATAGAAAATGCCAGGAATTTAATAATCATTAGTAAGTCTAAGTCTTTACCGGCCAATTCAGATATGAATAACCAGACTGTTTGAAGTATAAAAATGAAAAATAGGATTACAAATACCGTGGTAAATGTAGTCAAGAATGTTTTTAATAAGTATTTGTCAAGAATTTTCACCGAATAGATTAATCTAATTTGTTGATGTAGTAATTTGGATATTTACTTTCCGCAAATGTAAATTGATTTTTTGACAAAGGTTGGTTGGTTTTGAAAGAATTCACCGTTAAAGTTGTTTTTGTACCTTTTTTACCTATTTCTATTAAGTTATAGATGTGTTTTGTTTGGATATCAATTCCTAGTAATACTTCTTTTCTTTGATCTTTAGCGTTTGTAGGAACGAGTTTAATATACTGAATTTTTCGTCCTTTTATATCCTTTAAATCATTCATTGTACATTTATAACCTGTGTTGAAAAAGGTCAGCATCTTCGATGGAGTAATGGCATTATCGTCTTTTTCGTTGACTTTAGAAATAGTAATTTCCTCATCTTCCGGAACAATAGTGTATGTTTTTTTACCATCAAAAATCTTAGTCACTCCCATGAAATTCAAAACATATTGATTTCCCTTCATGGTTACATTTCCTTTACTATCCTGATTGATGTTTTCCTTGGCGTTATTCAAGGAATATTTGAAATCGATTACGATTGTATTGTAGCTTTTAACTTTTGCGGTAACTTGATCTAAAAGTTCTTTTGCTTTTTTGTCTTGTGCTTGTATTGAAAAACTAAAAAATAATAATGCTGCAATCAAAAGGAGTTTTTTACCCATACTTTCTGTATTGTTTTTTTTAGATTCTTGAATTTTTGATTTCATGGTATTAATTGTTTTGTTCATTGTTGAAAAATTGATCAAGAGAACTCATATCCAGAATGTTTACACTACGTGCTTTACTTCCTTCAAACGGGCCTACAATTCCTGCAGCTTCTAGCTGATCAATCAATCGACCTGCTCTGTTGTAGCCTAGTTTTAGTTTTCTTTGTAACAATGAAGCGGAGCCTTGTTGTGCATTTACAATGATTTCGGCAGCTTCTCTAAACAAAGTATCTCTATCGGAGATATCCATATCAAGATTAATGCCACTTTCCTCCCCAACGAATTCAGGAAGTAAATAAGCCGTTGCATATGCTTTTTGGGAACCTATAAAATCAGTGATTTTCTCCACTTCGGGTGTGTCGATAAAGGCACATTGTACCCGTACCACATCATTCCCGTTTGTGTAAAGCATATCACCACGTCCTATCAATTGATCCGCGCCCTGAGTATCCAGAATGGTTCGGGAATCAATTTTTGAGGTAACTCTAAAAGCTATTCTCGCAGGGAAATTGGCTTTTATCAAACCAGTAATTACATTCACCGAAGGCCTTTGTGTCGCTATAATTAAGTGAATTCCAATGGCTCGCGCTAATTGTGCCAGCCTTGCAATAGGTACTTCGACTTCTTTTCCGGCAGTCATAATCAAATCGGCAAACTCATCGACTACAAGAACGATATAAGGTAAAAATCGGTGACCGTTTTCAGGATTCAATTTTCGAGCCTTAAATTTATCGTTGTATTCTTTGATGTTACGCACCATCGCATCTTTCAATAAAGAATAACGGTTGTCCATTTCCACACACAGCGAATTTAGGGTATTCACCACTTTTGCATTATCCGTAATAATAGCATCATCCATATCTGGAAGTTTCGCTAAATAATGCCTTTCAATTTTATTAAAAAGTGTAAGTTCTACTTTTTTAGGATCGACCAAAACAAACTTAACTTCGGCTGGATGCTTTTTGTACAAAAGTGAAGTCAGAACGGCATTCAATCCAACCGATTTTCCTTGTCCGGTAGCACCTGCCATCAATAGGTGAGGCATTTTGGCTAAATCAACCACAAAAGTTTCATTCGAAATTGTTTTTCCAAGAGCAATAGGCAATTCCATTTCGGCTTCCTGAAATTTGGCAGAGCCAATGACACTTTTCATAGAAACCATAGTTGGATTCTTGTTAGGAACCTCAATACCAATTGTTCCTTTTCCAGGAATAGGGGCAATGATACGAATTCCTAATGCCGAAAGTGACAACGCAATATCGTCTTCTAAACTCTTAATTTTTGAAATACGAATTCCCGCTTCCGGTACAATTTCATATAAGGTAACCGATGGTCCAACGGTCGCTTTTATTTGTGCAATTTCAATTTTATAATTGCGAAGCGTATCGACAATTCTGTTTTTATTTTCTTCTAATTCTTCCTGATTGATGGTAATTCCACCAGTTGAATATTCTTTTAATAAATCAATCGTAGGAAACTTATAATTGGATAAATCCAAAGTTGGGTCGAATAATCCAAAATCAGCGACCAATCGAGAGGCTAAATTTTCTTCGATAATATCTTCTTCCGGAGCCGTTTCTATTACAAAAGAATCGTCAACATTCGAAATAACTTCTGGAGTTGCAACTGGCGTAACTTCCATAGCCAGCGGTTTTGTAACTGGATCTCTGTTAATATCAGATGAATTGCTGATGGTTGGTTTCAACGCTTCTTTGTTGATTTCGAATTGTGAACCATTCGTTTTTAAATGAATGTCATCCACTTCCTCAACAACAGCAAATTCTTCCAGATTATAACCACTTTTTCCATTATTTAGCGGATTGGTGATTGAAACTGCTTTCAGTTCTTTTTTGGTAGTATCAAAAAAGGCCTGAATACTCTCCGGCGAAAGTTTGATTTTGAAAATTATATAGATGATTAGTCCGAACAATAAAATCAATAGTGTGCCTGTTTTTCCAATGTAATCTTGCAGGAATAAATTCAATTCATATCCAATAGTCCCTCCTAATTCTGGGACTGAAGTGGCAAAAAATCCAAATAAAACGGATAAGATTATAATCACGAATAAATCCCAAAACCAAATATTCTTAAGCTTTCCTAAAGAAATCCCAAGAATCATGTATATGCCGGTAAGGAAAAATAAGCGTACGAATATAAATGCGGCAATTCCAAAACCTTTATAAATCAGTAAATCTGCTAAAAAGGCGCCAAATTTCCCCAACCAATTGTGAACTATTTCAGCTCTATTAGTTAATTCTCTAACAGCGCTTTGGTCTTGTTGTCCGTAAATGAAAAAGGAAATAAACGCAAATAGTAACGCTATTGAAAACAATACCAAAAGAGAACCAAAAACAATTTTGTGTTGTTTGGTGATTTTTGACGAATTATTTCCCTCAGCTTTAGCATCGTTTTTTTTATCCAAAGGTGCTGTTTTTTTTGTTTTTGCCATTCTTGATTATAATAATACCTAAAGTAATATTGGGATATATATGATTAAACCGATTGCTATTGCCGTTATAGCTGCCATAAATACAGCTCCTGCCGCAATGTCCTTTATAAAACCAATTCTTTCATGGTAATTTGGATGAATAAAATCAGCAATTTTTTCAATTGCTGTATTTAAACCTTCAACACTTAAAACTAAACCAATAGCCAAGGTTTGAAAAAGCCATTCTGTTTTAGAAATGCCAAAATAAAAACCAGCAATGGTAATCAATATTCCTATTGAAAATTGTACCATAATGCTGTGTTCTGTAGTAATCAATTTTACAGCACCCTTAATAGCATAAATGACGCTTTTTAATCTTCCGGTAAAGAAAGTATTATCTTTTTGAAATTCCATTCAGATCTTGTTAAAGTACTGCTAATGCAGCTTCGTAGTTTGGTTCATCTTTTATTTCAGGAACTTGTTCTGTGTGTGTAACTGTTCCGTTTTCATCAACAACAATTATAGCTCTGGAATGCAATCCTGCTAAAGGGCCATCAGTGATTTCTAAACCATTAGTTTTACCAAAATTTCCTTCTGGAAAATCAGATAAATTAACAACATTTGCAAGTCCTTCAGCACCACAAAAACGTTTCTGGGCAAAAGGTAAATCTCTGGAAATGCATAATACATTAGTGTTTTCTAATTTGCTCGCACTTTCGTTAAATTTTCTAACTGACATGGCACAGGTGTCGGTATCGATACTTGGAAAAATATTCAATACTAATTTTTTACCCGCAAAGTCGCTTAATGTAGCAATAGAAAGATCGCTTTTAACTAATTTAAAATCAGCGATTTTTGTGCCTATTTTTGGTAATTCCCCTGAGGTATGTATTGGATTTCCTCCTAATGTTATTGAAGCCATAGTGTTTGTTTTTTAATGAGGTTCAAAAGTATGAAAATTATTTAATAATTTGTCCTCAAATGTCGCGATAAGTTTACCATTTTGGCTCAAATTATCAACCATAAGATTCCAAAGTGTTTTTGGTTTATTGCATAAAAAAACGCACCAGTTTCGGAGTGCGTTTTAGAAATATTGAATTAAAAATTCTTTTATTTATCGATAGAACCCAAAACACGTTTCATGAAAGTGTTTAAAGCTTCTTTTTTATCGGTTCCGGTTTTTACCAGCTTATTAACTTCTAAAGCGCCGTACATATTAGAAATTAATTCCCCAATAACATCTAATTCTTCATCTTTCAATGACGAAATTTCAGTCATTGCTTCCAGAACTTCGATTGTTTCTATGATGTAATCTTCATCATTTTCTTCTATAAACTGCGTTAAATGCTTAATTACGGGTAATTTCATTTTTTTAGATTTTTAGATTGTAAGACTGCTTAGATTTTTAGATCACCTAGAACTCGTAATTGAGTTAAAATAAAAAAAACATTTTTAGATTTTCAAATCTAAGAAGTCTAATAATCTAAGCAGTCTATTAAATCAATTAAACGATTTCGTTTACTAATTCAATCAGCACTTCTTGTTTATTGGTTTGTGTTTCGTTTACCAGTTTACCATTTACAAAAGTGGCAAAAGTTGGTAAATTACTCACATTCGCTAATTTTCTGGATTCCGGAGAATTTTCGGCATCAACAAGAACAAAAGTGATTGTTTCGTTTTCTGAAGCTAATTTTTTAAATTTCGGCTTCATAATTCGGCAATTTCCGCACCATGATGCCGAGAATTGAACGACTACTTTTTCGTCTTTTGCAATTAAATCCTGTAACGTATCTTCGGTTAATTCGATTAACATATTTTTAAAATTTCAATTTCAATTTCAATATCAATGGCAATTTTTAATATTGAAATTGCCATTGAAATTGCCATTGATATTAGTTAAGACTTAGGTATTCAGCAGTACTTTTTCTGTCAGCGTTCATTGCTTCTTTTCCAGCTTCCCAGTTTGCAGGACAAACTTCACCTTTTTCTTGAATGTGCGTGTAAGCATCAACCATACGTAAATATTCATTTACATTACGACCTAATGGCATATCATTTACACTTTCGTGGAAAATTTTTCCAGTTTCATCTATAAGGTACGTAGCTCTGTAAGTAACATTTGAACCTTCAATAATGATAGAATCTGTTTCTTCACTATAACCAGTTTCTTCAATATCAAGGATTCCTAAAATGTTAGATAAGTTTCTGTTAGTATCAGCAAGAATTGGGTACGTAACTCCTTCAATTCCTCCATTATTTTTTGGAGTATTTAACCAAGCAAAGTGTACTTCATTTGTATCACAAGAGGCACCTATAACAATTGTATTTCTTTTTTCGAATTCTGGTAAAGCTGCTTGAAAAGCATGTAATTCAGTTGGACAAACAAATGTAAAATCTTTTGGGTACCAAAACAAAAGTACTTTTTTGTTGTTTTTTGTAGCTTCTTCAAAGATGTTGATTTTTAAATTATCACCCATTTCAGAAATAGCGTCTACTGCAATACTTGGAAATTTTTTACCTACTAATGACATTTTATTTACTTTTTTAGTTATTTTTTTTGATGATGCAAAAATAGCTCAAACAAAAGGCTATTGTTATAAATTATGATTATAAATATTTATTTTAAAATAAATATTTCTTATGCTTGTTCTTTTGCGAAATGCAAACGGTAAATTATAGACCACTAACCACCACAGGTAGAGTTCCTTTGCATTTTGAGTTTTCTAAAAGTTGCTCAGTAGCGGTTTCTTGAAATTCTGTAAAATCTTGATACATTTCTACAATTCCTAAAGCATGTTCCAGATTTGGAATAACTTGTAGTGCATAAGGATTCCCAAAAACATACAAAACACATTTTTTAGTGGTAAATAAGTTGCCTAAAAATTGAAGTACGGATTCTTCAATATCAAAATTATTTAAAGGTTTTGCCTTTGGAACAAATAAAGAAATGACTAGCGTGTCAAATTTATTCAGTTTTTTTTCTAATTCATTTAGAACGGAATCGCCTCCAGTTTTATAACTAAATTCAGGTGAAGGTAAAGCAGCAGATAAGTTCTTGAAAAATGAATTATCGGTATTCTTATAGATGCTGATTTTGGCAAGATCCTCTCTGTTTTTAGCATCAAAAACGGTCACGGTATTGTGATTGTCTTTTATTTTTGTAATGCAGTTTTGAGCAATTTTTAGATTTAATTTCGAAGTAGTTTCAAAATCAAAGTCATTCCTTGAAAGGTTTGGCAAACTTAGTTTTCCATCTACAATTCCTGCTTTTTCTTTGCATTTCCAGATGCGTTGAAAACTGGCTTCAATTCTTTCGGAGGTTGCATTTTTTAGGATTTCCTGGATTCCTTCGGGCACGTTTTCGGCAAAACATAACACATCATTTCCGGCATTGAAAGCTTCCCATTCCAGTTGTCCTTTTTGGTCATATAATTTAGAAACGCTGTGCATATTCAACGCATCCGAAATCACTAAACCATCATACCCCAATTGCTTTCGCAAAAGCGTTTCGATTACTGATTTTGATAATGTAGCCGAAGTGTCTTTTCCTTCATTCAAAGCGGGAACTGCCAAATGACCAATCATGATCGAATCGACATTATTCTCGATTCCTTTTATAAAAGGAACTAATTCATTGGCTAATAATTCTTCCAATGTTTCTTCTAAAACGGGTAATCCTAAGTGCGAATCGACATTCGTATTTCCGTGTCCGGGAAAATGTTTGAGACAACCTAAAATACCGACATCATTCATTCCTTTCAAATATTCAAGAGCAAAATCAGCTACTTTTTCTTTGTTTTGACCAAAAGAACGGTACCCAATCACAGGATTATTCGGGTTATTATTGATATCCGCCAATGGCGCTAAATTATAATGGATCCCAACTGATTTTAAGTCCAAACCTATTTGTTTCCCAACTTCGTAAACCAAATGTTTTTCACTATTCGGCAAAGCACCAAGTGTTATGGCATAAGGATATTGAGGTGTTTTTTCGACGCGCATGGCTAATCCCCATTCGGCATCAATACTCATTAATAACGGAGTCGAAGCACAATTTTGATACCTGACGATGAGTTCTTTTAGACGCTTAAAACTATCATCATTCAGGACTATTTTTTTCTTGGTTTCATAATTCGTCGCAGCGCTGGCTCTACTATGAAAAAAGGTCAATCCGCCTATATTGTACTCTCTGATTAATCGTTCGGTAGCTTGAATGTTTTCTTCTGTATCATTGATGAAAACGGCTGGGAAGAAAAATTGTCCTATTTTTTGTTCTAATGTCATTTTGAAATGAATATGATATTAATTTTAAACATATAAGTCATGTAAGTTAAATTATATAGAATAAATAATTACATAAAAGTGGTTGTAAAAAAACAGTTATTTTAAGAGAGTCTTACTTACTTAAATAAACTCATATGACTTATATGTTAAAAAAAAAAGCTAGTTTGTTTATTCTTGTTCGGATTTCTTTCCGAAATCGGCTGGAAAAATTAAAAAACGAGATAAAATTAATCCTGGAATGGTTGCCAAAAACACCCAAATAAAGAAATTTCCGTATCCCAAATATTCTTGGATATAACCGCTCAACATTCCCGGAAGCATCATTCCTAAAGCCATAAATCCGGTTGCGATAGAGTAGTGGGACGTTTTAGATTCCCCATCAGCCAGATAAATCAAATACATCATGAAAGCAGCAAAACCAAATCCATAGCCAAATTGTTCCGCGATTACCGTTGCATAAACATAAAAAACGGAACCAGGATGAAAATGAGACAATAAAATGAATCCTATTATGGGTAAGTGCATGGCTAAAATCATCGGTAACATCCACTTTCCTAATCCATCTCTAGAAATGACAATACCGCCCAAAATACCACCAACCGTAAGTGAAATCACACCAAAAGTTCCATAAATAACGCCAACATCCTGCGTAGTTAAGCCCATTCCGCCTGCAGCTATCGGATCGATTAAAAAAGGAGTCAGCATTTTTAATAGTTGCGATTCCCCTAATCTGAATAACAGAATGAAAGCCAAAACTAAACCAATTTGTTTCTTTTGAAAAAAAGTAGCGAAAACGGCTCCGAAACTCTTATTTGGAACCGATTCCGTTTTTGTTTCTACGATTTTTGTTTCGGTTTTTGGAGTCGAAAAATAATTGTAAATTGTAATTACGGTCATAATTAATCCTACAACTACCATCGTATACGACCATGCTTTTTGTTTATCGCCATATTCTTGTTCCAGATAACCGGCTATAACTACGATTAATCCGTTTCCGGTAAGCATGGAAAGTCTATAAAAAGTACTTCTAATTCCAAGAAAAAAGGATTGTTGGTCTTTTTCTAAAGCCAGCATATAGAATCCATCACTGGCCACATCATTAGAAGCTGAAGCAAATGCGGCAACCCAAAAAACGGCTAAACTGATAACGAAAAAATTACTCAAAGGAATCGTTAAACCCACAATTAAAAAAGCAACAGAAATTAGCAATTGCATGCTTAAAAACCATTTTCTTTTGGTCGAATAAAGATCAATAAACGGACTCCACAACGGTTTAATTACCCATGGTAAATAGAGTAAACTCGTATAAATTCCGATGTCCTCATTGTTAATTCCGAGGTTTTTATACATAATTACCGATACCGAAATAATGATGGCATAAGGCAAGCCGGAAGCAAAGTTTAAAACGGGAATCCAATACCAAGGTCTATTGTCTGTTTTCATTTTTAGCGTATTATATTCGATTAAATTTTATAGCGTAAAGTTCACTAAAGTTGCTTCACTTTCATTACCATAAAAATCAATGAATGTAATGGCGCAGGTTGTATTTTTGTCTAATTTATAAGTTGGTATCACAACTTCAACAGTATCAATGTTATCTTTGAATGCTATTTTGTCAATAATTTGGCTTGGATCGTTGACATCAATTTTTGAATTAAATTTAGCTCCATAAACAATAACATAACGCACTTTGCTGTACAAAGGATAAGTAACATTAAATCTTGATGAAATAGGGTCTATCAAAATGTTATTCGCTGTGGGTACGATAGCCATTTTTTTTACGGAACTAGGCACCACAGTAGGAAGAGCAGGATATTTGTATTGATTTTCTGTTAGTAATTTAGTCACACTTTGATTTTTGTTCAAAAATGATTTGGCACTAAAAAAAGCATTTCCCTGAATGTTTTTGTAGGATCTTGTAATGTCTATTTGATTCGGAATTTCATTTGGATTATTCCATCTTTTATCAGAATCAGTGTTAATTTTATAAGTTCCGTTTCCAATGTAGATTGCTGTATTCGTTGAGTTCTCAGACCACCAACGCAATAATTTTGAATACGAAGCTTTAGGATGGTCCATGCTCCAGTACAATTGAGGAACAAGGTAATCAATCCATTTATTTTCCATCCACGCTAACGGATCAGCGAATAAATCATCGTAATTAGTTTGTCCCGCTTCTGTTTCTGAACCTTTTGGATCCACTGATTTATTTCTCCAAACTCCAAACGGGCTGATACCAAATTGTACCCACGGTTTTATATTTTTAATCGAAACCGAAACATCTTTTACAAAAGTATTCACGTTCGAACGTCTCCAATCCTCTAAACTCATTCCGTTTCCATATTTTTTAAAAGAATCCGTATCGTTAAATACTTCTCCTTTTATTCTGTACGGATAAAAATAGTCATCAAAATGAATGGCATCAATATCATAATTTTGAACAACTTCTTCGACAACCGTCAATAAATGCTTTTGAACTTCGGGTAATGCCGGATTGTAATAATATTTTCCACCGTATTTGATCATCCATTCCGGATACTTAAAATAGTCATGTTCCGGACTTAAAAGCGAGGTATTGTAATCCATTGTAGCGCGATACGGATTTAACCAGGCATGAAATTCAAATCCACGGGCATGAGTTTCAGCAATCATCCAAGCTAATGTGTCAAAATAAGGTTTTGGGGCTTGTCCTTCTTTTCCGGTTAAAAAACGAGACCAAGGCGCTAGTTTTGTTGGATAAAAAGCATCGCCAACACTTCTAATCTGAACAATTACGGCATTATAATTTAGTTTTTTATACGTGTCTAAAATCTCAATATAATCCGCTTTTTGTTTTGCGATGTTATCTGTACTGCTTTTTGGCCAGTCAATATTTACCACGGTAGCAATCCAAACGGCTCTAAATTCATTTTTTGGATTTGTTGCCATGATTTGCGCTTTTACATTCGAAAACGAAAGTAAAAGAAACATAGTAAGAAATCCTATATGTTTGTAATTCTTCATTATTGTTGTGTTTATAAAGTATTCAAAAATAGTTTTTTTAGTGAAATTTACCAGTTAAAATCCTGATAAAATTTGACTTATTTCATTAGCGCAATTTCTTTGCCAAAATTTTTATATGTCGGTTTAAAGTAAATTTTCTTTCAAAATATTTACTATTGGATGAACTATAAATGTTACACTTTAAAAATTAGTTTGTTTTTGAATTAATCATTTACGATGCCTCTGTTACTGTAAAAAATCTATTTTCCTTTATGAATGAAATAGATTTTCAGTTGAGTTCTTAATTTGGGAATGATATTTTTCCCATAGAAACCGATGGAATTCCTTTGCGTGAACCAAAATCAGAGCCTCCGCCCGAAATCGTTTCATTGGCTAAAACAGCAAATAATACGGCTTCTTTTGCATCACCAGAAATCCCTAAGTCATTAGTCGTTAAAAAAGGGCAAGGCAATAGTTCTTTTAACCAACTTACTAATAATGGATTGTGCGTGCCGCCGCCTGACATATAAATAGTAAAACTTTCTAAATCGTATTCTGTGTTTTCTATAGCATACTTAATTGCTTCGGCTATAGTTTCGGCACTAAATCTGGTTAATGTTGCCAATATATCAGGAACAGAAATGTTTTCTGTATTACTTTGGGCTTGGGCTTTTCTAACGTACTCGATATTAAAAAGTTCCGGACCCGTAGTTTTTGGGAAAGAATCCCTGAAAAATTTATTTGATTTTAAAGTCTCCAAAAGCGATTGATTTACAGTACCAAGTTTTGCGATTTCGGCATCTTTATCATAGGATTTACCAGGATAAAATAACCTGATACAGGCATCAATTAAAGTGTTTCCAGTTCCTGTGTCCGTTACGAAAACCTCTTCGGGGTTCATGCTTGAGGGTAAGTATGTGAAATTTGCAATACCGCCCATGTTCAGCATAATGCGATTTTCGCCTTTTTTTCCAAAAATAAAATAATCGCCGTAAACCGCCAAGGGAGCTCCTTCACCACCTGCGGCGAGGTGTTTTTGCCTGAAATCGGAGAGGGTTATAATTCCTGTTTTTACAGCAATGTGATCCCCATCACCAATTTGTAAAGTAGCATTTGGAAATTTTTCTTGCTGATGCAAGATTTTAGGAAGATGCATTACTGTTTGTCCGTGTGAAGCAATTAAATCTACGTCATTACTCGATACATTCCAGCTTTTCAGGCATTGTAAAATCATATTGGCATGCAGTATGCCAATCCATTCATTTAATAGTACAAGGTCATGAAAATTAATATTTTGTTTTGCAAAAACTTTCTGAATTTCTGTTTTTATTTCTTCGGAATACTCAACCGTGTCAAATTGTACTAATGTAACTTTTGTGCTTTCTCCAGCACCCGAAATTTTGCATAAAGCAACATCAAGGCCATCCATTGAAGTACCAGACATAAGACCAATAATCATACGGGCAGGTTTTTGAGCAATTTTATATAACAATTGTAGATTTACATTCATGATTCAATTTTTAGAGGGCTATTTTTAATTTCTGGTATTATTTGAACAGTATAATGTTCTTATTTTAATATATTCGGTCTAATGTACCACTTTTTAAAAATGTACCACTTCATCAGAAGTTTTACTGATCAGGTAAAGCCCAATAAATGTAATTAGCCCATTTAATAGGATTAATTCATTGTCAAATACGTACCCAAAAAATAATGTTTTAGAATTTTCACTAATGATATAAGTTAAAGCAGGGGATAATATACATATTAAAGGAACTAGTTTGTCATTTACTTTTTTTGATTTTAGAAATAAGCCAAAAGAATATAACCCTAACAAAGGACCATAAGTGTAGGAAGCAACCTTGAATATCATTCCTACTACAGAACTGTCGTTAATGGAATTGAAAATGAGTATTACTAAAAATACTAATGCTGAAAATCCGATGTGTACTAAATGTCTTCTTCTTACCACATTTTGTTTACTTCTATTTTCGGCTTTATCCATACCCAGAAAATCAACACAAAAAGAGGTTGTAAGTGCTGTCAATGCAGAATCGGTAGTTGCAAAAGTAGCCGCAATAATTCCTAGTAAAAATACAATGGCCGGAATTGTTGATAAATGATTTAATGCAATTTCAGGAAACAACAAGTCAGTTCTTGGTTTGTTTGTAACGAGATCAAGAGGAACTGCAATTCCATTTTTATTAGCATATATATAAAGTAGTGCGCCAACACTTAGAAAGAAAATATTGATAATAACAAAGATTCCGGTAAAGGTAAACATGTTTTTTTGAGCTTCGCCAATGTTTTTACAACTCAGATTTTTTTGCATCAAATCCTGGTCAAGGCCTACCATTGCTATCGTAACAAACATACCTCCTAAGATTTGTTTCACAAAATGAAATTTACTCGTCATAAAATCATCAAAGAAAAATACTTTTGAATAATCGCTGTTTTTAACTTCATTAAAAGCACCAATTGCATTTAAATCGAGACTGTCACAAATGAAATAAATGGTAAGAAAGACAGAAGTTACCAGAAAAAAAGTTTGTAAAGTATCTGTAATGATTATTGTTTTAAGACCTCCTCTGTAGGTGTAAGAAAAAATTAAAAGCAATGATATTAATACCGTCAAAAAGAACGGAATTTTATAAAAATCAAAAACATAGCGTTGCAGTACGATTACTACTAGATAAAGTCTGAATGCAGAACTAACGGTTCTGCTTACTAAAAAAATAGTTGCTGCTGTTTTGTAGCTATAGGACCCCATTCTTTGTTCTATATAGCCATATATAGAGGTCAAATTCATTCTGTAATAGAGTGGCAATAGTAATTTTGTAATTATTATAAATCCTATGGCATTACCCAATATAAACTGAAAATATTTGAATTGTTCCCCACTTGGAGCACCAACTTCTCCTGGAACCGATATAAATGTCACTCCGGATAGTGCCGTCCCTATCATTCCAAAAGCTACTAAATACCATTTTGAATTTTTATTAGCTTTGAAAAATGCTTCGTTACTGTCATCTTTCCTGCTGACTCTATGCGATATATAGAACAATATACCAAAATAAATGATGATAAGGATTAGGATTGCACTTGGTGTCATTTTATAAGCTTTAGATAGTTAGTATTTTAAATAATGGAGCGTTAAATGGCTAGATTTTTATTTTCAGCCAGTAAAACAGCTCTAACGCTTTTGTGTTTTTTTAATAATTGAGAAGCTAATTTTTCATCAATTTTCAATTCTTCTACAATCATTTCAACACCTCTTTGAACTAATTTTTTATTAGACAATTGCATGTCAATCATTTTGTTTCCATAGATCCGTCCAAGTTTTATCATAACGGATGTCGAAATCATGTTTAAGACTAGTTTTTGAGATGTTCCGGCTTTCATTCGTGTACTTCCAGTAAGAAATTCAGGTCCTACGATCAATTCTATAGGAAAATCAGCCTCTTTAGAAATCAGACTTTCACTATTACAAGAAATACTTCCTGTAACGATATTATTTTCTCGAGCTTTATTTAAACCGCCAATAACATAAGGTGTATTTCCAGAAGCGGCAATTCCTATTACTACATCTAAACTTGAAATGGCATAAGCTGATAAGTCTCTCCAAGCTTGATTGATATCATCTTCGGCATTTTCTACGGCTTTTCTAATGGCAGAATCCCCACCGGCTATGATGCCAATAATCCAATTGTCAGGAACCCCAAAAGTAGGAGGACATTCTGATGCATCAAGAATACCAATTCTTCCGGATGTGCCTGCTCCAATATAAAATAGCCTGCCACCCAGTTTCATTTTGGATACAATACTGTCTACCAGTTTTTCAATATTAGGGATTTGTTTTTCAATGATATCCGCTACTTTTTTATCTTCTTTGTTGATATTTAAAAGTAGCTCATGAGTACTCATCTTATCTAAATTCGAATAAAGGGATTCTTGTTCTGTATCAGGGTTGTTCTTTTTCATTTTTTGTAAATTAATTGATTTGGAAAAAATTGAGATTCATTTTTTTGTAAAAAAAAACGGCATAAACGACCTCTGAAAACTATTTTTTATAGAAAGTTATTGCTAACTTTTGTATAATAAAATAGAGATTTAGGGTGTTAATTGTATAAAAAAAACGAGGCGAAATAACGGATTAAATGCCTCGTTTGTGTTTTACATTTTTAATTAGCCGGGTCAGCTGGAGTATTTGGGTTGTTAAACCTTTCTGAATCGGGATAAGGATACCAATCGCGATTTCTTTCGGTATTAGGACGATTAAATCTTTTACTGTCTTCCAGTTTTAGACCAGACATGTATAATTCGATACAACGATTTCTGTATATTTCTGTCAAAATACTGGTTTGATTAACAGTACCGGTATAAGGGAGTAAATTAGCGCCAACACCAAATGCATCAGCTGCTGCAGTTTTTGTCAGCACTTTGTTTAGCTCTAGAATAGCTTCTGGTAATTGATTTTTTCGTGCATATGCCTCCGCTTTAATAAGCATTATTTCGCCAGGAAGATATAAAGTAATCAGCTTTGAATTTGAATCAAAAAAACCGGCTCCAGTTGTAGGATTAGAACCTGGTGTTATATAGAAATTAACTCGACCATCAGATGAAGTAGGGGCAAGTGCTGTTGGTAAACCAAAAGTACGATCAATAGGTTGGTAATTATTGGGTGTCAAGATAGCAGCGTTTGCAATAGGATTATTACTGATGGCATCGTATAAAAAAGTAGATTTAGAGGTTAAATCAACCAAGTTTGCATACAATAAAGCATTATCATTATCGCCGGCCATTAAATAAAAACGAGCCAAAAGAGCATTAACCGTATTCTTGTATTTGATACTACCCACTAAACCCGAAAATCCATTCGCTGTTGCTAAATACGGTTCGGTTGATTTCAAAGTAGCAATAGTTGCTGCAATAACTTCGGCTCTTGAGCTGAATGTCGCATTTTTCATGGTTTCCAATGGCACTTGTTCAAAGAATTGAACAAGTGTTCCAATTGCTAAAGCTTTGTAAATTGAAGCATGTACAAACACACTTGCTTTTTCTGCAGGGACAGTAATAATATCAATTTTATCTAATACTTTTTGAGCTTCGGCATTAATAACCAAACTTTGAGACCAAAGATTATTGATTAAAGCATTTTTAGAAGATACAGATACGCCTCCTGCTAAAAGTTCAGCTTCATCAGCATTACCTGCGTTTAATAAACGAAATTCGTTTGTGGTAAAGCCACTTCCAGTTATTATTGTATATACAGGACTTTGTCTTCCTACGCTCCATTTACTTTGTAATCCGTTTGCTGCTCCTATTAAACCGGATCTGCTCGAAAATACATCTTCTTCAGTTGGTTTTGTAGGGTCTAAAAACTCATCATCACATGAGGTTAAAGAGAGACCTAAAAATAGGAATAATAAAATTATTTTTTTCATGATAGTGTTGTTTTAAATTAAAATTGAAATTTTAATGCTATTGAATATGATTTAGGAATTGGAATAGATCCAAAGTTGTATTTTGCTACAGATGATTGCCCACCAGAGTTCGTTTCTGGATCATAACTAGTAAATTTGTCCCAAGAATATAAATTTCTACCACTAGCGTTTATAGTCAAATCATTAAAAAAGCTATTTAATTTACCAAAAGAATAACTCAAAGAAACTTCTCTTAATTTTATATAGCTTCCGTCAACTACTCTAAATTCTTGTATTTGATAGATAGACCAAATGTATCCCCTTGGCAATTCACCAGTAAGTTCTTTTGCTGCTAATTCCCCAGTTCCAACACCTTGACGTGTTCTATAATCTGCATCAAAAACATCTACACCCTGAACACCATCAAATAATACAGAAAAATTAAATTTCTTTACATTTAAATTTGCTCCAAATGATAGGATATAGTCAGGATTTGGATCTCCAATTTGTTTATTAAGAAAAGTTCCTATAGGCTGACCTGATGCATCTCTCTGCGCTGCTCCTGTTGTAGGATTTCCTTTTTCACCTTGTGGGTATCCTGACGGTGTTAGTAAAAAACTTCCATCATCATTTCTGGCATAATAAGTTCCGTAGTATATGCCTATAGGCTTACCAACTTCAACAAAAACAGGTGCTCCAGCAGGATTACTATCCAATTGAAATCTTGGTTGTGGTAAATCTGTTACAACATTTTTATTTTTGCTGAAATTAAAGCTTAAATCAAGATTAATGTTTTCTTTTCTGATAGCATTGTATTTAAAACCTATTTCTATCCCTTTGTTATTCATTTTTCCAACATTCTGAATTGTATTTGTAGATCCAGTTGATGCGGCAGATTGAACCGGTAACAATAAATCTTTTATATCTGCCCTGTAATAACTTAAAGATAGATTTACGCGGTCATTGAATAATCCAACATCAGCGCCAACTTCATAAGTTGAACTTTTTTCAGGTCTTAAATCTAAATTTCCTTTTTTGTTTCCTTCAATAGTAAAAGTAGTATTACCAACTAAGTTTCCTGTAGCATAATTTGTAAAACGAGCGTAAGGCCCAATTGCAGTTAAACTTCCGGATTCACCCCAAGAACCACGTAAACGTGCAGAACTGACAAAAGCATCCTTCATGAAATCTTCGTTAGATAATACGTAACTCGCACTTAATTTCGGGTAAAATTGAGAACGATTTTCTTTAGAAAATACCGTTGAGGCATCCAATCTGGCAGCCGCAGTAAAAAATAATTTATCTTTAATTCCTATTGTTTCTTGTAAATAGTATCCCCAAACATTATATTTTGCTTCTCCTGAACTTGGAGAACCGGCAATCAAAGTATTAAAAGCATTTATAGTTTCCACAAATGGTTTTAAATCCCTGCCTTCCACTGCAAAAAATTTGTCCCTGTAAGTCTGGATATTATAACCGGCAGATGTTGTTAGTTTATAATCCGGGTTGATTTCCCATAAATACCTTAAGTTTAAGTCGTTATTTAATTGATTTACTTTATTAGAAGATTCAGAAACATATCCGTTGTCAAAAAAACTAGGATTTACATTTGCATAAGGATATCTTGGAATAAATACATTTCCTTTTTGATTAAAATTATCTACCCCTACAATAAAGTCAGCAGTGAAATTTTTAAAAGGTTTGTAGTTCAATTGAAAATCCGAAACTATTCTGTCCGTTTCTTGTGTAATTTTAAAAGTTTCAATTACAGAAAGAGGATTTATTCTGCCCAACTCTACGGCTTTTAAATCACCATTTGCATCTCTCTCGTTTAAATCGTAAATGTTATTTGTAATTATTACGGAGTTTATAGGGCTCCAAAAAACATTTCCGTCAGGTTTTTCATTTGAACTCGAATTAATATAATTAATACCAAAAGAAGCCGTTAATTTAGAGTTGAATTCATGTTGTAACTTTACTTTAGTACCCAATCGTTTAAAATCAGAATTTTTAACAATTCCCTCATTTTTCATATATCCAATTGAAGCCGAATATTTTGTTTTATCATCTCCCCCTTGTAGAGAAAAATAGGTGTCATTTCCTAAACCCGTTGTGAAAATATCATCTTGATAATCATGTCTTGTCACATCAAAAGTTCTCGTGTCTAAATTTCTTCCTAATACATTTACAGTGTTCGCTGTTGGTGTAGCAGAAGCATTATTGATAGGATAAAGCCCTGCAGTAAGTGGATTCATGAATTGTTTGCCTACCAAATTTGTATATACTTTTTTGCGCAATGAATTTGTAGTTAAGCTTGTTGAAAAAGTATACTTTGTAGCTCCAGACCTTCCTTTTTTGGTAGTAATCAAGATAACACCATTTGCAGCGCGGGAACCATAAATAGCCGCAGCAGCACCACCATTTAACACCTCAATGCTTTCAATGTCGTTCGGGTTTATATCAGAAGATCTGTTTTGTCCAATTTGGATATTTGAGTTTCCTGAAGTTACATTTAAGTTAGTAACATTAGTTGTTGAATTATTCATAACAACACCATCAATAACATATAAAGGGTCAGAGGAACCAAGAATAGAAGAAGTACCTCTCAATTTGATGCTAAATCCTCCTGAAGGATCTCCTGAGTTTTGAGAGATTTGAGCTCCTGCAATTTTCCCTTGTAAAGCAGATGTTATTCCTATTGGTTGGGCTCTGGTTAATTCCTGAGCCTTAATACTAGTCACTGCATTTCCTAATTCTTTACGAGTTGCACGTAGAGTAGAACCGAGAACAATAACCTCGTTCAAAGTTTTTAATTCTTCGGATAAAGTAATATTTATAGAATTAGTGTTGTCTGAAATTTTAATTGTTGAAGTTGTAAAACCCATAGAACTAAAACTAAGTGTTTGTCCTACTGAGGCAGTGATATTGTATTTTCCATCCATGTCCGTCACGCTGCCGTTATTTGTTCCTTGAATAATCACAGAAGCTCCTGGTATAGGAATTCCATCAGCTTTGTTTTTAACAGTTCCTGTAATTGTTTTTGTTTGTGCAAATGCAGTTTGTACGAATAAAAACAACAATAAAATTAGGAATGATTTTTTCATAATTAGTTGGTTTTTTATGGTTATAAAGCAAATATATTTATTGCGTATAAATGCGATATTTCATATTTTATTTTTAAATAACGCAAAATAACGCATTTATTGATTCGTTTACTATTGTAAATTACACGTTTTTAAGCCATATATAAGCATGTAAAATGACTAAAAAACTAGAAGCAGAATAATAAAGCATATTTTTGATATATTTGTAATATCATAATTTATTTTATAAAAATGCTAAAAGTAGAAAGACACAATTATATAATGGCTAAAATTCTTAAAGAGCAGAAAGTCAATACTATTGAATTAGCCCAAGAGTTGAAATTATCAGAAGATACTATTAGAAGAGATTTGAATGAATTGAATGATAAAGGACTGCTTGTAAAAGTATATGGAGGGGCTTTTCCTGTAACAGATAGGCCTGCTAATATTTTTGATATAGTTATAGTCAATGAAGATAAAAAGAAAATAATAGGAAGTAAGGCGCTTTCTTTATTGTCTGATGGTCAGGTGATTATAATGAGTGGAGGGACTACGAATTTGGCTTTTTCAAAATTAATACCATCCGATTTAAAGGCGACTATATATACGTACAGTTTGCCGATAGCGATGCAATTGTCACAGCATCCCAATGTAGAATTGATATTTATTGGAGGTAAACTGCAAAAAAACGCAATGGTTACTATAGGTATGGATGTGGTGCAGGTACTGTCAACACTAAAAGCAGATATTTGTTTTATGGGGGCAAGTAGTATTAATGTGAAATTAGGGCTTACGGAGATGGGTTATGAAGTTTCGGTTGTAAAAAAAGCAATGATGCAAGCTTCTGATAAAGTGGTGTCTATGGTTACCTCTGAAAAACTAAATACCAAGATGCCTTATGTTGTTTGTGAGCTGAATCAACTGCATACAATAATTACGGATTTGAATCCTAAGGATTCAAGACTAGAAGAATATGTCAAGGCAGGAGTCCATGTATTGTGATGTTTAATAATAATCATGCGTTATTATGCGTTATTGTATGGTTTTATTTTAATTAACGCATAAATTAGCGTTATTTTCTTTTTCTTTTTTATATTTGCTATAATAACCTTTAATTAGTACAGGCAATGATTATGGGTATAATGGGAGTCTTAAAGAAAAAACAACAGCTTAAATAGTAGTTGTTGTATGGATTTTATAAATTTAATTTTCCTAAAATATACAACCTTGCCTGAATTAATACTAAAGAATCAATAATGTCAATCACGCCTCAATTACAGCAATTATCCCAGTCATTAGAAGGAACACTTTTATATGATGATCTCCATAAAACAGTGTATGCCACAGATGCTTCTGCGTATCGAATTATGCCACTTGCTGTAGCGGTTCCAAAATCAGAGGAAGATATTGTTAAAATTATTCGCTTTGCAGCAAAAAATAAGATTTCAATAACGCCTAGAACTGCCGGAACTTCCTTAGCCGGTCAAACAGTAGGTAACGGAATAATTGTAGATGTTTCGAAACATTTTACCAAGATTGTTGCTTTTGATCCCATAAAAAAAACGGTTACTGTACAGCCAGGTGTAATTCGGGATGAACTGAATTTATATTTAAAAGAACACGGATTGTTTTTTGGCCCCAATACTTCAACCTCAAATCGATGTATGATAGGAGGAATGGTGGGAAATAATTCATCGGGAACTACGTCGATACGATATGGCGTTACCCGAGATAAAATAGTGGACATTAAAGCGGTTTTGAGTGATGGAAGTTTGGCAGTATTTAAAGAAATAACTTCGGCAGAATTTATTGAAAAAACAAAAGGAAACACGCTCGAAAGCTCCATTTATAAGGCTGTTTATGAGGAACTTTCGAATACAGAAAACCAAAAAGAGATTATAAAGGAATTTCCAAAACCTGAAATCCACAGACGAAATACCGGATACGCGATAGATTTATTATTAAAATCGGAACTTTTTGGAGGAACAGAAAACACCATAAATTTAGGGAAACTTCTTTGCGGAAGCGAAGGGACTCTTGCCTTTACCACCGAAATTACGCTCAAAGTGGACCATGTGCCACCAACGTATAATGTTATGGTAGTGGCCCATTTTCATACCATTCAGGAAAGTTTAGAAGCCGTAGTTACTGCTATGAAACATCATTTGTATACGTGTGAAATGATGGATGACACGATATTAGATTGTACAAAAACCAACAGGGAACAAGCTAAAAACAGATTTTTTATACAAGGTGAACCAAAAGCGGTTATGATGTTCGAAGTGGCGTCGCATAACAGTATAGAAGATGCCGAAAGACAAGCTGATGATTTGATTGCAGATTTGGAAAGAAATAATTTCGGGTATGCTTTGCCTAAAATTTATGGGGCTGATATTGATAAAATAAATGAGTTGCGAAAAGCAGGTCTCGGACTTTTAGGAAGTATTGTTGGCGATAATAAAGCCGCAGATTCCATAGAAGATACCGCTGTTGAGTTGAGTGATTTACCCAATTATATTGCTGAATTCTCCGCCATGATGGAGCGTCACGGGCAGAGTGCCATTTATTATGCACATGCCGGAGCTGGAGAAATTCACTTGCGACCGGTTTTAAATTTAAAAACAAAAGAAGGTCTGCATCAATTTAGAAACATCGCAACCGAAGTGGCTATTTTGGTAAAAAAATATAGAGGTTCATTGAGTGGGGAGCATGGAGACGGGATTGTTCGTGGCGAGTTTTTACCTTTTATGATAGGAAACCAGAATTATGAATTGTTGAAAAGAATCAAACATGCTTTTGATCCCAACACCATTTTGAACGTGGGGAAAATTGTAAACGCCGACAAAATGGATGAAAATCTTCGGGTGGCAGCGGGCAGAGAGGAACCGGAAATACAAACAATTCAGGATTTTTCGGATAGTATGGGGATTTTGCGCGCCGCAGAGAAATGCAATGGTTCGGGCGATTGCAGAAAATTACCTTCGGCTGGCGGAACTTTGTGCCCCAGTTATCGCGCTACCCGAAATGAAAAAGATACGACTCGTGCCAGAGCCAATGCGCTGAGAGAATATTTGACACATTCAGAGAAAGATAATAAATTCGATCACGAAGAATTATATAAAGTATTTGACTTGTGCGTGAGTTGTAAAGCCTGCGCCAGCGAATGTCCCAGTAATGTGGATGTGGCAGCTTTAAAATCGGAGTTTTTGTACCAATATCAAAAAGCAAATGGGTTTTCATGGCGAAATAAAGTATTTGCTTTTAATGCGAAACTGAATGGGCTAGGAAGTATTACTCCAAGATTTACGAATTTCATGGTGAACTTGCCTTTGGTGAAAAAGAGCATGGGAATTGCTCCAAAAAGAGAAGTGCCGCTTTTGGCTCCGAAGACTTTTAGAAAATGGTACGAAAAAAATTGGAATCAGGCGCCAAGTGATTCTTTTGTAAACGGAAAAGTATGTTTGTTTTGTGACGAATTTACTAATTTTTATGATGTTTCGGTTGGAATCGATGCCTATGAGTTATTGACAACATTAGGATATGAAGTGATTCTGGTAGATCACGAAGAAAGTGGAAGAGCCTTTATTTCTAAAGGTTTTCTCGAAGAAGCAAAAGCAATTGCGAATATAAATGTTGCCGTTTTTTCGAATTATATTACGGCTGATTGTCCTTTGATAGGAATTGAACCTTCGGCGATATTGACTTTTAGAGATGAATACATTCGATTGGCAGATGATAAAGAAAGTGCCGAAAAATTAGCTAAAAATGTATTTACGATTGAAGAGTTTTTCAAAAAAGAGATTACTTCGGGTAAAATTCATTCGGAGCAATTTTCTGATGAGGAGAAAACAATAAAAATTCACGGACATTGTCACCAAAAGTCTTTAAGTTCTATTGAAGCGACTTTTGCGATGTTGAATGTGCCTAAAAACAGTTCGGTTACCATTTATAATTCGGGTTGTTGCGGCATGGCAGGCTCTTTTGGATATGAAAAAGAACATTATGAGATCAGCATGCAAATGGGTGAAGATACTTTATTTCCTAAAATTAGAGCTACAGATCCTAATGTAGCCATTGCTGCTGCAGGAACCAGTTGTCGTCACCAGATTTTTGACGGAACCAGCAGAAAGGCCTTGCATCCGATTACTATTCTAAGAAGTTGTGTGAAATAATTTTCAGCTTGAAATGAATTCTAAAAGAAATAGTAATTCTCTGTCTATTTAAATGATTTTTCTTTTATTGATTGAATTGTGTTCGATTTGACTTTTTAAATTAATAAAAAAAATCATTTTGTCTTTTTTGAAAAATAATATAAAAAAAAAGCTCGAGAAACTTTATTAGTTCAATTTGTTTTATACTTTTGATTTTTCAAGATAATCTGCATTATTTTTAAGATAAGAGCATATAATTTACAGTATATTAATTTTTAATGATAAAATTTACAATATGGCATTAAAGGGTTTATTCAGAAAGAAAACAGTACAAGATATTTTAAAACAGGTTGAAAAAAGGGATGCAGATGGATATAATGCTTTAGGTAAACATTTGACAGCGCGTGATTTGACAGCCTTTGGTATTGCAGCAATTGTAGGAGCAGGTATTTTTAGTACCATTGGAAAAGCGAGTGCTGATGGAGGTCCTGCGGTTATCTTTCTTTTCTTGTTTACTGCTATAGCGTGTAGTTTTGCTGCTTTTGCTTATGCTGAATTTGCTTCGATGGTTCCCGTTTCAGGAAGTGCTTACACGTATTCTTATGTTGCTTTTGGTGAAATTATAGCCTGGATTATTGGTTGGGCATTGATTATGGAATACTCAGTAGGTAATATAACGGTCGCCATATCGTGGAGTGATTATTTTACAAGTTTACTCGAAAGTGGTGGTCTTCATTTGCCAAAATGGGTTCAAATGGATTTTTTATCCGCCTCCAGAGGATTTGATGACGCTACTGCATTGATGCAGGGTGGAAAAGAATTTGTGAACTTGAGTCCTGCTTTGCAAGATGCTTATACCGCTTGGACGACTTCACCAGTTATTGGTTCGTTTCATTTTGTAGCAGATCTTCCCGCTTTATTGATTATTGTTTTAATTACGGCATTGATTTACCGTGGAATGAAAGAATCCCGAAATGCCAGTAATATTATGGTTGTGGTAAAATTATGTATCGTTCTTTTGGTTATTGCTGTTGGTGTTTTCTATGTAGATACTACTAATTGGGATCCTTTTGCACCTAATGGTGTTACAGGAGTTTTAAAAGGAGTTTCGGCAGTATTTTTTGCATACATTGGGTTTGATGCTATTTCAACAACAGCCGAAGAGTGTAAAGATCCGCAACGTGATTTGCCAAGAGGAATGATGTGGGCTATTATTATATGTACCATTTTATATATTGCTATAGCATTGGTGTTAACAGGAATGGTGAGTTATGACTTATTGAATGTAGGTGATCCATTAGCTTTTGTATTTGAAAAATTAGACCTGAAATGGATGTCAGGAATTATTGCGGTTAGTGCGGTTGTGGCTATGGCAAGTGTTTTATTGGTTTTCCAAATGGGACAACCTCGTATTTGGATGAGTATGAGTCGTGACGGTTTGCTGCCAAAACGTTTTTCAAAAGTACATCCAAAATATAAAACGCCTTCTTATGCAACAATTGTTACTGGTTTTGTAGTAGCGGTTCCAGCTTTGTTTTTGAACTTAACATTGGTTACCGATTTGTGTAGTATAGGAACGCTATTTGCTTTTGTATTGGTTTGTGCGGGAGTTTTGGCTTTACAAAATAAGACTGATATTCCAAGAGGGAAATTCAAAACACCGTATGTAAATTCAAAATTTATTATGCCGGTTTTACTTCTTATCGGATTGGTATTTGCTTTTGGATTCAATAAGAAAGCGACTATGGATTTTATCACTAATGAAACACAAATCAATAATTCAGCGGATATAATTACATCTTTAAATAAAGAGGAAACCCAAAAAGTATATGACTATTTAGTACGTATCGATGCGAAAAACAGTACAGATGAAACGCCGGATTTAGAACATTTGTTAAGTCAGTACCAACAAGATGATGCAAAATATGCTTCAGTAATTGCTGGTTTGCCAATTGCGGATTCTGTTAAATACGAAAGTGGCTTTGACTTGTTTAAGCATAAAATTCCAATGTGGATTTTTCTAATTGTTTTGGCTGGATTGATGGTTTGGTCTTACAAAGAAAATTTATCTTTAATCCCATTATTAGGTTTGATTTGTTGTTTGTATATGATGGCAGAGCTTAGTGTTTGGAATTGGATTTATTTTGGGGTTTGGCTTTTAATTGGATTAGTAGTCTATTTTAGCTTTAGCCATAAAAACAGTAAGTTGAATAATGTAGAAATTTAAAAGATTAATATACCATATAAGAAACCGTCTCGTTAAAGAACTTGACGGTTTTTTTATGCTGTTTAGTCAAGTCTTCAAAAAGAGGTAGTAAGCCTAAAATAAGTTCATTAGGCTCAAGAAACGTATTGATTTCCCAACTGTTTGATAGGTTTACAATAGCCCGAAAGAAGGTTTAATGAATGTGATTATAGTTTAGTAGTAAGTTCGTAAATCTTATTTTTAGTGTTGTGAGAGCACGATTAAGACAATCGCTATTAAAGCCAGAAAAAGGCCTATAAGATTCATTTTACTCAGTTTTTCTTTAAAAATTAAAGTACCCACAAGACTGCCTAAAATAATCACTCCCATATTCATGCCTGCAAAAACGGTTGAAGGATTTTTTGAAAATTCCTGATGTGCTTTAAGGTAGAAAAGAATATTTCCAAAGTTGAAAATACCGACTAAGCCACCAAAAAGAATATTAAGGATATTTAATGTTGCTTTTTTAAAAATCACTTCATAAGCAACCACAGTAATCATTATACTCATTGCTATTGCTAAGATGACAAATAGTGAAGTGGTATAAGGCAGGCTGGTATAAGTGGCAATTTGTTTGAAGAGAATGTCTATAACTCCAAAGCCTATCAAAACTACTGCTGGATAACCCCATTTATTTTTAGTGTTTTCGGTGTTTTTAGTGAGAATAAGCAACAGTGCCGGGATAGCCAATACGAAAGCCGAAATTTTCAGCATACTGAATTGTTCTTTGAAGAGTAGCCAAGCCGCAAGAATAGGAATAAATAATGAGAGGCGTTGGGCAGCGTCGGTTTTTACGATTCCCATGTGTTTAATGGATGCCGCCAAGAAAAGAAATATAGAAGGTAATAAAACACCAATGGTTATATAAAGCCACCATGGCGCTGTAGTTTTAACTGTATTTAAATCTGGGCTGAATGACAGGTAGCAAAATATGCATGCAAACACATAATTCCAAGTGACTATTTGGGTGTGGCTGATGGTATATTTACGGGCGACTTTAAATATCACGCCCACGGTTACACTGCAAATAATACTTAAGATTAGAAATAACATAGATTTATATATTTATGCTGTAAAATTACTGTTTATATGTTTGGATTGCATATCCATCATCTGAAAAAGGAATCGTACTTGTTTTTTGGTTTACTTTTTTTTAAATTGGCAGTACTAACTGGAGTAAGAGTACTGGGGTATAAACATAAAAAAACCCCAACTTTTGTTGGGGTTTTGTGACCTTGACTGGATTCAAACCAGTAACCTCTTGAGCCGTAATCAAGTGCGCTATTCAGTTGCGCCACAAGGCCTTATTGCGGGTGCAAATATAGGAATAAATATGTAAATTGCAAGACTAATTTTAGATAAAAATAAAAAAATATGCCACTAGAAAAGTATATACGTGATATTCAGGGATTTCCCAAAGAAGGAATTTTGTTTAAAGACATCACTCCCTTGTTAATTGATCCCGAAGCAAGGAAAAAATGCTTGAATATATTGGTTTCATCCCTTGCAGATAAAAAAATAGACAAGGTAATAGGAGTGGAGAGTCGAGGGTTTTTCTTTGGGATGCTGATTGCACAGGAATTAAATGTTGGTTTTATTCCGGTTCGAAAGCCTAACAAGTTGCCTTACGAAACCATTTCTGCAACGTATGATTTGGAATATGGAACGGATACTTTAGAAATTCACACCGATGCGATTCAAAAAGGAGATCGAATTCTGATTCACGATGATGTTTTGGCAACCGGAGGAACAGCCAAAGCAGTTTGTGAATTGGTGGAACGGTTGGGTGGCGAAATTGTGCAATGCAATTTCCTGATGGAATTGGCTTTCTTAAATGGAAGAGCAAAAATTAAAGGCAATGAAATTTTTGCTGCGATTACGTATTAATCTAATGCACGTGTGGTTACGTAATATCTAAAACCAATAATTGCCATCTGCCATTTTTTGGCTTTAGCCAAATCCAATCGCTGCTTGGTGAAACTAGGTAAAATGACTTTGTTGATTTGTGCCAGAATTTTATACATACGGTTTTGTTTTGGACAAAGATATAAAAAAAGACGGTCTTGATGAAGACCGTCTTTTTTTTGTTATTTATGGGAGTTGTTATTTTTTTCTTTCGCGTTCTAAGTTAGAATGATATTCTTCCATTTGTTGTTCATACACTTTCATTTTTTTCTCAAAAGCAGCCATTTCTTTATTGAATGGCTTCATTTTCTTTTCAAATTCTTCCATCTCTTTATCGAAAGCTTCTATTTGAGGTTCCAGTTTTTTCATTTTAGCCTCGTAGTCTTCCATTTTTTTATCGAATTCTTTCCAAGCTTTTTTATCACCTGCCGTGGGGTCTCCTTTTGGTGCCTTCGGTGCTTTGGGAAAAAGGGGTGCTTTAGGAGCTTTAAATTTAAAATTTGGAGCAATAGGTGGAGTTGGTGGCTCTGGTATCATTTCTTTCCCATCTAAATAGCTTTTAGTAATAATACGGATTGAATTCTTAGTTGAAGTACCATCTTTTTGTACATTTACTGAGCTTATATGATTCGGATTCATGCTTTCTGCCTCTAGCGGGCTTACTTTTTTTCCGTCAATAAAATATTCTGCATCTCCAGGAACGCCATTTTTTTCTGTCGTTACCTTTGTAACCGTATAAGTTCTTTTTGGTTTTTGAAGAATATTTAAACTATTAGGATCTACATTTTCTAATCTCAAATCCGTTGTTTGTACATCAGAATTAAATATACTTGTACTTTCTGCGGTTTTACCTTTTGTTACAATTCTTATTATAGATTTGTTATTATCCTTAGTGACATTCATTGTAGTTATGTCATCCGGATTGGTTCTATCTAATTCTTCTTTGCTCACTTTTTTTCCATCAATAAAAATTTCTGTATTTTGATCAATACCTTCATTTTTGGTATTATTAACTATGAGAGCTTTAATTTTTTTGATACTGTCTTTTTCTTGTTGTATTTCTATAGCAGCAGTAACCGGATGTTTTGATTGCACTTTATTGGTTTCTTCTTTTACTTTTTCCTGAGCAATTACCTCAATTTGAAATAAAGATATAAATGCCACTAATACGGGAAGAATAAGTGCATACTTCCAGGAATTTCTTTTGTTTGATTGATTTTTGTTTAACATAACGATTCGTTTTTTGATTAATGATTGATAAAAATGATTGGTAATGGCAACACAATTTTCATGTGTTGTTATTTTTAAAAGCGTGAACTGATACGCTTTTTTGTCGGATATCTTTTTTGTGGCTTCGTTGTCAGCAATGAATTCCAAGTTTTGCAAAATCGCCTTTTTATACAACCAAATGAATGGATTGAACCAAAAAAGAATACAAAAAACTCTGGAAATCAATGCGTCAACGGTATGGTTTTGCTCACAATGCACTTTTTCGTGTTCCAAAATATTTTCTAATTCGGAGTTGCTGTACAATGACGAATTGTAAACGATAGTATTAAAATAAGAAAATGGAGCAACGTTTTCAGTGGTATCAATAAATTTAAAATCAGCTTGATTTTGAATGGTTTTTCCTTTCAAAACGGTACTTAAGCTATAAAAATCGAAAGCAAATTTGACCAGAAATAAAACTATTCCAATTGCGTATGCAATTCCAAAAATTAAATACCAATTGATCTCAAAAGCGTCATTTTCGATACTATTTGTCACAGGAATTTTTGACCAGTCGATGTTTTTAGAACTTGGCGCTACCACTATTATTTTGGTATAAACGACTAACGGTAAAACTACAGAAGTGAGTAAACCCAGTAACAGAAACCAACGATTACTCGTGAAAAAGGTTTCTTTTCGCAACATAAAATAATAAGCCAAATAAAACAGTGCGATTAATCCACTGGATTTGATGAGGTAAATGTATAATGCTTCCATAACGATTCTTGATTTTATTCTGGAGTTATTTTTTTAAAGAAGGATTATTTTTCTTCTTTTTGAGTTTCAATCATTACCAAAATCTCCCGTAATTCGGCTGCAGAAATTTTCTCTTCTTTGGCAAAATGTGAAACCATATTTTTGTAGGAACTGTTAAAGTAATTATCGATAGCCGTGTTCATGAAGCGTTTTCTGTATTCTTCTAAACTCACGATAGGATAGTATTGGTGCGTGTTTCCAAAAGCATTGTGCGACACAAAACCTTTTTCTTCCAGATTACGCACAATAGTAGAAAGTGTGTTATAGTGGGGTTGCTCTTCTGTTATTTCTGCCATGACTTCTTTTACGAATGCTTTTTTGAGCTTCCATAAAATGTGCATGATTTCTTCTTCTTTGTTCGTCAGTTTTTGCATGATTTTTTTATTTGAATCAAACATACAACTATATTACTAGTTATGCAACTAAAAATATAGTTAATTAACTAAAAAAACAGGTTTTGTGCTAAAATCAAATTTATTTTAGCACAAAAACATCAAAATCAAACAAGTATATTGGGGAACTATCTGTTTTCCAGCTTAATTAATTTTTGCAGCCAAATACAACCGACTACCGAGAGAATTCCTAAACTACCCATGACAAACCAATTGGTTTGGTAGCCAAAGGCAGCAATGATTTCCAGTCCAGTTTTAGAGCTTGCAATGTGTGCTAAGCTGAAACTCATTGTAAACAAAGCCATGTAGCGACCTTCGTGACCTTTTGGTGCTCGGCTTAAAGCGAAAGAATTGGAGAAAGGGAAGATGAACATTTCTCCAAAAGTGATAAAAAGAATACTGACAATTAATATTCCCGCCCAAATATTAATCATTAAAACATAAAAACTAATGGACATTAGCAGCGAACCCCAAAGAATAATTTTGAGTTTATCGATGTTTTTTCTTTGGCTAATGCTCACAATTGGCATTTCCAGGAAGAAAATCAAAAGTCCATTTAAGGATAATAAAAGTCCGCTTTGAAATTCTGTCAGCCCAAATTTTTCATTGTGATACAATGGCAAAGTGGTAAAAAGTTGAAAGAAAAGCATTGCCGTTATAAAACAGATAAAGAGAAAAATCCAGAATATCTTGTCTTTGAAAACAGAAGCAGGTATTTCAGTTTCACTATTTGCTGTGTCTAAATCGGCTGGTTTTTTACGTTCTTTTACCAATAATGTGAAAATCAAAATAGATACGATACAGGAACTTCCATCTACCCAAAATAATCCGCTGTAACCTAAATTCATAATGATTAAACCTCCCAAAGCAGGTCCTGCGGTAAAACCTAAATTAACCGCTAATCGAACTAAAGTCAATGCTCTGGTGCGATTTTCAGGTTTTGCATACGTTCCCAGAGAT
This sequence comes from Flavobacterium glycogeni, assembly GCF_048286775.1. Taxonomy (NCBI): domain Bacteria; kingdom Pseudomonadati; phylum Bacteroidota; class Flavobacteriia; order Flavobacteriales; family Flavobacteriaceae; genus Flavobacterium; species Flavobacterium glycogeni. Next base: position 33,651 of record NZ_JBLVPV010000006.1, read on the forward strand.
ACAAACATAGCGGGACGAAACATATCAGCAACGGTCATTATGAAGAACATTGCAAAACACAATCCCCAAAAAGTTCGTATGTATTGTACTAAAAACAGTAATATTCCGCTGGTGAATAAGCTGAAAACCATGATTCTGTAAAAACCTATTTTATCGGATAATTTGCCACCAAGCCAAGATCCTAACATAGAACCAAAACCAAAAGCAACCATAATCCATCCTACTTGAGCATAAGAAAAGCTTAAATCTTCTTTCAGATATTTGGATAAAAAAGGCAAAACCATTGTACCGGCACGATTGATAAAAGTAATCAGCGTAAGAATCCAAACTTCTCTTGTAAATCCTCTGAAATTATTTATGTAGCGTTGAAAAGCAGTTTTGAGCATATCTAAAGTTATAATTTCACAAAGGTAGAAAACTTTGTACCGATGCGTCTTTGTGTCCTAGTAACTTTTAAACTATTTTTGCATAAAAATCAGAACATGAGAACGCTATTCACTTTGTTGTTTTTAGTACAATTGAATTTTGGCTTTGGCCAAGAACAATTTGACGTTTCGGCTGTAGCCAAATTTCAAAAGGAATTAAACACAGAATATGCGGATGCAAAGACAAGTCCTTTGACTACAGAAGATTTAGCAGAATTTAAAACACTTGATTTTTATCCTATTGACGAAAAGTTTTTTGTGGCAGCTGCATTTCTCAGAACAGAAAACGAGCAGCCTTTTGAAATGAAAACATCAACGGACAGGAAACCATTGTATGTAAAATATGGTGAACTTTCTTTTACAATCGATGGTCGGGATTTTAAACTGAATGTGTACAAGAATATTGAGCTTTCGAAAAAGGAGGAATACAAAGACTATTTATTTCTGCCGTTTTCTGATTTGACTTCAGGTACCGAAAGTTACATTGGCGGGAAATATATCGATTTAAGAATTCCAAAAGGAAATACAATTGTGATTGATTTTAATACATCATACAATCCGTATTGCGCTTATAATCCTAAGTATTCCTGTCCAAAAGTCCCGTTGGAAAATGATTTGAATATTGAAATAAAAGCTGGGGTTAAAAAGTTTCACGACTAATGGAATTCTTTAATCTGCATACGCATAAATGTACCAATCAACCCAATGTGTTGGAATTAGTGAATCAATATCCACAGGAATTTGATGCTACGATTCCGTATTATTCCATCGGGATTCATCCGTGGTTTATCGTTGAAGAACGAATAGAAGCTGATTTGGCGATAATCGAAAGTAAATTACAAGAGGCAAATTGTCTCGCTGTTGGCGAATGCGGATTGGACAAACGCATCGAAATTCCAATGGAATTGCAACAAATGGTTTTCGAAAAGCAATTGCTTTTGGCACAGCAATATCAAAAACCAGTGGTAATACATTGTGTTGCGGCTTTTCAGGAATTGATTGCACTTAAGAAAAAATTGAATATTTCAGTTCCAATGTTGATTCATGGATTTTCGAAAAATGCACAAGTTGCCAAACAATTAGTGGACAATGGATTTTATATTTCGTTTGGAAAATATTTATTGCAATCCCGAAGCTTCGGGACGGAATTTGATCCCGATAGCTATCGGGATGTTTTTAAAAGCGTTCCCAATAATCGATTTTTTCTGGAAACGGATACTGTTGAAGAAGGAATTGAAGCAGTTTATGAATCAGCAGGAAAGTACAAAGGAATTTCGGTGGAAAAAATAAAGGAAATAGTGAATACAAATTTTAATGAAGTATTCAAGATTAAACTATAATTGATTTAAGAGTGAAGATTGCTTCGCCAGTTCGAGCAGAGCTCTCGGGTAACGATTTTTGATTTCAGATTTTTGAGAGCAACAAACTATAAACAATAAACTAAAGAAAATGGCAGAGTGGACAGAAAGAGCCGAACTTTTATTTAAAAAAGAAGGTTTAGATAATTTAAAAAATGCAAATGTATTGGTTGTAGGATTAGGTGGTGTTGGTTCTTTTGCGGCTGAATTTTTGGCAAGAGCAGGAGTGGGAACTATGACTATTGTTGATGGTGACGTAGTTGACATTACCAATATAAACCGACAATTACCGGCTTTACATTCTACTGTGGGACAACCCAAAGTGACTGTTGTTGGGGATCGATTGATGGACATTAATCCAGAATTGAAATTGACTCGTGTGCAGGAATTTCTTTCGCCGGAGCGTGCTTTCGAAATTGTTTCAGAGGAATTTGATTATGTTTTGGATTGCATTGACAGTGTGACTCCAAAGTTGAATTTGATTATTGGCGCCAAGCGAAAAAGAGTAAAAATCATCAGCAGTATGGGCGCTGGCGGAAAAATGGAAGCTTCTAAAGTGAAAGTGACGGATATTACCAATACCGTGAATTGTTTCTTTGCCAAAACCATCCGAAGACGATTGAAAGAAGTAAAAATTGATAAACTGAAAGTGGTTTTTTCTTCTGAAATTCAAGACGAAACGAGTTTGAAAATGACTGACGGATCCAATTTTAAAAAATCATTTTACGGAACTAATAGTTACATGCCGGGATTATTTGGTTTGTATGCTGCAGAAACCGTGATTCGCTATTTACTTAAGAAATAATGTTAAGTGTTAAAGGTTAGAAGTTAAGCGTAAGCAAGTGTAACTTCTAACTCATAACCAAATAATCAAAAAAACTCAAATGATACAAACCGTAATTTTTGACATGGATGGTGTAATTGTCGATACTGAACCCGTACACCGTTATGCTTATTTCAAACAATTCGATGAATTAAATATTACTGTTACGGAAGAAATGTACACTTCTTTTACGGGTTTTTCTACTCGAAATACGTTTCAGAAATTGAAGGAGGTTTTTGTAATTGAACAGGAAGTTGAAGATTTAATTCAAAGAAAACGGACTATTTTTAATGATGCTTTTGATAGTAAAGCTGATTTGGAATTATTGGAAGGTGTTGAAAATCTTATTAAAGAATTACACGAAAACGGAATGCAATTGATTCTGGCTTCTTCGGCTTCAAAAGTTACTATTGAACGTGTGTTTAGCCGGTTTAAGTTACATGACTATTTTACGCATGTGGTAAGCGGGGAAGATTTCCCTAAATCGAAACCACATCCTGCTATTTTTGAACATGCATCAAGTTTATCAATTGCACCAAAGGAAAGCTGTATTGTGATTGAAGACAGTACGAATGGAATAAAAGCGGCGAAAGCTGCCGGAATTTTGTGCGTGGGGTACAACAGTATTCATTCTGAAGCGCAAGATTTATCGGAAGCTGATGTTGTGATTAATCATTTTAACGAATTGGGTTTTGATGCCGTCAAGAATATTGACTCTAAATTAAGAAATAATTAACATTTGAAAGCCGCTGAATTTGTAAATTTGGAAATCATAAAAAATTATAACATGAAAAAAATAATCATTGTATTTGCCATTATTATAGCAAATTTCACCATTGAGGCACAAGTAAAAACACCTCAGTCAAGTCCAAAATCTACAATCATGCAAGCAGTAGGTTTGACAGATGTAGAAATTAATTATTCGAGACCAAGTGCAAGAGGAAGAGCAGTTTTTGGTAATTTAATCCCTTTTGGAAAAGTATGGAGAACTGGAGCGAATGAAAATACAACAGTATCCTTTAGCGACGATGTTGTTATTGATGGTAAAACGTTGAAAAAAGGAAAATATTCGTTGTATACGATTCCAAAAATAGAAAGCTGGGAAATAATATTTTATAAAACCACTGATAACTGGGGTAATCCAGAAGAATGGAAAGAAGAAAATGTTGCACTTAGAGTTACTGTTAAACCAGAAACGTTAAATAGAAAAGTAGAAACATTTACTATTGGAATTAGTGGTTTAGACAACAATTTTGCCTTTTTAGAAATGTATTGGGAGAACTCGTATGCAGCTGTGAAATTTGAAGTGCCTACACAACAAAAAGCAACGGCTAATATCGAGAAAGCATTAGCGGGACCAACTGGTGCAGATTATTTTTCTGCAGCTCAATTTTTATTTCAATCGAATGGTGACAATGCAAAAGCATTAGTTTATGTAAACAAAGCGTTAGATATGTCTAATGACAAACCGTTTTGGTATAACAGATTGAAGTCGTTGATTCAAGCAAAACTTGGAGATAAAAAAGGAGCGATCGAAACTGCAAAATTATCTCTTGCAGCGGCTGAAATTGCTAAAAACCAAGACTACGTAAAAATGAATAAAGATAGTATTGCAGAGTGGAGTAAGAACTAATTATTCTAACTGTTTTGCAAAAAAATCCCGTCTTGAATTATCGAGACGGGATTTTTTTTGTTTGAAAAATAAGGAATTATGATTTTAATTGTAGAACATAATACCATTTTATTTTTAAAAATACTGGAATATTTATTGGTAATATTGTCATTGCTTCGCTAGTTCGCTATCGCTCGTGCAATGTCATTAAGTTAAGGAAAAACGAATTGAATTTAGTAGGATTGTCGAGTTACTAGTGTGATCTCTCCTTTGTCGAGATGACAAACTTTCTTGATAAAACAACTGAACTACGCACGCTTTGTCATTGCTTCGCCAATTCGGGCATAGCCCTCGTGTCCGACGAAGGAGGAATCACACAATCTGAATAACTTGATGAGATTTCTCCTTCGTCGAATGGCAAATTTTGCGGTTGTTTATTACAGTAATTACAAAAGAAAAATGCTATTATTAATATAATCTGTGAATCTGCGGTTAATAGTTTTTAGAAACTAAACAATCATTTAGTTTTAATATTTTTATTTAGGCTGTAATCGCTCTCTGTTTCCTGAAAATGGTCCATTGCAATAGCAAGGAAATTACAATCGTTAACATTGCTCCAATGAAATTAAGCCATAAATATCCCAGTTTTTCTTCTCCGCTAGGGAAAATATAAATGGCGTAATAGTAAATGATAAAAATAGTAATCTGACTTACTACGGCGCTGTAAAAAATAGCTTTGGACTGTACATTTTTTAAATAAAAACCAACGAGGAAAATTCCCAATACAGTTCCGTAAAATATAGATCCAATGATATTTACCAATTGAATTAAATTTTCAAACAGCGTTCCAATACAAGCAAATAGTATTGCAATAACTCCCCACAATAATGTAAAGAATTTTGTAGCATAGAGGTAATGCCGTTCTGATTTTTCTTCTTTCAGATTACGTTTGTAAATATCAATTGCTGTTGTAGATGCCAATGCATTCAGTCCCGAAGCGGTAGATGACATTGCTGCTGAAATGATAACAGCCAGCAATAAGCCGATAAGTCCTTTGGGTAAATAATTGAGTATAAAGTGAAAAAACACATAATCTTTATCGTTGGTTTCACTGTTGCTATCGGCTTTCAGGATTATTTCTTTAGCTCGATCTCTTAAATCTTTTTCTTTATTGGACAAAGCCACTAATTCTTTTCGAAGGATTGGATTGTCATAATCTTGATTGAGCTGATCGATGTACAACAGATTAATTACTTTTTTATCCTCGGATAAATCGTCTAATTTTTTCTCCAAAGCATTGTATTCGCCTTTGTAAGCCGACTTTTCAATCATGGCTTTGTTGTTTGGATTAAAATTTAACGGAACAGGATTGAATTGGAAGAAAACAAAAACCATAACTCCGGTAAGTAAAATAAAGAACTGCATAGGTACTTTTAAAAGACCGTTCATAATCAGTCCCATTTGACTTTCCCGAACTGATCTCCCTGATAAATAACGCCCTACCTGAGATTGATCGGTTCCAAAATAAGCTAATGCAAGGAAAAAACCTCCTGTGATTCCGCTCCAAAAAGTATATTTTTCTTCTGGATCTAAAGAGAAATTGACAATATCCATTTTGTCATTTGCGCCGGCAATATGCAACGCACTGGTAAATGTCATATCATTAGGTAAATAATGTAATATCAGAAAAAAGGTGATTAGCATTCCGGACATAATCACAAACATTTGCTGTTTTTGAGTTACATTCACTGCTTTTGTTCCGCCCGAAAAGGTATAAATGATAACTAAAACACCAATAATAATATTCATATAGGTAAGATTCCAACCCAATATTGCCGACAAAATGATGGCTGGCGCATAAATGGTCAATCCGGTTCCTAAACCTCTTTGGAACAAGAAAAGAATGGCTGCAAGGGAACGGGTTTTTAAATCAAATCTTTCTTCGAGGTATTCATAAGCCGTATACACTTTGTATTTGTGGTACAAAGGGATAAATGTGACGCAAATTACCACCATGGCAATTGGCAATCCAAAGTAGAATTGTACAAAACCCATTCCGTCATGATAGGCCTGTCCTGGAGTGGAAAGAAATGTAATCGCACTGGCTTGTGTTGCCATAACTGAAAGTCCCACAATATGCCAAGGCGTTTCATTGCTACCCAGAATAAAGTCTTCAACATTTTTACTTCCTTTGGTTTTCCAAGCGCCGTAAATTACGATGAACAGTAAAGTAACTATCAGTATAATCCAATCAAATAATTGCATAGTTTAAGAGTATAATTTCATGATGAGACAAAAGATCAGGATGTATATTGCATTGGCTACGAGTACCCAAGTATAATTTTTTTTCCAGGTTTTTATTTTTTTTGTTTCCATTTTTGATTGGGTTAAGGCTTGATTTTTTGAGCAGGAATTTTTTCGGATGATTTCAGCGAAATGATATTGGAAATTAATTTATACGCACCGGTAACGCCCTCAGGTAATTCTCTAAAAAAGCTTAAACCGGTGTAAATATAATGCCCTTTTCCGTACGGAGCGATTAATAATGCACCATTTTTAGGGCTTTCTCCTTTGTCATTAGAAGACAGAATAGGAGTGAAGGCTTTGTCGTATTCGCTTGGGTAATACAATCCTTGTTCCTGTTTCCATCCTTCAAAATCTTTAGAAGTGATTTTGTTAGGGAAATTCAAAACGGGATGATTGGGCGCTAAAAATCGTACTTCAGCATTTTCTTCGGTTACACGGTCACGGGAAAGTTTTAATGGAAAGGGTGCTATATTTTCGGTTACAAGATCACCCGCAGTATTGTACTGAACCAGCATTGTTTTTCCTCCTTTTACAAAGTCAAAAAGTATATTTTGCTTATTTGCTAATGCTGCAACGGTATTGTAGGCACGAACACCTGTCATAACTACATCAAAATTCTCTAGTTTTTCGGGTGTTATTTCTTCGGGTTTAAGCAGTGTAACAGTATATCCCAATTGGGTCAGGCTGCTTGGGACTTCATCCCCGGCACCCATGATATACCCAATTCTTTCTTCATTTGTTTTTATATCAGTTTTGATGCATTTGGCTTCAGCCGATTTTAAAACTTGCTGTTTTGTGATGTGGTCATAATTAATGATAATTTGTTCTTTATCAAATCGTTTATTGTCAATAATTGCAACACTTTTGGCTACAGCTTCTTCGGATTTATTTGGTGCAGTTACTTCAAAATAAACAATTTGTTCCGTTCCCTTTTTTTCGATATTAAAAGGAATTGATTTTGGAGAAACACCCCAGTTTTGAGGAAGTTCAAGTTGTAAATTTCCTTTTACTGCATCTTTACCCGCTTTAATTTTTACGCCTACGTATTTAATTTTTGTGTCTTTAAAAAGTAATACTTTGTCCAAAATTGAAGTGGTAACCTCAGGAACTATGTCGAGATAATTATACACTTCGCCTTTTACATCATCATTGTATTTATAAACAACGGTTCGCTCAAATGGGATTTCTATTCCGTTAATTTGAATATTAAAGACCACTTTAGTTTCCCGAATAATATCCGGAATTCCTATGTTTTGTTGTAGATTTACGGCATACATCCCAACTGTTCCATTATCTTTTAACCAATATGGTTGTGTGTAGTTGATTGATTCGGGTAATTTTAAATCTAGGGTTATATTATTTAGAATATTATATTTTAATTCGCGATTTTGAGGTGTATTTATTTGTTCAGGCAAAGCCGTCACACTCATTAATTGTATTGGCGCAGAGCTTCTGTTAATAGCTTCAAGTTTCAATTTAATAATGCTTCCGGGAGTCGCTTCCTGATTTTGGGCTACGGCTTCAAGATACAAACCGGAACAGGCTGCTATAATTTCTTTTATGGCTGCGGATTTCAGTGGTACCCAGTGATTTTCGTCCAAAGCTTTCATCATGGAGTAGGCTTTCGCCAAATTTGGAATACTTGCCGAAGGATTATTATGGTCGAATTCAGCTGCAATAGTTGTCAATAACTCTCCAATTGCTTTTCCTCCTTTTACCCGGTTCCAAGAGGTATCAATTCCTTCAAAAAGAGATTTTTTTTCTTTTAAAAGATCTCCATTTATAAACTCTAAATACTCTGTTTCTTCGCCACGCGTACCAGTGCTTCCAAAACCTTGCGATTGATGACGGCTGCGACTTAATGCCGCTATTTCCTGATTTGATTTCCCTAATCCGGCATAATAAACCCCAGTTTGCAGGGCAATTAGATTCGTTTTATCGGCAGCATTAAATTTTTCGACACTTCCGTAAAACCACCAAGAAGTATTGAAAAACTGGCGTTTGGTTTGCCAAGGTTTTACAAATTGTAATTGTTCCGGAAAAATAGCAGGATTATTGGCCAGTTCAAAACTTTCTACGCTCAACATTGCCGATGCCGTATGATGACCGTGTGTAGTTCCGGCAGATCTATGGTCAAACCTGTTGACGATTACATCGGGTTGAAATTTTCTGATTGCCCAAATAACGTCAGCCAATACTTTCTCTTTATCCCAAATTTCTAACGTCTCTGTTGGATTTTTTGAAAACCCAAAATCATTGGCACGAGAAAAAAATTGTTCTCCTCCATCAATTTTTCGAGCTTCGATAAGTTCTTGAGTTCGTATCACTCCTAGTAATTCCCTTAATTGTGTACCAATTAAGTTTTGGCCGCCATCACCACGTGTTAAAGACAAATATCCCGTTCTGGCTTTTTGTTCATTGGATAAATAAGAAATTAATCGGGTATTTTCATCATCTGGATGCGCTGCTATATAAAGTACCGAACCTAAAAAATTAAGCTTTTGAATTTGATTGTAAATTTCAACAGAATTTGGTTTTTGTGGTTGTTGCGCATTTGTTATTTGGCAACAGAGAAGAAATATTAGAATAGCTGATACGTATTTTTTTTGCATTTTTTTAAATTTAATTTGCAGTAACTTCAAATGTAGGAATTAAATAATTTTTTCTGAAATATTTTGGGTTTTCTTTAATAATAAAAAATAGGACTGTCCGCAAAGCGGACTAAATTTACAGGATACAAACGCTTTGAAAAGTTAACCACGAATTACACTAATTTTTACTAATTTTTAAAAATTAAAATAGGAATTCGTGGCTGAAATAATTAATATTAGTTACGGGACTGTTATATAAAAAAAGAGAGAGAACCAATTTTGGTTCTCTCTCACTTTTAAATAAACGTTTAATTAATCTCTATCACGTCCGTTTCCACGTCCGTTTCCGTTCCCATGTCCGTTCCCATGTCCATTTCCATTATTTCGATTATCATGTTTTCTATATTCTCTGTGGTTATCATTATCATATCTTCTATGATCGTCATTCCCTCTTTGTTTTACATATACTCTACGGTTATTGTTATAGCCTATATTTCTTTGTTCTCTCCCATGATATCCTCTGTAATATTTTACTTTATGATTATTAAAGTGGCTATACGGTCTTGAACCATGATAATCATTTAATACTACTTTGTATCCATCATATAGATCATAGTTTCTATATTGATTTGGTAGGTATCTTGAACGTATCCATCTTCCACCTCCAAAATAAATGAATTGAGTGGCTCTTACATCGTAATACGCTTCAACATCTGGCAAATAATAATATTCAGCTTCTGCATATCCTACAGGTCCCCAAGATGGAGCCGTACCTATGTTTACACTTACTGAGACTTGTGCATGTATTGAACTTGATGCTAAAAGGATAATTCCTACGGCGAGTAATTTTAATGTTCTCATTTTTTCAAATATTTAATTAGTAATAGCTTTTTATAATAACTCTTTATTACGGTGCTTTTTTCATTAAGCCAACAACTGTGCCAAAACAAAAAAAAATACCATTTAATTATGACTTTGTGCTTTAAAAAAAAGAGAGTCCCAATTTTTTTGGAACTCTCTTTTTAAATTATATGAAATCAGTATTAATTTTTCCCATTTCCATGGCCATTATTTCCTTTTCCTCCTTTATTCCCATTTCCTTTATCCCCTTTATTTTTATATACTTTGTTGTTATGACTACGATTGGAACCTATTGATTTTTGAGGTTTACCTTTGTATCCTTTGTAATATTTTACTTTATGTGTATTAAAGTTACTGTATGGTCTTGAACCATGATAATCGGTTAATACTACTTTGTAACCATTATATAAATTATAGTTTCGGTATTGATACGGCAAGTTTCTTGAACGAATCCATTTTCCTCCACCAAAATAAATAAACTGAGTAGCTCTTATATCATAATACGCTTGAACATCCGGTAAATAATAATAATCTACAGCTGAGTAACCAACTGGACCCCATGCTGGAGGACTACCTATATTTACATTTACTGAAACTTGTGCTTGCATCGTATTACTGGATACTAAAAGTATAATTCCTGCGATGATTAATTTTAATGTTTTCATTTTTAAAAATTTTAATTAGTAATCAATTTATAGTAACTTTTCAATTACTATTTCATTTTATAATAAAGCCAACAATTGTGCCAATAGAAACTCATTAACATTTAATTGGGTTCCGTAAGATTTCATAAAAAAAGAAGCGATGATTCATTTCCTTTTTCTACAGCTATAAATTTATTTGCAATAAAAGTTAAGACGATTAAGCAAAACTTAATGACAATACCATCATCATTAAGTAAAAGGTGATTTTTTCATCTCTTTATATAGGTTTTTGGTTATTAATTTCTGTTCTATAAAAGTAAGCAATATTACTTAATGGAATCTTATATAATTATAATATTAAATTATATAATTTACACTCTTGGAATATTAAGAGTGTTTTAATGTTTTTAAAATCAGATTTTAAAATTGACTTGTACAAAATTACGGCAGCTAAATGGACCTTTTGTTATTTGAAAATTACGGTACGTGGCTTGGCTAATTCAAAATCCTGAAAACCAAAATCAGTAGTTTCAAAAGCGTTCGTTTTGAAAATATTTTCACCATTACCCGGTATCGATGGATAATAGGAAAGTGAAATTTGGAAAGAACTAAATACTAAAAAATCATTGTTTATTATTAATCCAATACCAATTTTAGAATATGCTTTATTTTCCAGTAATCCTTTTTTGGGATTTCCCAGCATCGCAACTGAATAGTTTAAATAGGGGTTTAATCGAAATCCCCAAAGATCCCATGGGGCATAGGTTTGAGTTTGTAAAGTCAGTATTGCTTTTTCGGTTCCATAGTCAGCACTGTTAAATCCCTGAATACCGTAGTTTTCATTAATATTAAGTTGATCGCCAATAATATTCACATGATTGGAACCAATAATTAATTGAGGTTTAATAAACTGCCGCAATTTCCATTTTCCAAGACTTATTAAATTAGTAAAATAATTAGCCTGAAAAGAAAAAGCATTCTGTTTCGTATTCGATTTTTCAAAAAAAGTACCCAACTCAAAATTAGCACTTAGAAATCCCCATTTATAATAATTCCCAAAGGCTGCCCGAGCTCCTAAATAGTAACGACCGAGATTGTTTTTATATTGATAGCCCGAAGTTATTCCAAATATTTTTCCAATAGGAACATCTTCAATAATTCCATTTTTGAAAATATAGCTGTCTTGAACGAACTTGCGGGAAGTGATACCAATACCTAAAAGCGAAAATTTTTCATTGGAATAAAAAGCATTAGGATCGTAATCAATTAGTGGACTATCCAGGTATTTTACATTCAAAAACCGACCAGCAACTACTAAATTTGTTGTTCTGTCATTCTCCGTATTGTTTTTGAAAATCCTAAAAGCACGGCCAAACCATGCATCTTGCGAATTGTATTTAAAATTTTGGAAAGCAAATGTTGCATTACTATCAGGAAGCGTATCTTTTCTAAACTGTTTGTCAAAATAGATTCCACCAGCCCATTTAGTAAAAGGCGAATAAAATAGGCGTTCGATGTTTATACTTTTACCATAATAATCATCTAAATCGATATGATAATTCACGGTGGTTTTAATGAATGTATTCTTGAAGTTGGGAATGATGTACCCTACGCGATAAGCATTTTTGCCATCGCTGAATCTGTTTGTGAATTCAGTACTAAATTCATGGCCTGAACCCAAAATATTACGATCATTTAGTTCAAAATTGACTTTTGAACTTGAAATAGACCCTTTTGGAATAATACTCCAGGTATCTAAAACCCGAATGTAAACGTCTACTGAATCCTTATTATTACTAATCAATTGCGGGGTTACATCAACCCGACTGATATATCTTTGAGTTCTTATTAAACGTTCCGATTCTTTTACTAATAAGGAATCTAAGGGTTTATTTTTTTTTATAAGTAAGAAATTCCTAATTGCTAGCCTATTCGTTTTAATGTGAATTCTGTTTCCGGTTCGCTCAGCCCAGTTTTTAGGTTGTTTTGTAGTATCAATTTCAGAATAGCCAAATGGATCTAATGTAACAATATTGATGTTCCTGATAATTTTTCCTTCAAAGTTTTTGAATTTTTTTGGTACTACTTTTTCCTTATTGTTTCTTGCAATAACAGGTCTGAAAACTAATTTATGAAAGAGTTTGGTGAATTTATTTTTTTTGGAATAGGTTTGAATTTGCTTATACACTACTGAAGAATCTTTTTCCTTTTTGTCTACTTGAGCAAAAGAAATCTGATAGCAGCAGCAGATCAAAATAGTTAGAATCAGTTTTTGTTTTTTAAACATGATAAAAAAATTAATTTTAAACATTGTTAACGAAACAAAAGAAAAAATCTTTTAAGTACTGGTTCGAATTAACAAAATTCAGAATTTGAATATTCGAATTTACTATTTTAGAAACGATTCATTGGTTTTATTAGCGTCTTTTTCTGTTGTAGTTTCAGTAAATACCGGAACTATAATATCTGTTTTAATGATAGTTTTTTTTGGTGTAGATTCAGAATCAAACAGCGGTAATTTAATATTACGCCAGGTATACGTTTTTGGTAAATGATCACCCATCAAGTATCCCCAAGGCTCTAAGGATTCTATCCTGTCAAAAATTACTTTAAGCACAGCCAGAACTGGAAGTGCTAAAAACATACCGGAAACTCCTGCAATTGAGCCACCGATAATAATTCCAATAATCGATACAAACGCATTTATCTCTACTTTAGAACTTACAATCATAGGAACTAAAATGTTATTATCAATTAACTGAACAATTATGGTAATAATAATTATCCCAACTATTATGGATAAATCCGGTGAACCTGTAAGCGAAGCCACAATACTCAGCACTCCGGCAAAAAGTATTCCTATGTAAGGAATTAGATTTAAAATCCCTGTAATTATGCCTAGCAAAATAGCATACTTAACACCAATAAGCATGAATCCGAGCGTAGTCATTACCGAAACTAAAATCATTTCTATAATTAATCCAACAATGTAACTGTTGATGGCTACTCTTATATTTGTTAAAATATTTTTTAACTGTTCATGATTCTCTTTCTTGAAAAGTTTAGATAAAAACAACATGAAATGTGTTCTGTACAGTAGTATTAAAAAAGTATAAATGGGTATTAAAGTCAAATTGACTAAGGTATCCGTAAATGACATTATAGTCGTACCAATCATTTCTTTTCCTTTTTCCATGGAATCTTCGGTGGCAGTATCCAAATATTGTTTTTGTTCCCTAGAACTTAAATGAAAATGATCTTTGATAAACCCTTGAAAATTTCTAATATGAATATTTATATTTCTTTCAATTTTATCAAAATCATTGGCAATGTCACTAATCTGAAAGGAGAGGAATACAAAAAGAGCAATAAAAGCGAATACAAAAAGGAGTACTGAAATCATTACTGCCAATACATGCGGGAAATGGAGTTTTGATTTTAAAAACTGAACGATAGGATACAATAATATTGCAAATAAAAACGACATCATTATGGGAACCAATATATCCTGACCAATATAAAAAATAAAAAGAAGAGCCATCAATCCCAATAAAATCAGGGTTAATTTAGCATAAAATGGAAGTTTTAAGATCTCATTCATATTCTCTTACTTTTTTAAATAACGAATTTATTATTCAATTATGAATCGCATTGTTTCTAATTGACAAATATGAAGTATTAAAGAAAGTAAAGTATTATATATTTCTCATTAATAGTTGTAAAATTATCACTTTTAATCAATTGATTTGCAAAATAGAATGAAATTGGTAATTTATTTTTTATAAAATTACAATTAATCCATGAATTCTCTATCCTCAAAATGGTCTTTTAGTATTGAAATCCCTTTTTGCAAAAGCAGGTTGTTTGGATAAATAATTTTTTCTCCATCAATGGTTTTTAAGTAGACATGAAAAGCACCAATATCCTCAATCTCTGCTTCAATGGGAAAATCTTTATCATGGATTTTTATGACATCCCCAATTTTAAACGGAAAAGAAAAAAACAAAATAACACCGGATGTAATGTTACTCAAAATAGACCATTGGGCAAACATAGCAACACCCACAACGGTTGTAACAGAGGTAAGTCCAATAAAAATGTCTTTGGTCTCAACTCCCCAAATTATGATTAAGGCAATAATTACTAAAATATTGATAAATAAGTGAATGTATTTAATCACTAAATTGGATCTATGCTCAAGGGTTTGGTTTGATTTTGCGTAGCGTCGTACCAGTTTTGTTGAAATAATACGGAATAAAATCAGCAAAATTCCCAGAATTCCTGTCGCAATTAGTTCTTTTGTATATTCTTGAAAAAAGGCCATATTCATAATTTAATTACGCTAATTTACTCAAATATTCATACACTTTATCCGTAGGCATTCCCATCACATTCGCATACGAACCTTCAATTTTTGAAACACCTATAAAACCGATCCATTCCTGAATACCATAAGCGCCGGCTTTATCGTAAGGTTTGTAGTTTTCTAAATAATAACGAATCGATTCGTCGCTTAATTCGTTGAACGTAACTTTGGTCACTTCGTGCAATACATCCGCTTTTTCATTGGTTTTAAAACAAACAGAAGTTATTACTTCATGCGTTGCATTTGATAATGATTTCAAGATTTCAAAAGCATCTTGCTCATCTTTTGGTTTACCCAAAGCGGTATTGTTATGCCAAACGATGGTGTCGCTGGTAACCAGAATTTCATTCGGTTTTAATTCTCCTTCAAAAGCGCTGGCTTTCAATTCGGCCAAATAATTAGTGATTTCCTCCGCTTTCAATTCCGGAGGGTAAACTTCTTCAATTTCTTTTAAACGAATTTCAAAATCCAGGTCTAAATCCTTGAAAAATTGCTGGCGTCTCGGTGAACCCGAAGCCAGAATTAAAGTGTATTTTTTTAATTTATTTTTAAGCATTGTATTTGATATTTAAACTTATAACAATAACGGACAGAATTCCAAATAGCAGAATCCATTTTAACAGCAGACTCAGCGTATGGAACTCTTTTTTAGATTTTGCAGTCCAAATTTTTACGGTGAAATAAAATAATGGTCCCACAACAAAAAGCAATAAATATACAGTTGTAAATACTAACTCTAGTAGGTATTTATTGATGTAATAAAGCATAAAAAGAATAGGAATAAAGCTCAATCCAAAAACTATTTTTGTGGTTCTCGATTTGCCTATTGCAATTGGTAATGTATTCATTCCTTGGTTATAATCACCATCAACATCTTCTATATCTTTAATTATTTCCCTCATGAAATTAAGAAAGAAAGTAAATAGGGCGTAATCTAAAAGGATTGAAAAAAGAACTCCCATTTGTTGTTGATTTCCTTCATGAATCGTTGGGAATAAATCAAAAATCCCAATGATAATCACACTAAAAGAAAGCAACAATGCCACAATAATATTACCAATAACCACCATTTGTTTCAGGCTTGTTGCATACAAATAAAGCGTGGCTGCAATCAGAATAAAAATAGAGGCAAAGCCAGGTTTTACTATAACATTTGAAAGATAAAAGCCAATAGCCACACCAGCAACAGTAAGCCCAATGTATAAATTATAGGCATTAGTTTCAGAAATGGTTTTGCCTACAATTACGTTGTTAGGTTTGTTGATAATATCCGTATTTTGATCAAAAATATTATTGATAACATACCCTCCCGCAGCAATTAAAATAGTTGATAAAACCAATAACCCATATTGCCAATCGGCTAATGCCAAAGGAATATTCTGAAATTTAAAAAAAACATACCTGAAAATAAGCTGCATAAAAGCAAGCATCAGTAGGTTCTGGTATCGGATTAGTTTTAAAAATGGAAACATTTATGTCATTTAAAATTTATAATTTAACATTTAAAAAATAATAACTAATCGTGTTTCCCATCAAAATGAGCCATCCATTTTCCTTGTGCTTTCATCACTTGTTCAATAACATCTCGTGCAGCTCCTTTTCCTCCGTTTTTATGTGAAATATATCTGGAAATAGCTTTAATTTCAGGGCTTGCATCCTGTGGACAAGCCGGTAATCCCACTAATTTCATCACGTGATAATCTGGAATATCATCACCCATGTACAAAACATGCTCTGGATTTATTTGGTAAACATCAGTATATTCATCAAATGTTTCTACTTTGTTTGGTGTGCCCAAATGGATATCTGTAATGCCCAGATTTCGTAATCTAACGCGAACACCTTCGTTGCTTCCTCCCGAAATAATACAAACATTATAACCGCTTTCTACCGCAGCTTTCATGGCGTAACCATCACGAATATTCATGGTGCGAAGAATTTCTCCTTCATTGGTTACAAAAACGGAACTGTCAGTAAGTACGCCGTCTACGTCAAATATAAACGTAGTAATATCATTCATTATTTCTTTATAACTTTTTGCCATTCTCTTGTATTGATTGTGTTAGTGTTTTATAAATTTTAAGGTGATTTTCATTGGATAAAAATGCCTCATGTGCTTCGATAGTTGCAGTGTCATTGCGTTTAGCCGGCCCGGTTTGAGCTTCTGACGGCGAAAGTAACATTATTTTTTGAGCTGTTTCTGTAATTAAAGGATTTAAAATTTCAAAAGGAACCTGATGCTCCTGACAAATTTCCTGACCTATTTGGTACAAATGATTGGTGAAATTATTGACAAAAACCGCTGCAACATGCAATGCTTTTCTCTGTTCGGAGTTGATAGCGAATATTTTATCAGAAATTGATTTGGCCACTTTATCCAATAATTGATAATCCGTTGCATTTTCGCTTTCTAAACAGATTGGAATTGTTCTGAAATCAACCGCCTTGTTTTTGGTAAAAGTCTGTAAAGGATAGAAAACTCCTTTTCGATTATTGTCATCCAAAGCATTCAAAGGAACACTGCCGGAGGTATGGACCACCAAGCGATTTTTGAAAGGAAGCTTCGAGGAAATGGCAGCAATAGCATCATCGGAAACGGCAATAATATACAAGTCAGCTTCAACTAAAGCATCCAAATCATTTGTAATATGACTTAAATCGAGTAGGTGAGAGACGCTTGCTGTTTGTCTTGAAAAAACTTGAACCAATTCGATTTCTGCTCCCAGATTTTGAGAATTTTGAAATGCCGCAATCAGATGTTGCGCTACATTTCCGGAACCAATAATAATAACTTTAGTCATGTGACAAAATTAGCAAAAAAATATTAAGAGTTTTATTCAATTTTCGATTGGGTAACAAACTGTAACTCTAATTAAAATATACTTTTATCCCAGAAAACAAAGTCACTTAATTTTGGATTAAATTAACAAATGCGCGGATATAGAAGTCAACAATTTTAAGTACTTTTGTGGCACTTTTACAAAACATAATCCCATAAAAATGGATAAAAAAATATTTTCTTTTTTGTTTTCTACTCGATTAATGGCCCTTTTATTTATTTCTTATGCCGTTGCAATGGCTACCGGAACTTTTATCGAAAGCAAGTACAATACCGACACAGCAAAAATTTTAATTTATAATGCCTGGTGGTTTGAGGCCATACATGTGTTTTTCATGATTAATTTCATTGGAAACATCAAGCGTTATCAGTTATTAAAAAAAGAAAAATGGGCTACTTTATTACTCCATTTATCTTTTATCATCATTATTGCTGGTGCTTTTGTAACACGTTACATCAGTTATGAAGGGATGATGCCCATTCGCGAAGGCGCTACTGAAAATCAAGTTTTTTCAGATAAAACGTTCCTGACTGTTTTTGCAGATGGTGAATATAAAGGAGAAATGAAACGCAGGGTTTTTGAAAAAAAAGTATTGCTTTCTCCAGCTACCAACAATGATTTCAGTATTTCAGGTAAGTTTGCGGATACACCATTTGAAGTAAACTATGAAAATTTTATCATGGGAGCTAAAGAATTCATTAAACCCGATCCTAAAGGAACTGTGTATTTGAAATTAGTGGAAGCCGGAGACGGTGGACGAGAAGAACACTTTTTGAAAGACGGTGAAGTTCAAAATATTCATAATGTATTATTTGCTTTAAATAAATATACTGACGGAGCCATAAACATCAATACAACAGGAAGTAGTTACACCATTCAAACGCCTTTTGAAGGAGCATTTATGCGAATGGCAGATAAATTTCAAGGGAAAGTAATCAAAGATAACAGTCAGCCATTGATGATGCGTTCGTTATATACCATTGGCGAAATGCGATTTGTATTTCCTGACCCTGCGGTAAAAGGTGGTATTGATTATGAATCTCAGAATGATTTTAAAGCAAAGAACCATGAAGATGCATTATCGATAAAAATCACTGCCGACGGCCAAGAAAAAACGGTTACTGTTCTAGGTTCCAAAGGTAAATTAGGCGATTCTAAAACAGTGAAAATAGGCAAAATCGATTATACTTTTTTCTACGGAAGTAAAGCGTATGTATTGCCTTTCAAGATAAAATTGAATGATTTTATTGCGCAGAAATATCCGGGAACAGAGAAAAGTTATTCTTCATTTGAGAGTAAAGTTACTGTTCAAGACAAAGAACCTTTTGATGCCAGAATATATATGAATAATGTGTTGGATTATGATGGATATCGCTTTTTTCAATCGGGTTTCGATCCTGATGAAAAGGGAACTATATTATCTGTAAACCACGATTTCTGGGGAACCGGAATTACCTATATTGGCTATTTTATGCTGTATTTTGCAATGATAGCGATTATGTTTACTAAATATTCCCGTTTTGCGGATGTAAAAAGAAAATTGGAAGTTGTAAAAATGAAGAAAGCGAAGCTCTTGACGATTTTGATTTTGTTGTTCAGTTTCAATAGTTACGCCCAAGAGCAAGAACACAATCATGCAGATCATGAAGGACATGCTCATACTGAAGCCGAAGCAGCGCCTGCAACACATGCAAATCACACTAAAAAAGTATTGAGTCAAGACGAACTAAATACTTTGATTACTAAATATAAAGTTCCGGAAGTGCATGCTGCAAAATTTGGAAGATTAGTTATTCAGGATGCTGGTGGAAGAATGAAACCTATCAATACGTTTTCTTCTGAATTGTTGCGAAAAGTAAGTCATGATGATTCTTATAACGGAATGAATTCTGATCAGGTATTTTTGTCCATGACACAATACGCAAGTTATTGGATTGAAATTCCAATAATCTATATCAAACCGGAAAACGATAGTATCCGAAAAATTATTGGTATCGATAAAAAAGCAAAATACGCTCCTTTTGTCGCTTTTTTTGATGAAAAAGGGAATTACAAGCTTTCAAAGTATTTAGAAGAATCATTCAAATCAGCGAATCCGAATAGTTTTGAAAAAGGTTTTATCGAAACTGACAAAAAAGTAAATCTGATGGAATCTGCGCTAAGCGGACGAATATTGAAAATTTTCCCAATTCCGGAGGATAAAAATAATAAGTGGATTTCTTATTTAGAATTGAATGAATCAGGCTTGAAAGGAATGGAAGCTACCTATACTAAAAATGTATTGCCATTGTATTTTGGTTCTTTGGCTAATGCTTCCGTTTCCAATGATTACAAAACAGCCGATGAATTACTGGAAAGCATGAATGGTTTCCAAAAAAGATTTGGCAGCAAAGTGAGACCAAGCGAAGAAAAAATCACGACCGAAATATTGTATAATACATATGATGTTTTCATGAAACTTCCTTATTGGTATATTTTAGCGGCGATTTTGATGTTGTTTTTTACGATTTTGCAAATCTTCAAAGAGCGTAAAGTATTAGCTATAGCAGTAAATACAATGCATATTATTATAGGATTATTATTTGTATTGCATACTGCGGGCTTAATTGCCCGTTGGTATATTTCCGGTCACGCACCTTGGAGTAATGCGTATGAATCGATTATATATATAGCTTGGGCAACCATGTTTTTTGGTTTAGCATTTGATATAAAATCAAAATTGACTGTTGCTTCATCAGCCTTTGTAACCGCAATGATTCTTTGGGCTGCTTATCAAAACTGGATTGATCCGGAAATTGCGAATTTGCAACCCGTTCTGAACTCCTATTGGTTGATGATTCACGTTGCGGTAATTGTGGCGAGTTATGGGCCTTTTGCATTAGGAATGATTTTGGGAGCTGTTTCGCTGTTACTGATTTTGTTTACCAATGAAAAAAACAAAACCAAAATGGATTTGAATATTAAGGAAATCACGTATATCAATGAAATGGCATTGACAGTAGGTTTGATTATGCTTACTATTGGAAATTTCCTTGGTGGACAATGGGCCAATGAAAGTTGGGGGCGTTATTGGGGTTGGGATCCAAAAGAGACTTGGGCTTTAATTAGTATTATGGTGTATGCTTTTGTAATTCATGCTCGATTTGTACCTTCTTTACGTGGAAAATGGATTTTTAATTTGATGAGTATGTTTGCTTTTATATCTATTTTGTTTACGTATTATGGTGTGAATTTTCACTTGGTAGGATTGCATTCCTACGCAAGCGGAGAAGCCCATTCCTTAAACTGGATTTGGTATTCATTAGGAGCAATAGCTTTATTTGGAGCTGTTTCGTATCCAAAATACAAGAAGTATTACAAGAAATAAAATTGGTTATTTTCATAAAAAAAAGGTTCAACTGCAAAGTTGAACCTTTTTTAGTAGGATAGAAAAAGATATTATTTAACCCGTTGGGTGTAATTCCAAAAAACATTTCTTTTTACCACATAGAAACATAGAAATAAAACTTATAATTAAAGAAATAATAGAAATAGTACTATTTTTCGCATAGTTTTACTATGTGAAAAGTAAAACATCTATCAAACTCTTTTTAAATACTATAATTTCTATGTTTCTATCTGGCAAAAATCAATTACACCCAACCGGATAGTATTTACACTTTTCCTAACGTATATAATTGTTCCATTGTAGGAGTCAAACTTCCACCGGCAGGTTCTAATGTAATTCCAAAAGCTTCTGCTTCATTAGCATTATTGACTGCAAATAATTTTTGTTCATTCCCTTCAAAGTTTTCCAATAATCCAATGCTTGTTGGAGTCAACGGACTTAATTTCAATGCCCAAACCTGATATACCATTCCTTTAGGTGGTTCCGGCAAACCGGCAGCATCAATATAAACTACTTTAGTTTCTTGATTCCAGTACACTTTTGCAAAAGATTCTGGAGCAACTGCTTGCCCTCCTAGAGCAACAACAGTGTTTTTAGTATCTCTTACAACCGCTAAATTGGTTTCGTTTGTTGTGTTTTTTAATTTTAAGGCGTTAAATTCTTTTTCTAATTTGGCTTTCTCAATTTCAGTATTGACTACTTGTGTATTGGTTTGATCCAATTGATTGTATTGGTATCCAATTCCGACTAATAATAGTATTGCAGCTGCCCAACCAATGTATTGAGACCAATTTTTAGAGGACTCTAATTCAATTACCGCTGCATGTTTAAGTTCTAGTTTTTCTTTTATTTTTTCGAAATTAGCCACAGAATGAAACGGCGAAAAGCTGGAAGATAAAGCAACAATCGCTTTTTCAATAGCTATAATTTCGTCGTTAATTTCCGAATTGTTTTTTGCCATGATGTTTACCGCTTCATTTTCAGGTTCACTGAGTAAACCGTAAACATAGAGTTCTAGGATGCCTGATTCTATATATTCTTTTGTTTCCATTATACTTTCAAATAATTTCTTAAGTCATTAATACAATTTCTATTTTGTGTTTTTACCGTTCCCAAAGGAATCTCCAATTCATCCGAAGCTTCCTGTTGGGTGTAACCTTTAAAAAACAGTAAATCGATTATTTGAATACATTTCGGTTTTAGTCTTTTTACAAACTCTTGCAATCCGATAGTATCCATTTTGTCGGCAAGTTTAGAACTGTCTTCAAAATAATTTACGAAATTATCGGAGGAAAGGTTTTTTTGACTGTTGTTAAAGTTTTTAGAACGCAGCTTATCAATAGAAGTATTTCTGGCAATGTTCAGAATCCAAGTATAGAATCTTCCTTTACTTTCATGGTAGGAATCTATGTTTTTCCAGATTTTTACAAATACATCCTGAAGCACGTCTTCTGCTTCTTCTCTATTTTTTACAAGAACATTAATAACCGAAAATAAACTTTTGGAATACATATCATATAGATGTGTAAATGCCCTTTCGTCTTTCTTATAAATTAATACTAATAACTCTTCTTGACTCATATACTTATATTTTACTATTACAAACTTATACATTCTTATTTACAAATGATTGATTTTATGATTGTCAACATAAAAAAACAATTAAAAGTAAAATAGTTGTGGTTTTTTTAAACGTTTAAAATATTGATTATCAGTAATTTGAAAAATAAATTAATTTTTTATTATGATTTTTAAAACCAAAACAAATACAATCCCGTAAATGCTTTTATAACCTTTTAACTTATAACAAAATGAAAAAAACAAAAATGATTTTAGGTCTATCGCTAGTGGCGATTTCGGGCTTAATATTAGTAGCTGCGGATCACATCGATGCTCCGGCAACAATGTCTGGCGACGCAGGTGATATTACTGATGTGTACGCTTTTCAAGGACAAAACACTAACAATTTAGTATTTGCTGTAAATACACAAGGATTGTTAAGTCCTAATGCTACAGGTGCTGCTACATTTAAAGAAAATGTGATGGTCGAAATCAATATTGATAACACAGGCGACAATGTTGAAGACTTAGTGATTCAAGCAATCAAGAGAGGTGACAAGATGTATTTCTTTGGACCGGTTGCTCCAGGAACTACAGGAACATCAAGTACGGTTAAAACTGCTGCTGCTTCAGGAAGTGTTGCAATATCTTCTTATGGTGCTACTGCTTTAACTGCTGAACAAAACGGAATGAAATTTTTCGCAGGACCAAGAGACGATCCTTTCTTCTTTGATTTAGGTCAATTTAAAGCAATTCTTGGCGGAACAGCTTCAGGATTTAATAATCCCGGTACAGACACTTTTGCAGGAACGAATGTAATGGCAATAGTAGTAGAAGTTCCAAAAGCAATGTTAGGTTCGTCAAGTACCGTAAATGTTTGGGCTGAAACTAAGAAAAAACAATAATTAATTTTATTTAAAAAAGTAAAAACATGAAATCGAGATTCACGACTCGACCTTTTGCGAACAGGCGAAGCAATTCCAAAAAAACTTAAATATAAACATCATGAGTAAAATAAATAAATTCAAAATTATAACAATCGCACTAGTAGCTGCAGTTGTTTCAGTAAATTGTGATAATGACGATTCATACGGTGGTTCTGGGGTAAGCCTTGATTTTACAGGAACTTATGTTCAGCAAGATCAAATGGCAAGACCGGCAATCAACACTGTATTCATCGCTGCAGGAGCACCAAAAGATGAGTTCAATGCTGCAATTCCTTCGGCAATGGGAGCTAAATACCAATCTATTTTTCAATCTAGGTTATTGGCTCTAAACCCAGCTTTTACAACAAATGCCTTAGGACAAACTGCTGTTCAGTTTACGGGTCTTTTGGCTACAGATGTATTAAATGTTGATAAAACTAAAAAAACAACATTCTTTGACGGAACTAATATCTTGACAGGTAGAGCTTTGGCTGACGATGTAATAGATGTGGAATTATTATTGATTTTTGGAGGATCAGCGGGTACTTCAAATCCTACTCTTACAAAGGATAATGTGAATGCAAATGATAAAGCATTTGGAACAACTTTCCCTTACTTAGCTTCAGCTTGGTAGTATTTTTATAAAAAAAGACAGAGTGTAGGTAATAATCTTCGCTCTGTTTTTTTACAAAACAAACAAACAAACAAACAAAACAATTAGAGTATGAAAACTTTAAAAACAATATCATTTTTAGTTTTCACAACCCTATTCCTATTCGGTTGCGAGACTAAATCAGAACAAATTACAAATACGGAAGACTACAATAAATATTTGACTTTAAAAGACAATAAATCAGTGACTTTTGCCCATAAAGAAATTGACTTTTGGCAGAAAAAATTCGATGCTGCTCCAAATCAAATTAGTTATTTAAGTCAATTAGCATCAAATTATAACATGCTTTTCGAATATACAGGCGATATTAAAAACCTATATAAAACAGAAGAATTATTGACAAAATCAAACGAAGCTTATGATTATTGCAGAGTTTCTACTGTTCGATCTTTGGCAAGAAATTATATTTCACAACACCGTTTCAAAGAAGCATTAGTGTTAGCTAATAAAGCATTAGCAATAGGCGAAGGAAAAAAAGAAACTCAAAAATTACTTTTCGACGTTCAAATGGAATTGGGAAATTATCCTGAAGCGGTTAAAAATTTGAATGCGATAAGAGACATGAATAGTTTTGATTATTTGATTCGCTTGGCAAAATGGAATGATTACAAAGGCGACTTGACTACTGCTATAGTTTTCATGGAAAAAGCCAGAGATATTGCTGAAAAAGAAGACAATAAAGCACTTAAAATTTGGTCTTACTCTAATCTAGGAGATTTTTATGGTCATGCCGGAAGAATTCAGGAATCGTATGACAGTTTTCTAAAAACAGTAGCATTAGACCCTAATTATTCCTATGCTTTAAAAGGAATTGCTTGGATTGTTTTCTCTAAAGAAAAAAATACAAAGGAGGCAAATAGAATTATTGACGCTATAGCCATAACGCATAATACGCCTGATTTTTATTTATTGAAATCTCAAATTGCTCAATTTGAAGGAAATAAAAGGGAGGAAATAAAAAACAGAAACGCTTATTTTTCTATGATGAAAAATAATAATTATGGCGCGATGTACAACAAATACAATGCTTTGATTTATGCCGACGACAAAAAAACGGCTTCAAAAGCATTAGAAATTGCCAAAATTGAAGTAGAGCACAGACCTACTGCTGATTCCTATGATTTATTGGCTTGGGCGTACCTAAATGTAGGTGAAAATAAAAAAGCATTAGAAATTGTTCAGAATCATGTGGTTGGAAAATCCTTTGAACCGAAGGTACAATACCACTTGGCAATGATTTACAAATCGAATAATTTAGCGCTCAAAACGAAACCTATTAAGGAAGAATTACTGTCTAGTTTGTATGAATTGGGACCCAATTTTGACAAAAAGGTAAACCAATTGTAGCGTATGAAAAATATTATTCTAGTGATGATTACCCTTTTTGGGTTGTCTTCCTATGGCCAAATCCAAAAAGGAAAAGTGTTGGATAGTGATGGAAATCCTGTTGAAAACGCCTATTTAGTGAATGTAAATTCTGAAAGTCATGCCCATACGAATGAATTCGGATTGTTTAGTTTGGATAAAACGGTTTTGGGAGATGTTATTAAAATTACGGCGCTAGGATATAAAAAGTCAAATTTCACCATTGTTACTTCGGATGATACAATTATCATGGAAGATGATATTTTTAGATTAAATGAGATCGTAATCCAACCGAAACTTTCGGCTATGAATGTAATTTTGAAGATAGATTTACAAACGACTCCAGTGAATTCTTCGCAGGAAATTCTACGAAAAGTACCGGGATTATTCATCGGACAACATGCCGGTGGCGGAAAAGCGGAGCAAATATTCTTGAGAGGTTTTGATATTGATCACGGAACAGATATTGCCATTTCAGTAGACGGAATGCCAGTAAATATGGTTTCTCATGCGCATGGTCAGGGGTATGCCGATTTGCATTTTGTAATTCCGGAAACGGTGGAAAAAATAGATTTTGGAAAAGGAACGTATTATGCCAACAAAGGGGATTTTGCAACGGCAGGATATGTTGCTTTTCAAACTAAAGATAAAATAGAAAAAAGTAGTATTGGTCTCGAAATAGGACAATTCAATACGATGAGAACGGTAGGATTGTTTAATCTTTTGGGCAACCAAAAAACACAAAGCGCCTATATTGCCACAGAATATATTCTAACAGATGGTCCTTTTGATTCCCCCCAAAATTTTAATCGAATCAATCTGTTAGGTAAATATTCGGCTATTTTGAATGATAACAGTAAGTTTTCAATCTTGGCTTCTCGCTTTTCCAGCAAATGGGATGCTTCGGGTCAAATTCCGCAAAGACTGATTGACAATGGAACGATTTCAAGATTTGGTTCTGTTGATGATACCGAAGGAGGAAATACGTCCCGAACGAACTTTAATGCGAGTTTGAGCAAACCAATTGATGAAAATACATTTTTAAAAGCGAATGCTTTTTATTCGAATTATCAATTTGAATTGTATTCTAATTTTACGTTCTTTCTGGATGATCCAATAAACGGAGACCAGATTAAACAGAAAGAAAACCGAGATGTTTACGGAATAAATGCTGAATTGAACAAGAAAATGAAAATAAATAATACCGATGTTTTGTTGCAATTTGGTGGAGGTTTTCGTGCTGATGCCACAAAAGATACCGAGCTTTCTCATACTTTGAACAGAAGAACGGTTTTAGAAAATATAAAATTAGGAGATATTGATGAGTCTAATTTATTCTCATATTTGAATTCAGAATTCAATTTTGGAAAACTGATGATTAATCCGGCCATTCGATTGGATTATTTCAAATTCAATTATCAAGATAAGTTGACTGAGAATTACAAAACACAATCGGAATCCAAAGTTAAGTTTTCTCCAAAACTGAATTTCATTTATTCGCAGAATAACAATTTGCAGTTTTTTATAAAATCAGGAATGGGTTTTCATTCGAATGATGCCCGAGTGGTGGTTCAAAACAGTAGAAAACAAATTTTACCAACCGCTATCGGAACCGATGTTGGTACTATTTGGAAACCATTTCCAAAATTAATTGTGAATTCAGCTTTATGGTATTTATTTTTGGAGCAAGAATTTGTTTACGTGGGAGATGCCGGAATCATTGAGCCAAGCGGAAAATCAAAACGTATGGGAGCAGAGCTTGGATTGCGTTACCAACTGAATGACTGGTTGTATTTTGATGCGGATGCAAATTATACCTATGCCAGAAGTATTGATGAACCAAAAGGGCAGGATTACATTCCGTTAGCACCTGATTTTACCACTACTGGAGGTTTAAGTTTCCAAAAAGGGAATGGTTTCTCAGGAGGAATCCGATATCGTTATTTAAAAAATCGTCCGGCAAATGAAGATAATTCCATTGTTGCCAAAGGCTATTTTATTTCGGATTTAAATGTTAATTACCAATATAAGAACATCAATTTCGGAATAGCAGTCGAGAATATTTTTGATACCGAATGGAATGAAACACAGTTTGCAACAGAATCCAAATTGCAAAATGAGCCTGAAAGTGTAGAGGAAATTCATTTTACTCCAGGAACACCTTTTTTTATGAAAGGCAAAATTACCTATACTTTTTAATACGCATTGAAGATTTGTTGTTTATTTGTTTGGAAGTCTGGCATTTTCATAATGTCAGGCTTCTTTGTTTTTTAACGTGTGTTTAACCAAAATAAATTTCCAGAAGACAATTTATTACTTAATTTTATAAAAAAATAAACATGAAAAAAATAGTATTAGCCAGTTGTGCCATATTCCTTTTTAGTATTCAAAGTGAAGCTCAAACGAAGCAGAATATTTATCAGTTCAAAGTAGAAGACTTATCAGGAAACACTTTTGATTTTGCTTCTTTGAAAGGGAAAAAAATAATGATTGTGAATACTGCTTCAAAATGTGGATTGACGCCACAATACAAAGATCTTGAAGCACTGTACAAAGAATATGCAGCCAAAGGATTGGTGATTGTTGGATTTCCAGCTAATAATTTTGCTTCACAAGAACCAGGAACGAATGAAGAAATCGCTACTTTCTGTCAGCTGAATTACGGAGTAACGTTTCCTATGATGGATAAAGTTTCTGTAAAAGGCGATGATATGGCTGCTATTTATCAGTTTTTGACTCAAAAATCTAAAAACGGTTTGCAAGATTCAACTGTGGAATGGAATTTTCAAAAATACCTAATCAACGAAAAAGGAGAATTAGAAAAAGTGATTTCTCCAAAAACGTTACCAACTGATGCTTCAATTGTAAATTGGATTAAAGAATAATCAAGAAATAATAAAATAAAAAAGCGATTTTCGGGAAACTGAAAATCGCTTTTTTATTTTAGAAACAGTTATAAATTAAAATTTTTCATTTTTGAAGATTTCTGCAACAGCTGCTTCGTAATTTCGGATACTTTGTGCTTTTTTTATTTTTTTTAAAACCTTATGCGGATTAGAAAACGTAGCCGAAAAGTATTCCCATAAATGGTACATTTTCAATAAAATATGTGTTGATCCAGAAAGCGATTCACTATAAATAGCATACAAAGTATCGTGAAACGCGCTGAATAGTTCCATTTTGTTTGCAGGATATTCTGAAGTATTGTTTTTTATCATGCTTGGTAAAAAAGGATCCGAAATTAATCCTCTACCAATCATCCAATGATCAATGCTTGGAAATCGTTGTTGCATTTCATGAAATTTAGCCACCGAAGTGATATCACCATTGTAATACAGTTTATGTATCGTGTTATCGATGCACTGTTGAAACGCATCCAGATTCACGCCACCTTTGTAAAGTTGTTTTCCAATACGCGCATGAATCGCAATATTCTTAATAGGATAGGTATCTAAAATAGGTAAAACATCCAGAATTTCTTCACTGTTTTCATAACCCAAACGCATTTTCATAGACACAATAATATCCGATTCAGAGTGTGCTCTGTGAAGGATGTTATTGATTTTTTCGGGATTACTGATCAAACCGGAACCCATACCAGATTTGGTAACCATCGGATAAGGACATCCTAAATTCCAGTTTAATTCCTTATAACCCAATTCTCGAACATATTTCGCCACAAATAAAAATTCATCGGCATCGTTCGTTATAACTTGCGGAATTACCTCTAAATCAAGATTATTTTCAGGCAGCAGGTCGCGTTCGTAAGACGGTTTGATAACCATTTTTCCGTTCAAACGGATATAGGGCGAGTAAAACGTGTCAATTCCTCCAAAAATTTTGTTTTGGGCATTTCTAAAACGAAAGTCGGTAAATCCCTGTAAAGGCGATGAGAGTAAGGTATAGTCCATGAAATTTTTAGTTGTGCAAATATACTATAAAGTCTCAGGTCTTAAAGTCATAAAGTTTTTAAAGTCAAACATAGTAGAAAATGAACCAAATTGTGGTACAAATTGATTTACTCTAAAATCAACTGCATAAAAACCAAATCGAGCCAATGATCAAATTTGTAACCTACTTCACGAATGGTGCCAACCACTTTGAAACCAAATTTTTCATGAAAAGTAATACTTCCTGAATTCTCTGCATCAATAGCGCCAATCATCACGTGATATCCTTGCCCTTTTGCCAATTGGATAAGTTCAGCCAATAATAATTTGCCAACACCTTTCCCTATAAATTCTTGAGCAACATAAACAGAATGTTCTACCGTATATTGATAACCTATTTTTTTCCTAAAGGAGCCATAGGTTGCGTATCCAATCGGGGCATTTTCAAATTCGGCCACAATTACAGGTAAGTTTTTTGCCAATTTGTCTTCAAACCATAATTTCTGGGTTTCAAAATCATGTGGTTCATAGTCATAATTAGACGTACTGTGAAGTATTTGATGATTGACGATTTCCAATATTGTATCTAAATCGGTAAAAACAGCCGGTCTTATCTTGATTTCCATATAGAATCTATTTTCCTTCAAATTTAAGAAAACTATTTAAGATTAAAGAAAAACCTTTGCAACTTTGTATCTTTGTTCCTTTGAAACTAAAACAATGATTTACCCCAAAATACCTTTAGCACAAAGCATTATTGAAATTTGTTTGGACAAAGGAATCACCACCATAATTATTTCTCCGGGTTCTAGAAATGCACCGTTAACAATAGGTTTTGTGAGCAACCCAGCCTTTCAATGTTACAGTATTGCCGATGAACGTGCGGCTGCTTTTTTTGCATTGGGAATGGCGCAACAAACGAAGCAGCCAGTGGCTTTGCTGTGTACTTCCGGTTCCGCTTTATTGAATTATTATCCGGCTTTTGCGGAAGCATTTTACAGCCAGATTCCTTTGATCGTGATTTCGGCAGACAGACCGCAAAGCAAAATTGATATTGGCGACGGACAAACGATTCGGCAGGAAAATGTATTCGAAAACCATTCGTTATACAATGCTAATTTGCACGAAGTGGTTTCGACCGAAAATGATTTAAAAATCAACGAAGCCATCAATACGGCAATCACTCAAAAAGGTCCCGTTCACATCAATGCGCCTTTTGAAGAGCCTTTGTACGAAACCGTTTCAGAACTTTCCGTTGCAGTGAATACTATCGCTTCCGCAAATGGTATTCAGACGATTTCCAACGAAGATGTTTCGGAATTTGCAACAATTTGGAACAGTTCCACCAAAAAAATGATTTTGGTTGGCGTAAATGAACCCAATGCAATCAACGAAAAAATAATTGAAGCTTTTGCGAAAGACGAGTCGGTTGTAGTTTTGACTGAAACGACCTCTAACTTGCATCATGATACTTTCATCAAAAATATAGATACGATAATTACGCCTTTTACTAATGACGATTTTGAGGATTTCCGTCCAGAAATTTTAGTCACTTTTGGCGGAATGGTCGTTTCTAAACGAATCAAGGCTTTTTTAAGAAAATACAAACCAAAACACCATTGGCATATTGATTCTTTGAGAGCGTATGACACTTTTGGCGCTTTGACCAAACATTTTGAAGTAAATCCAAATGTATTTTTTGATACTTTTTTGCCACTTACAAATTCAATAGGAAGCAATTATTTTCAGCAATTAGACGCTGTGAAATTATTGCGAAAGCTAAAAAGTGATTTGTATCTTTCTAAAATTCCTTTTTCGGATTTTAAAGTTTTCGAAAAAGTAATTCAGTGTTTGCCTACGAACAGTCAATTGCAAATCAGCAATAGTTCAGCAATCCGTTACGCACAATTAATAGATGTTCATCCTTCGATTGAAGTGTATTGCAATCGCGGTACCAGCGGAATCGACGGAAGCACTTCTACCGCAATTGGTGCGGCTGTTGCCAATGAAAAACAAACCGTTTTCATAACGGGAGATGTTGGATTTTTGTACGACAGCAATGCGTTATGGAACAATTACATTCCAAAAAATTTCAAGATTATTCTAATTAACAATGGAGGTGGAGGGATTTTTAGGATTTTACCAGGACACGAAGAAAGTCCCGTTTTTAATACATTCTTTGAAACTTCTCATTGTTTGACAGCAGAACATTTGGCAAAAATGTATGGATTTGACTATAGTATTGCCAGCGATAAAACGGGTTTAGAAACAAGTTTGAACGCTTTGTATGCTCAAAATGAAAAACCAAGTATTTTGGAAATTTTCACACCCACTTTGGAAAATAACAGCATTTTACTGCAGTATTTTAAAGAATTGGTCTAATTATTTTTGGGTGTCCGTTAAAAGGCATGATTAAATGTTTAAATTTGAGAGTGTAAAAATCTATGAATCAAATATTAAACTTTTATTTATGAGTGCAAGAGACGAATTAATTGTAAAGTATGCCGCCGATTTGAAAGACAAATGTGGTGTAAATCCAGACATGGATTTGTTGACAAAAGTAACTATTGGTTGTGGTCCGTCGATTTATAATGATGATTCTGCAACGGTTGCCGGAACCCAACAATCAGAATTGGATACAGTGAAAAACAACTTTCTAATCAAAAAATTAGAGCTAGTTGACGGAGCCCATTTAGATGCCGGAATAGAAGCTGTTATGGAAATATACGGCCGTTCCAATAAAAATAAATATAGAGCAGTGATCTATTATTTATTGGCTGTTCATTTCAAAAAAGAAAGTGTTTACAATTAATACTTAATTTGAGAATGTTACCCATAAAAAAAGCGTTTGCCTCGGCAAACGCTTTTTTGTTTAGTACTTATCTCTATAATTTATTCAATGGGCTCTTAGTCTCTTAATCTCATTGTATAAATTTAAAAAGATTGCAGCTAAATTAATTTTCTAAATGCCTTAATGGTTTATAATCTTCTTATGCTTTAACGAATTGGTACTGGGAAAACCGGTAAACTGGAATGCCCTAATGCATCTACAGCTTGTACAGCAAAGAAAAAATTATCTTTAGAATACGGAATTTCAGCTTTAGTATCTTTCACGAATATTGTTTTTTCCCAATGTTGTGATGCCGTTTCTCTGATAAGAATGTTATATCCGTAAACCGATTTTCCTTCAGGAGCTGTCCAAACTAAAGTAGAAAAATTAGTCAGGTCCTTTACTTCAATTCCTACGTTTGTTGGTGCTTTTGGAGACCAAGCCAAATTACTGAACGTAGCCAAGTTAGAACACGTTACTTTCTTCAAGTATTCAAAGTCCATAAATTCAGCAAGATCACCGTATTGGATGTTATTTTCTTTTCTCACGTTTTGATGCTGATGATTGTAGTTTTCATTCATTTCACAAAAACGAATGGCAGTAAATCCATTTTGACTGAAAGGCGTATGGTCGCCACCACGTAAAAAACGGTCGTTGCGATACACTAAATTAATGTCCAGTTGTTCCACATATTGATTGGTAACCGTTTTGATGTATCGGGCTAATTGTCTGGATGGGCTGTCATTCTCACGATTGGTCGATTTACGCATTTTTGACTCCGCTTCAGTTTCTAAGAATGGAATTGTTTCACTGAAAACGCGAACTTTAGTATTGTCTCGCAATAAAGTACCACTGGACAAACTGTTTCCAATCATATCATTATTGATCATCGCAATAACATTCCATTTTCCGTCTTTGGCCACATCAGCTAAATGTTTGGCTCCGTACAATCCTTGCTCTTCACCAACTACAGCCACAAAAATCAGTGTAAAAGGGAATTCTCTCAGGCTCATTATTCTGGCAAGTTCCATCATGGCAGCTACTCCGGAAGCATCATCATTAGCACCGGGCGCATCTGATTTAGCATCCATTACATCCGAAGCACGAGAATCTAAATGGCCGCTTATAATTAATACACGATCATCTGTAGGATCAGTTCCTTTTAAGGTAGCCATAACATTGCCTAATTGGCTGTCGGTTGTAATACGTTTTCCATCGGCTTTGATGGTAAAAAAATCAATAACAGAAGTCAGTCTTCCGCCTGATGCCAAAGCATATTTATCAAATTCTGATTTTACCCAGCGTTGCGCCGCGCCAATGCCGTGCGTGTTACTTTTGGTATCGCTCAACGTATGTCGGGTTCCAAAAGACACTAGTTTACGAACCGTAGTTTCCATGTTCTCCGACTTTACCTCGGCAAGCATTTTTTTTATTTCGGGGTCATCGACTGTGGTCTGTGCGTAATTGGTATGGGAAATGAATAGTAGTAGCAATAAACAGAGAATTGAGGTTGGTTTCATTAATAGGATTTTTTTAGTTTTCTCAAAGTTAGGGAAAAAGAAAAGGAAAGTATAAGTGAAATCAGATTTTAGGATTTGTTTAGTTGCCTATGGAAGCTACTTTGAAATTATTTTCAGCTCCGCAAAGTCTTTGACTTTGTGGTTGTGTTTCTCGGTCTTTGATCGCTTTTTTTTAAGGTAGTTTTTAATTTGGTAGCGGTCGGGAGACCGTTTTAACTTCCTCAAAGTCGGAGACTTTGCGGAGCGGGGGGCATTTTTTAGAAAGGTAAATCGTAATCGTTATAATAAGACTTGACAACCTTAAATTTTCTGTCTAATCTGTCCGCCGTCCAAATTGTTATAAGTTTTCTGTTTATTAAGTTGTAAATGAAAATATCTTTTAAACTATCAATTGTGGTCTCATTAAAAAGGTGGAAGATTCTAGAGTTGATTAATCTTACCAGAAAATTTCCGGAATACAATTCTGTTTGCAGAAAATCATAAACATTCATTTCCGTAAATGACTCATTAATGCTTTTTTTGTCTAGATAATCTACAAATCGATTAATCATTAAAGGAGTTTTGATTCTCTTCGCAGCATATTCAATTTTACCACCTTCGTATGCCTTTTTACAATATCTCAAAATGAAAAAAATAAGTATAATAAAAACTAAATAATTGAAGGCTTTAGGATCAAGTGGAGAGTATTTTTTTATAAGGTTAGCGATTATTGATAAACTTTTATAGGTATTCCTATTTTTTGGATGGGAATGACAATGTCTCGGTTATAAATATTTTTGTCATCAATAAGGATATTTTGATTAATGGTTTTTAATTTTGAAAAATCATCAATGATATTTTCTTCAATTAAGACAAAGTCAGTATCATTAATTTTTTTGCTTTTGTAACCTGTTCTATTTCCAATACACATTGTTTTTTTTCCGTCAGATATAAAATCAGTTTTATTATCTCCTTTGTATAATAGTTTTATGTTTTTAATATCCATTGTGGTATGAACAGGCATACCGTTAAAAAACAGATGGTTTTTATAGGTATAAACATTGTCTTTTAAATATTTAAATTTTTTTTGATTTAATTCTTCTTCTTTTTTAGTGTCAATATTATAAATAAAGATGTTATTTATTTTTCGGATCTTGTTATTACCCCCAAATGGAATAAAATAATATCCATTGGAAGTTTGAATTACCGTACCAGAATCTTGGTTGCCAAAATCCTGAGTTCCTTTAAACAATAAATCTGTTTCATTTTTTGGAATAAATTTTAAATTGTTTGAGAATACATATTTGATATCAATACCTTCAAAGAAAGTAACATTGGTTCTACGACGATCAGTTTTAAAATCAAAAATTTTATAACCATCACGCCAATTTTCATACGTTCTCTTTCCATCAGTTAATAAACTATAATTGGAATATTCATTTATGACAATTTCCCACATTTTAGCTTTGTTAAGCTTTAATTCTGAAGGTGTGTCTGCTGTTCCAAATACTTTTTCTCCATAAATAAAATAGTTTTTTGTAACTATGGGGTTACTATTAACTCCATTGCTAGAGCAAATCTTAGTTAACTTTCTAACAATGGAATTACTATTATCCCCATACTTTGGACATAAATACAAACCGTTTTTATCTTTTATGTAATTGTTAGTTACATATTCAACAGTGTTTAGGTCTATTTCATTGGGCTGTTGTATTCTTGCCAACTGTAATTCATAATCTCCCGTTAAAAGCATCAAATCCCCGTTAAGGTCTTTATATATATTATTACTTAGCTTTTTAAATTTTGAAATATCAATTTCAGATGATCCGTGGCCAGCCCAATAGGTGTAGATTTTATTCTTATCACTAAAAATCACCAATTGATCATTTGATTTGATGACTTCAATATTATTAAAATCGCAATTAAATGGAAAATGCTCTTTAATAAAGATATGATCCCCTATAAAAATTAAGTTTGTAGTATCGAAGTTAATTTTTGGGTCAACGGTATATTTATAGCCATCCCAAGTCACCCCTCCTGTCATTCCGCCTACAGCAACAGTTTTCTGTTTGGGATTAATCATATAATTACCAATTATATAAGTAGAATCCTTTTCAACGAATTTATTTTCTTGCTTTGTTTGTCCGTTGCAACTTATCATAAAGAAACAAACTATAATGAATTTTACTATTATGTGGGATTGGGTTTTCATTTGTTAATTTTTTTTAAATGTTAATTGCTGATTTACAACTATTCTTTATAAGTGTTTGTAAACCTATATTTTTTATTTGTTTTGTCAATTTCTAGTTCATCCAAGCCCCCTAAACCGACACTTGAGCTTTGGTCTTTTGAAATCACAAAAAATAAAGTTTCTATGGAATAATCACTACTTAGTACTTCTAACTTTCTATATTTTTCATTTCCGAAATACATTTTTGATTCTTTTTCAGAACTTTTAAAGAATATTTTTTCAGGAATTTTAAGTTTGCCAAAATCATAATTATCAATACTATTTTGATAAATATTATTTTTAATATTATGATCATATAGTTCTTCAAATGATTCTTTATTGAACTTTGAATTAGCATAATATTCAATAACTCTATTTGATAAAGAAGCAACTCTTAAATTAAATTTTCTCAATTCTTGAATTTCTTTACAATTAAATCTATTGAATTTAGTTTTGTCTTTCTTATGAAAAAAAAACACATTATAGTTATTAAGACCAAAATAATTTTGACTTTCGCTTTGCTGGATGTCATTTTCTAAATATTGATATTTAGAAAGCCTTGTGTCATTAAATTGATAAATATTTAAAGTGTATTTTTCATCAGTTCCAGACTTATATATAGTCTGTTCGAGTGATAGTTTATTTATTAAGTTTTTAATACTGTCATTAGAAAAAAAATCTTTATAACTATACTTTGTAATAATTGCTATGTGAAATAAATCTTCATTGTAGAGATATTTAAAATTTTTATTTTCTATCGTATCACCTTTTACAATTCTGTTTTTAAGTGTTTTTAAATAAGTATCTTGCTTATAATAATCCTTTTTAAATTCTGTTAGTTTAGGTTTTTCAAAACTATAAGAAACATTCAAAGGGTCATAAAGACGTAATTTTAATTCCTTTGGTAATCCCATAACATTTTGAAAGCCTTTTTCATTGTATTTTTTATGATACGCCATAACAGTATTATAACCGCTTGGTATTTCAGTAAAATAATAGACTTTCTCTTTTTTATCATACTTTGCAGTAAGGGCAGGAATTTCAAAGCCTTCGAGAGTTACTTTGGCATCATCAATATTTTTTCCTGTTTCGGCATTTTCGAGATATATTTTGATGGCATAAGCCTCTTTTTCTTGAGCTAAGACACAAAAGGATAACAATGTAAAATAGAGAATTGCTAGGTTTTTCATTATTATGATATATTAAAATTGGTTCCTTCAGTTGTTTTTAAAAGCTTTTTATATGCAAAACAATATTCAATGTTACCTTTAAATAGTTATGTTGAATTATTAAACTAAAAAGCTTCTTGAGGCTAATTTAATAACTAAAAGTAATTATCTGGATAATTTTATATAATTAATTACTGGTTAAAAACCGCAACACCGCATTTTGTGCTAGAACCACCGCTCGCATAAGTTATTTTGAAAAGCAAAAAATCCTAATCTAGCCCCGATGGAAGCAAGTATCCTTTTTATAAACGCTTTTAACCCTTTCAGAGTTTTGAACTCTGAAAGGGTTGCGGAAAGTGTTGCGTTTAAAAAAGATACTGCGTCCCGATAATTATCGGGAAGCGGAACAATTCGTGATGAAAGAACGGAAAGTTATGCTCCTAAAAAAGAAAATATCCAGCGGATTCAGGCTTTATTTTTTTGTGGACGGTTTCTTAATTTACTATTTTCAAACTTCGTACCTTTGCGCTTTAGAAATTGAAAGAAAATGATTGAAATAGGAAAATACAATACGCTTACCATTTTACGCGATACCAAAGTGGGTTTGTTTCTGGGAAATCCAGAAGAAGATCCCGAAGGAATTCATGACATTCTGTTGCCAAACAAATACGTTCCAAACGAATTTGAAATAGGCGAGGAGTTGATTGTTTTTGTGTACTTGGACCACGAAGAAAGACCCGTTGCCACAACATTAGAGCCATATATATTGTTGAATGAATTTGCACTTTTGCGTGTGAATTATACCAATCAGATTGGTGCTTTTATGGATTGGGGAATGGAAAAAGATATTTTGGTTCCGTTTAAAGAGCAGGCGCGTCCTATGGAAAAAGGAAAACGTTACTTGGTGTATCTTTATATGGACGAAAAAACCAATCGTTTGGTCGCTTCCAGTAAATTGAATCAGTTTTTAAAAAATGATCACCTAACGGTTGAAAAAGGAGAAGAGGTAGATTTAATCGTTTCCCATATCACTGAATTAGGAATTAACGTGATCATCAACGAAAAGTACAAAGGTTTGCTGTACAAAGATGAAGTCTATGATGATGCGATTCGTACGGGAGACCGCATGCGAGGCTACATTAAGACGATTCGTCCTGACAATAAAATTGATGTGGCATTGCAGGTACAAGGATATCAAAGTATAGAGCCGAATGCCGAGAAAATCCTTGACGAACTAAGAGCCAGCAGAGGTTTCTTGCGTTTGACCGATAATTCACATCCGGAAGATATTAAAACGGTTTTGAAAATGAGTAAGAAAACCTTCAAGAAAGCCATTGGCGCTTTGTATCGAGAGAAATTAATCGAAATCAAGGAAGACGGAATTTACTTGGTTAAGGAATAAAAAAAAAGAAAGACTAATCGTAACGGTTAGTCTTTCTCTTTTTAATGCTGTTTTAGAATATTAAATTCTAGCAGCACTAAAATAAATTTGAAGTTTAAAGTAGCTTTATCCGCCTTTAAGAATAATAGTATGCTCTATACTATTTTAAAAATATTAACTTAAGCGTAAAGTACTTTAAAGAATAGTTTGTCTTTAAATGTCCAATCACTTGCTTAGGAGTTAAGAAATAATTTCACGATAAAGCCGTTGGTTTTGTATATATTGGAAGATAATTTTCTAAAACAATTGTTTATTAATGTCTCACTTTTGCAAGAACAAGAAAAATAAATCTTTATTTAACCGTAGGTGTTACTTTTTATTTTTTACTGCTGGGGCAAATGGTTGTAGCATTAACTCGTTAATCGGGGCTTTAAAAATATTTTTATAAGTTATTACCGTAGAAAAAGGAGCGACAACATTTTTAATTACATTCAATACATTCTTTTTTTAGGTTAATAAATCAGTGAAGAATCAATAATTAATCAAGATAAACAATTTGTATTCATCTGATTAGCATTATTTAAATTTAAAAATAATTTGAATTACTGACTGTTAAAATGGTGCTTTTTTATTGTTTTTTAACATTTCAAAGCCTTTAATCAGAGAAGGATTACCATAAGCTTGTCTAAATAGAATAGATAAAATGTAAAAAATGATTTATTTTTACGCTAAAATAATTTAAATCAATTGTAATGGATTGGATCACTGCTAAAGAATACGAAGATATCACTTATAAGAAATGCAATGGCGTTGCCAGAATTGCTTTCAACAGGCCGGATGTGCGCAATGCGTTCCGTCCAAAAACGACTGCCGAATTGTATAATGCATTTTATGACGCGCAGGAAGATACGTCTATTGGTGTCGTTTTACTTTCTGCCGAAGGACCTTCTTCTAAAGATGGCGTGTATTCTTTTTGTAGCGGCGGCGATCAAAACGCACGTGGACATCAAGGATATGTGGGCGATGACGGACAGCATCGTTTGAACATTTTGGAAGTACAACGTTTAATCCGATTTATGCCAAAAGTAGTTATCGCTGTAGTTCCCGGTTGGGCTGTTGGCGGAGGACACAGTTTGCATGTGGTTTGCGATTTGACTTTGGCGAGTAAAGAACACGCGATTTTCAAACAAACGGATGCCGATGTAACGAGTTTTGATGGTGGATACGGTTCGGCTTATTTAGCTAAGATGGTGGGACAGAAAAAAGCACGCGAGATTTTCTTCTTGGGACGCAATTATTCGGCTCAGGACGCTATGGATATGGGAATGGTGAATGCTGTGATTCCGCATGCTGAATTAGAAGATACGGCTTACGAATGGGCACAGGAAATTTTGCAAAAATCTCCGATGGCTATTAAAATGCTGAAATTCGCGATGAATCTTACGGATGATGGAATGGTAGGACAACAGGTTTTTGCTGGAGAAGCGACAAGACTTGCCTATATGACCGAAGAAGCTAAAGAAGGCAGAAATGCATTTCTTGAGAAAAGAAAACCGAATTTTGAGAAAAAATGGTTGCCGTAATTTAGTAATCAGTGTCCAGTCTCAAAATAGTGCATAAAAAAACTTAGCGCCTTAGGGTCTTTGTGGCAAGAAAAAAGCATCGCTTTTGCGGTAAAAAAAATAGTTTAAATGGAAAATTTTACAAACGAAACAATTGATACCGGCCAACTTCCTAAATTTGAGGAAGTCACTTTTACGAATTTGCATCCTAAATACATAAGAGTGGTTTTAATCAATGTTGCCATAATAATAGGAATACTTATTCTTGTTCCGGTACTAATTTCTATCTTCAAGCCAAAGCTGTTTTCAGGAAGAGTCTGGTTGATTTTGGGAGTTGTAATTCCGATACTTTCACTTTTGATTATTGTGTTTTCTTATATTGGATTCCAGAAAAAAGGATTTGCATTTAGGGAACATGATGTGCTTTTTAGACACGGAATTTTTGCTACAAACACCATTGTAATTCCTTATAATAGAGTGCAACATGTAGCTTTGCATGAAGGATTAGTTCCACGTTATTTTGGTCTGGCCAAAATAGAAATTTTTACTGCCGGCGGAAGTTCAAGTGATATTGAAATTCCGGGAATCGGAAAAGAACAAGCCGAAAATATCAAACAGTTGTTGATGGGTAAAATACAAAAGCAATTGTAATGGGAGTCGATTTTAGTCAGCCACAAAGACAATCTGTAATAGGAATTTTGGTGATGTTTTTTTACACGCTTCAGCAATACGCCAGAGCGTTGTGGCCTATGATTGTGATCTGGATTTTTAAATTTGATGAGATTAACAAATTGTATCTTTTCCTTGGGATGATTGCCGTCTTTGTAAGCATTGGAGTTGTTTCCTATTTGAAATATCTGAATTTCACATTTGCTTTAGATTCAGAAAACGAAGAATTTATCATTACAGATGGAGTTTTCAATAAAACCAAAACTGCTATTCAGTTGCGTAAAATCCAACAGGTAAATATCAATCAGTCTTTTATTCAAAAGTTAATTGGTGTTTATGAATTGGATGTGGATACCGCAGGAAGCAATAAAAAAGAAGGCGCCATAAAAGCGATTTCGCATGAATTGGCTTTGGAATTAAAATCCCGTTTGTTAGAGAATGAAGGAAAGAAGAGCATCATTGAAACTGAAGAAATTTCATTGGAGGAAACAGAGCAAAAACTGTTTGAAGCTGCGCATCCTTTCATAAAGATACGTTTTTTGAGTTTGTTAAAAGTTGGAATAACTTCGAACTACGAGAGAAGTATCGCCTTATTGCTTATTTTCTTTAGTACAATTTATGAGAATTTTCAAAATTTTGGAGACGAAAGCAATGTTTACAAGGAAAAAGTGGGGTCTTATATAGATGAAAACTTAGTGTTGCAAACTATTTTAATATCGATAGTATTGTTGTTCGGTATTGTTTTGGTTATAAATGTAATACGAATAGTTTTTAAGTATTATAATTATAAAATAACCCGACAAAAAGGATCTTTGTTATTGTCTTTTGGGTTGTTGAATACTAAAAGCACCATCATCAAACCTGAAAAAGTTCAGATTACGACCGTTACCAGAAATTATTTCCAAAAGAAAATAGGGATTTTAGAACTAAAAATCAGGCAAGCGACCAGCGGTGAAAAAGAAGAACGCAAGTCGGTAATAGAAATTCCGGGATGCAGCGAGACGGAGAGAGATTCTATTTTAAAGTTATTGTTCCATAAAATTCCGGAAAAAGGATTAATGCTTCAGCCTAATTTTCGTAAACTTGTTTTTTCTGTTTTTCTTTCAATAGGATTACCTTTGTTGGGATTTATGTCGATTGGTTATTGGTTTGAACCTGTATTTTTTGAATACAGTTATGTAATGCCGGTTTATGTTGCTTTTATTGGATTAATCCAATATTTTAAATTTAAAAATAACCGATTATTCATTAACGAGAATTTTATAATAAAACAAAGTGGAGCTTGGGATGTCAGCAATGATATTATTGAGCCCAGTAAAATACAAGCAATTACAACTTCTCAGCTTTTCTGGCATAAAAGGTTGAATATTGGTTCAATAACATTGCATACTGCAGGAGGA
Organism: Flavobacterium glycogeni; assembly: GCF_048286775.1. Taxonomy (NCBI): domain Bacteria; kingdom Pseudomonadati; phylum Bacteroidota; class Flavobacteriia; order Flavobacteriales; family Flavobacteriaceae; genus Flavobacterium; species Flavobacterium glycogeni. Next base: position 76,020 of record NZ_JBLVPV010000006.1, read on the forward strand.
AATATAGCTTTTCAGTTAGGAAATTATTCAATACTAAAACAACAAGTCAACCTTTGGTTGTACGAAATAGAAACGTCCGATAGTAATTGGATGTGAAGAAGAAGTTAGAGGTTAGAGTTATGAGTTAGAGGTTAGAAGTTAAAGGGAAGGAGTTAGAGGCTGTTTTTCGAAACAATAACAATAACCCATAACGTATAGTCTATAACGCATAACGTATAGCCCATAACTTATAACTCATAACGAATAACATAAAAAAAAATGAAACATTGGATTGAAGCGGCACGATTGAGAACATTACCATTATCCGTATCTGGAATAATAGTTGGAAGTATGTATGCTTTGGCGCACCCAACAGATACGATTTTGACACCAACAGAAGTTTTTAACTGGAGGCTGTTAGGCTTTGCCATATTGACAACATTAGGATTGCAAATACTCTCCAATTTTGCCAATGATTACGGTGACGGCATGAAAGGAACGGATAATGAGGATCGAGTAGGGCCAAAACGCGCCATACAAAGCGGCGTGATTACTCCGCAAGCTATGAAGCGCGCAATTATAATTACTTCGGCATTAACGTTGCTTTCGGCGATGTTGTTGATTTATTATGCGTTTACCGATACTAATTTGTGGTATTCCTTGTTTTATTTAGGTTTGGGTATTTTATCAATTGTATCTGCGATTCGTTATACGGTTGGAAATACGGCGTATGGCTACCGTGGATTTGGCGATGTATTTGTCTTTGTGTTTTTCGGTTTGGTAAGCACTTTAGGAGTGAATTTTTTATACTCCAAACAATTGGATTTTGAATTGGTTTTACCTGCAATAGCCATTGGATTATTGAGCGTCGGCGTTTTAAATCTGAATAACATGCGAGACGAAGCTTCGGATAGAAAATCAAATAAAAACACGATTGTCGTAAAAATTGGCGGAGCCAAAGCTAAAATATACCATTATATTCTGATTGTAACAGCGATGATTTTGGTGTTAATTTTTGCAATTATAGACGATTTTCACTTTGATCAATACTTGTTTTTATTGGCTTACATTCCTTTAACTAAACATTTAATTACCGTTTATAAGAATCAAAACCCTAAGGAATTAGATCCCGAATTAAAAAAACTGGCATTGAGTACTTTTGCACTTTCAGTATTGTTGGCGTTGTGCATGATTTTCTTCTTTTCGGATTTGATTGTGAATAATTATTAAGCTCAAAGGTCAATAGCAATGACAATTTCAAAAATCAATTTCAATCTTTAAGTTTTTCAATTTCAAAAATTAAGTTCAAATGAAAATAACATTTTACGGTCACGCATCATTAGGGATAGAAGTTGGTGGCAAGCATATCATTGTAGATCCTTATATTTCTGCTAATCCAAATGCAGCGCATATTGACATTGACACCTTAAAAGCGGATTATATTTTAGTAACGCATGCGCACGGAGACCACATTCTGGATGTCGAGGCAATTGCCAAAAGAACCAACGCGGTAATTGTTTCCAATGCTGAAATTGCCGGTTATTATTCCCAAAAAGGGTTTCAATCGCATCCTATGAATCACGGCGGAAGCTGGAATTTCGATTTCGGGAAACTGAAATATGTAAATGCGATTCATTCCAGTTCTTTTCCTGACGGCAGTTACGGAGGAAATCCGGGCGGTTTTGTAATAGAAGGCGAACATAAAAATGTCTATATTTCAGGTGATACGGCGCTTTCTATGGATATGAAACTCATTTCCATGCGCACCAAATTGGATTTGGCAATTTTGCCGATAGGCGATAATTTTACCATGGATGTGGAAGATGCGATAATAGCTTCTGATTTCTTGGATTGCGATAAAATTCTAGGCTACCACTACGACACTTTCGGTTATATCGAAATCGACCACGATGACGCCATTCGTAAATTCTTCAATAAAGGAAAAGATTTGATGTTGCTGGAAATAGGAAGTTCCATCGAATTGTAATTTTTTTTTGAAGCTAATCCAGCTATCCGTTGCAATCTTTTTAAAGCTTCCAGCCTTCAAAAGGCTGGAAGCTTTAAAAAAGGATTTTCACTACTATCTGGGCTAGGGGTATCGTTGGCTTGACACTTTGTGAACTTTGCGAAACACTTTGTGGGCTTAGTGTTTAAATTTTAAAGAATTCTAAATCAATCATGCAAAATAAATATTTCATTGTTTTATTTCTGTTTCTAATTACTGCAAATACCGTTTTCTCTCAAAAAGACGGCTATTGGGATAAAACCCGCGCTACAACGGAAGAAATTACCGTTTCCGCGAGAGACAGAATCATTATAAAAACCCAAGATTTTCCTGAAGGAACCACCGAAGTGGTGTATAGGATAACGCTTTTGGATAAAAATCAGCAAATGGCGGGTAGTTTGGTCTCGGTTTTAAAAGCTATTCCAGATCCAACAGGAATCAGTCAAGGATCAGCAGGAGCTGTTTTTATCTTGTCTAAAATCTCTGGAGATGACAAATGTAAGTACGCTGTTTTTTCTAGCGCCTACTTAGCCACAAAATACAAAGAAAACGGAAAAACCGATGATGCGTGTTTGGTGCAAGATACGCCAGTCAGCAAAGATGCCAAGCGACTTTCTACAGATAAATCCGCTTGCATGCAATTGAATTCCGGTAATTTATGGTTTGGTTTCGAAAGTAAAAACTGGATCATGAATCAAAAAATAATTTTGGAAATTGTGCCGTGGGTTGATAACAAACTAAGTCGTGGCTGGACGCTTGAAAACAGAAAAGCAATCATCGATCAATGTAAAACCTCTAATTTGGCTCAAAAAATGACCAATTCAGATGATTTTTGTGTTTGTATTCTTGATAAAATCCAATCCAAGTACAAGTTTAAGGAATTTCAAAAATTATTGGCTGTAGAGCGCGCTAAGGCGTTCAAGGATTTTGGTAGTAGTTGTTTTGGACAAACCAGTCTTTCTAAAAGTGTTTATGACGATTTGCGCAAGCAAGCCGCTGTATTGGCAAAACAAGGAAAGCAAGGTGAAGCAATCATGAAATTGACAACCATAATCAATGATGGAAAAGCAACTGCTTTGGATTACAATGCCATAGGAAATAGTTATCTTTTGACCAAGCAATACGGTAAAGCGATTAAATTCCTGAAAGTAGGTGAAAAACTTGATGATACGGAGTTGCTGATAAAGCTAAATTTGGCGCACGCCTATTTGCTGAATGATAATTATGCCTCGGCAAAAGCCATTTACAAAGAGTATCAGTCACAAAATGTAACGGATAGTTTGAGTTGGACCCAAAAAGTAAAACAAGATTTTGCTGCTTTCGAAAAAGCAGGAATAGCTTCCGATGACTTCGAAAGAGTTTTGAAGTTGATGGATAAATAGCTTGAACTTTAAAAACTTAAATGCCTTATATGTTTTAAAGAAGCGATTTTTTTTACCATATAGGGCATTTGAGTATGTAATTCAAATAGTTAAAGAAATAAATTCCCAAAACGGGAACTTTTTGCGTATCTTTGTAGAATAAATTTAATTTGAGAGTAATTGCGAAAAAAATACTGAGGGATTTCTGGCTAGCGCATACTGATTGTGAACAGCAGTTAAAATCTTGGTTTCAGGAAACCAGCAAAGCAGAATGGGAAAATCCCAATATGATAAAACAGCAATATCCAAGCGCAAGTATTTTAAATAGTAATCGGTTTGTTTTCAATATCAAAGGAAATAATTACAGATTAATAGTTAAAATAAATTTTGATCATCAAATGGTTTGGATTAGGTTTATTGGAACGCATGCAGAGTATGATAAAATTGATGCCAACAAAATTTAATTATAATGGAAATTAAACCTATAAAAACAGAAAACGATTATAACCAAGCTCTCGAAAGACTTGAAGTTATTTTTGATGCTAAAAAAGGCTCGTCTGAAGGCGACGAATTAGAAGTACTTGGGATTTTAATTGACCAATACGAGAATGAGCATTTTCCTATAGGCATGCCAGACCCAATTGAAGCTATAAAATTCAGAATGGAACAAATGGGATACAATCAAAATGATTTAGCTAATATTGTTGGTCTTAAAAGTCGTGCGAGTGAAATCCTAAATCGGAAACGAAAACTTTCTTTGGAAATGATCCGTCAATTACATGAGCAATTAAACATTCCTACAGATGTTTTAATTCAAGCGTATTAAAATTGATTGAGTTTATTTCAACCTATATCATAACTCATACTTTATAACTTTTGAAAGCAACGTATCACAAATACATTCTCAATTTCAAACGACCATCAGGAACTTCCCGTGGCGTTATGACCGAAAAAGAAACTTGGTTTATTGTCTTGGAACAAGAGGATAAAAAAGGAATAGGGGAATGCGGAATTCTGCGCGGACTGAGTATTGATGACCGACCGGATTATGAGGATAAATTGCAATGGACTTGCGACAATATCCATTTGGGAAAAGATCAACTTTGGGAAGTTTTAATTGAGTTTCCTTCGATACAGTTTGGAGTCGAAATGGCGTTCCAATCTTTGGAGAGTGAAAACCCTTTTTTGCTGTTTCCTTCGGACTTTACAAACGGTACAAAATCAATCTTGATAAACGGTTTAGTTTGGATGGGTGAGGAGTCATTTATGAAGCAACAAATCGAGGAAAAACTAGCTCAAGGCTTTCGTTGTATTAAACTCAAAATCGGAGCGATAGATTTCGATAAAGAACTGCAATTATTACGGTTTATTCGACAGTATTTCTCTCCGGAACAAGTTGAAATTCGGGTGGATGCAAACGGTGCTTTTGATGAAAATATAGCTTTAGATAAATTAATTCAACTATCTGGATTTAAGTTGCATAGTATAGAACAACCGATACAAAAAAATCATACTGACAGGATGGCAGAGCTGTGTAAAACCACTCCTTTTCCCATTGCTTTGGATGAAGAGCTGATAGGTGTGTTTGCTTTGGTAGAAAAAGAGCAATTGCTGGAGAAAATAAAGCCACAGTACATCATTTTGAAGCCAAGTTTTGTAGGTGGTTTTCGAGGCACACAAGAGTGGATTTCATTGGCTGAAAAGCATAAAATCGGTTGGTGGATTACCTCTGCTTTGGAGAGTAATATTGGACTGAATGCCATCGCGCAATGGACTTTTTTGCAGCACAATTTGATGCCTCAGGGATTAGGAACCGGAGCACTTTATACGAATAATTTTGACTGTCCCCTGGAAGTTTCACAGGGGCAATTGTGGTATAAAAAAGAGTTGGATTGGACGTTTGATTTTGCTCTTTTGAAATAGATTATTTCGTATTTTTCTTTTGTTCGCCATCTCCCAATAAAACAGATAACGTCTTTAAGCTTGGTGTGCGGTCTGCAATCAATTTTATGATGCTGATGAACGGAATGAACAGAATCATTCCTGCAGCACCCCATAAAATGCCTCCCACGATTACTACAATAATGATGACAAGTGTGTTTATTTTTAAACGGCTTCCCACTGCAAAAGGAAATATAATATACGCTTCGAGTGCTTGAACAACTGAAAAAACGGCAATGACTGCTAATGGATACCAAATCGAATTGTACGTTATCCAGGAAACTGCAATAGGCAAGAGCGACGATATCATGATTCCTACATACGGAATAAAAGTAAGGATTGAGGCTATAAAACCAAATAGAAATGGGTGTGGTACTCCGATAATCAATAGTCCGATACTGTTTAACAGTCCAACTATTAAATAGACCACTAACATTCCTTTGATGAAATTGTAATAGGCATGAATGGTTTCAACAAGGATTTCGTGAATGGTTTTTTTTCTTTCGGGAGGGAAAAGTTCATAGAGGGCATTCGATAACATCTGGCGATGGAAAAGTATCAATGCTGAGAAAACAGGAATCATTAATAGGAAAAATACAGATTCAGACAGGGAATAAGCGGTGTTTCGTACTATTGAAAAAGCTTGAGAACCGGAGTTGTTGAGTGTGTTATTGATAAATTCCGTTTGTTTTTCCAAACTAATATCAAATCGTTCCGAAATAAAAAGACTCAATTGATTTATCGTTTCGGTTAGTTTGGTTCTTAAAGATTGCCATTCCTGCAGGAACTCCGAGAACTGTGCGAATAATAGATAGATCACAGCTCCCACCAAAAGTGTTACTCCTAAAATAGAAATAACAATTGCAATTCCTTTATTGATCCCTTTTGTTTCCATCCATTTACAGATTGGATACAGAATGAAGCCAATGAGTAATGAAAAACTCAATGGAATAAATAGTGTTTTGCCAAAATAGAGTATCAAAGAGGATACTACTATAAACAGAAGTATTTCTAAAACAGAATATCTCTTGTTGGATTGAAAAGGAACGGGTGTTTTAGAAGATTGTAACATACAAATTTGTATTATAACCGTTATTTCTTACTCTTCTATGCTTTTATTTGCAATTAAAGTATACATTTAAAACGTGTAACAGGGCACTAAATTGTTTATTTTCGCGAATGTTCTAAGATTCCAATAATCGCCTGTGGTAATTGATTTGTCCCAGATGATAGGCTAGGTGCGTGGTCAAATGGATAAGCATAAACTCAGTTGAAGTCTTGTTTTCGAAAACTAAAAGTGGAAATTCCATTTTTAATTCTTCTTCTGAGATGTTATTAAGCGCATTGTCAACGACAACAATGGTTTCTTCGATTTTTTGTATTAATTCTGCTCTTGGAATATCTTTCAGTGAAAATTCTAGTGCTCTATTTCTGATATATCCGATTTTTCCAAATTCGGCGCCAATATACGTATTCAGATTTCCCACCAAATGCAAGCATAGATTCCCGGCTGAATTAGCTATTCCTTTTTGAATTTTCCAAATATCACTTTCATTTTGGTACGACTCAATTTCGGTTTTTAGCTGATTTAAATCTCGGTTGAACAGTGTTTTTAAACTTTCAATTAGCATTTTTAGTTTCTTTGTATTTTTTCAATGATAATAGTGCTTGTTGTTGTATTTTTTGCTGAAAAAAACCAGTCCAGCCTAATAAATATCCAGTAATTCCAAAAGCTTGTTTGGACCATTTCCAAATGTCGAAATCATCCGTGTGTTTCTTTATTAATCCATCTTTAAACTGAAACTGCGAACGAATAACATTTACTACTTTTCTATTGGTTTTACTGAAGTTGTAGGTAGCGATCCATTGCGCGGAACCAACGTATTCATCTGCTTTTATATCTGAGAATTCAATTTTTATATTTCCTTTGCTTTTTTCAATAAGCATTTTCCACATTCGGCAAACATCCTTTTCTTTTAACAAACCGAAAGCCGGATCACGAAACCCAATTTTAGAATGATAACATTCACACATTGTTGAAGCATCGGCATTGGCAAAAGCGGTATAGAACTTAATGAGGGTTTTTTCGTTTGGGGTCATATCTACATAAAGTGAGTAGTAAAAATAATAATTTTTTTGTTAAAATTTAGGTTTTAAAATACTAATATAAAAAAAATAGATGTGGTTTATTTTTTGTTTGGACCAATCAATAGTGTTGATTGGTTGTGATTCATCGATTTGCGTTGACTATAGGTTTTAAATTTTAAACAAAAAAAGAAGATAGACTTTTAAGTTTCTATCCTCTTTTATAATTTATTTTAAACTGTATACTGTATTATTCCGACTTATTTAACGGCAGGAATAATATCAATTATTACGGTACGATTGTAAAAACGTTCTTCTGGAGTTTTGTTTTCAAAAGGTGATTTGTTTTCATTCTCACCCTCTCCGGTTACTTCAAATTTAACATCATTTCTACCCGCTTTAGATAAGCTACTTTCAAGAATTTTTTTAACATCATTAGCACGAGCTAGAGACAAATCCTGATTGTGGACTTCTTCACCAATAATATCAGTATGGCCATGAATAATGACTGTTGCTCCTACAGGAATTTTTGGTGTAACCACTTCGGTAAGGTATTTTTCATAAATAGAAATCGCTTTTGATTTATTAAATTCATAAATAATGCTGTATCTAATCCCTTCTTCCATTTTTGCTGGTGTCCAAAGTACCATGTGTACAGGAGTTTCTTTTTCTACAATTTTACCACTTTTAGTCTGGCCAATCATTTTTACTTTGTAATCTCCTTCTGGACGACTACCTAAAATTGTTTTTCCAGGAATGCTTACCTCATCTTGAGTATAAGGTCCAAAAGACTGTACTTTTCCTTGTTCATCAGTTATTTGTAATGACCATGAAGATAAAGCTTCGTTAGCGCCTTTATTATTGAACGTAACATAACTTTCAACTGGCGCTTCTTGTAGTGCAACAATCTGAACTGGTTTTAATTGCGCATCAGGACCACTTTGAAATTCCATCAATAAATCTGGAGAATTGCTTTCGATAGAAACTCTGCGATCTCCTTCACGTAGCAGAACTAATTCTAAAGTTCCACCGGGTTGTTCTGATGGGATATTTGGTTTATCCTGACCTTTAGTGGTAATTCTAGATGGATTTATTGCAAATACATTTACCAAATACGTTTTGATTGATTCTGACATAACAAGACCGTCAGCTGGACCTTTCTCTGATGAACCCACCAAAGTAATAGTTGCCGAAGGATTTTTTTGCATGCGGTCTCCAATGATGTTCAGTACATTGTAATAGACAGTCATTTGACGTTTAGAACGATCTGATAAATTTTTTGGAGCAAATGTTTCCAATTGATCTTCTTTGAAGTCTTTCACTTGATCTTTTGTCAATAAAATATAACGATTTGGAATTTCCGTTGATCCTTCATTAAAGAAAACATAGTTTCTAAGTGGAAAAATTTCAGTCATTCTTCTTTCTCCGGGAACATTGCTAGGAGAATTTACGGAGAACTGCACTTCACGGTCTTTAGCCATATCAGTAGCCTCTTGAATATTTTTTCCTTGTCCGAATTTAAGTGCAACACCAGCTCTAACGGTTGTTATATTCCAAGTTTCTGTTGAACGTGGATTTTGACCAAAATAAGGTTGGAAAGAAACAAAAGGAGATAATACAAATTGTGTTTTGTTAGTATCTGAAGAAAGTGGAATATCATATCCTGCACCAATTTGCATTGATAAAATAGTTTTCTCAACCTCATTAAATTCACCTGTTACCGCAGGAGAAGGAGCTTGATCAGGGAAAGCTGGATTAATGCCTAATTGATATGTAAATGATTTGTCCATGTTGAAAGCCAATCGCGGACCTCCATAAAGATAAAAATTAGATTTAAAAGGAGCAAAACGTACGCTTGGTTCTACAGTAATATAACTCAAGTTCGCTTTTAAATCAGCTGGGCAGTCACAATCGGTAACCACTTGGTCAAATTTACCTTTACGGTTATCATAACCCGCTTGTAACATAACACCCCATCTTGAATCAGCAGGACGGTATTCTAAAAGTGGTGCAATGAAAAGTCCAGCACCAAATCCGTCATGAAACGCAACTGGAGATGTGAAACTAGCATTCATTTGTTGAGTAGAACCACGATAGAAATTGAAATTAGCACCACCTGCTACTCCAAAGTACCAAGAAGGTTTCGCATATTTAACTGCTTGAACTTCTTGAGCTTGAACCGGAGTTTGATTGCTTAACCATGCTAAAGCAATTATTGCAACGCTTTTGAAGGTTAGTTTATTTGTGGACCATGCAATGCATGATCCACTTTTAAAATTAGTTTTAGTTTTCATTTTTTTAAGGCTTAGTGATTATGTTAGTATGAGTCATTACTACAGCTCCATTTCTGGCAAGCATTCTACCTTGTGCGGTTGAATGTGATCCCATTGTTATCGATTGTAGGGCCAATATGTTACCAACAAATGAAGTGTAATCTCCAATAGTTGCTGAACTTCCCGTTTGCCAAAAGACATTTTTAGCAAGTGCTCCTCCAGCAAGTTTTATACTTCCACCAGCTCCACCAACAGTGGTGAAAGCAGATGCTACTTGGAAAATCCAAACGTCAGTTGCGCTACCGCTAAGGGTTAAATCACCATTTTGGACTAAAAGTGTAGATGTTGATTTATAAATACCGGCAACAAGTGTTTTTCCGCCTTGATCACCAGATACAGTTATTGGTGCGCTATAAGAAGCTCCTTCGGCAAAAAGATAGGCATTGGTAAGGTCAAGTTTAGCTTGCGTTAGCATGGCAGCAATCCCTACAGGAGCAATATCATCAGAAGCATAAATTGCACCATTCACTATAACTGCAGGAGGAAATCCTGTAATTGAAGAACGAACACCTGGGCTTATACCAACGTCCATATTATTAATTATACTGAAACCAGCGTTATTGCTTACTCCAACACCTGATAAAATTCCAAATCTTTCAGCTGATCCAAGATTTACGGTATTTCCAACTACAGCTGAATTGGTATTAAAGTTCCAAACGTAATCATTCGCTAAAGAAACACCGGCCACGTTTTTAGCACTTGAATTAATTGTAGCTGTATAAGTAGTTCCGGGTAATAAATCACTATCTGGATTAAATGTGGCTGTTGTACCTAAGTAAGAAACAGTTCCTGTAATTATTGCGGAACCATTTTTTAAAGTAAAAGTCGTAGTGCTAATAGTCAAAGGATCCATTGCCATACTAAAATTAGCCGTAATGTTTTTATTAAGCGCAACTCCCGAAGCATTGTCAGCAGGGTCAGTGGCAGTTACAATAGGAGCTGTAACAGATCCTGTAGTAAATGTCCATGTATAGCTACTGGCTATTGTTGTTCCTTGTACATTTTTTACTTCAGTTGTAATGGTACCCGTATAAAGGGTATTGGTTGCTAGAGGAGCGGTAGGGGCAAAATAAGCAGTTGTTCCATTATATGAAACTGATCCTGCTACAGATGTTGTTCCTTGTTTTAATGTAAAAGTTGTTGCGTTTATAGTTGCCTGATTCATTGGCATATTAAAATTAACAGCAACTATTTTATTAAGGAATACATTTGTAGCATTATTTGCTGGGTCTGTGGAAACCACCATAGGCGTTACAGTTGAACCAGTACTAAATGTCCAAACATAATCGGCTTGTAAAGCATTACCCATTATATCCTTAACCGATGTTTTAATTACGCCAGTATAAGTAGTATTTGCAGCAAGTGGGCTTGTTGGATCAAACGTAGCAGTTGTTCCGCTAAATGAAACTGTTCCTGCAACTGCCGCTGTCCCTTGTAAAGTAAAAGAGGATTGGTTAAAAGTTGCCGCATTCATTTCTTCATTGAAGATTACGGTAATAGTTTTGTCTAGTGGAACATTAATAGTGCCATTGTCAGGATCTGTTGATAACACAACTGGACATACGCCTTCGATTTCTTCGAAATCGTCTTTTGCGCAACCAGAAATTAATGCAATAAATAGTATTGCAAAGGTGAATAGTAAATTTTTAGTTTTCATTTTTTTTGATTTTAGGGGATTAATTATTTTCTACAGCAAAGATTGTTTAGTTATTGGCTAAGAGTGTTACATAATTAAAAATGGAAGTTGTAAGATTCACTTATTTAAAATGTTAAATTTTACTTATATCACTGTAAATCATTTTATTATGGTTTTGAATATGTTAAAATAGATTATAGTACTTAAATTTGTTTTCTGTAAAAGGCTAGAAATGTCAAAAAAGTTTAATCCGAAACGCATTGTAGCAGAAGTGCTTTTGAAGAAAAGGACCAATATAAATATTTGGAAAACATAAAAAATAATAGTTGATGCCAATTCATAACTGAAAATTAATTCTCTATCAGTTCTTAAATTATTTATGAAAAAAGGGTTCAACTTTAATGAAAAAGTTAAACCCTGTTATTTTTAAACTGACACACTTTTATGGGAGTGTCTATTATTAAATTTAAAAGTCCGAAATGTTTTTATTTGAATACGATTTTCCCTTTTTCTCCCAAATTAAAAATAAACAGGGTAAGTTCTTTTGTAAAAGTATCAAGACTCAAAGCAGATTGTTTGATGTAATCTAACGATTCTTTCAGCTCATCGGGTGAATTTACAGATTGATTATTTAGCAAATAAGATAAACCTAAAATATTAGCAACGGGCTGCCTCACTTTATGGGAAGTCATGAACATCATTTCCTCCAGTCCATTGATGTATTCTTTTTGGTATTCTTCGGCTCTTTTCAGTTCTTGATTAGCAATAATTAATTCAGCTGATCGCTTTTCTTTTTCTTCATTTTGAAAAAGAAGTTCTCTGTTAGCAATGTTAAGTTCCGCTGTTTGAATTCTTCTTTCTTGGTTTTTAAGCGCAAGTTTTTTGTTTGCAAGGTCTAGTTCTCTGGCACGCTCTTCTTTCTCCTGGTTTTGAAAAGCAAGTTTTCGATTAGCGATAATCAATTCAATTGCTCGTTTTTCTTTTTCATCATTTTGAAAAGCGAGTTCTCTGTTAGCAATAATTAATTCAGCAGCACGTTTTTCTTTTTCTTCGTTTTGAAAAGCAAGTTCTTTATTAGCAATAATCAATTCAGCGGCTCTTTTCTCTTTTTCTTCGTTTTGAAAGGCAAGTTCTTTATTGGCTATAATCAATTCAGCGGCTCGTTTTTCTTTTTCTAAGTTTTGAAAAACAAGTTCTTTATTGGCTATAATCAATTCAGCGGCACGTTTTTCTTTTTCTTGATTTTGAAAGGCAAGTTCTTTATTGGCTATAATCAATTCAGCAGCTCGTTTTTCTTTTTCTAAGTTTTGAAAAACTAGTTCTTTATTGGCTATAATTAATTCAGCAGCTCGTTTTTCTTTTTCTGAGTTTTGAAAAGCAAGTCCTCTATTTACTAGTAGTAACGTTTCCTTTTTTATTCTTTTTTCCATGCTCTTTCAAATTAGTTTTCAAGCCATATATCTTAAATTAAATAAATTCAACAAGTTAAAAACCTTTGCTTATGAGCTTATTTAAAAGAGAACAAATAAATAGTTTATCCTTAATTATACAGGATTTATCGATTTATTGAGAATGTTGGATTTAAATAAATCAGTTCAAAACTAAAGTTCTAATCGTAGTTATGATTTTGAAGTATCGGAATGTTTTGTGACAAGATTAGTAATTACGAATTGTAGTAGCGTACCTAATATTCTTTTGATGGGATTATGGGTTGATCCCAGTAAAATTTTTTTAGTCAAATAACCTGTTGATATACCAATAACATTACCAAGTATATTTCCTTTAAAATCAGATGAGGTAGCCATTTGGCCAAAAACATTTTTGATTAAATTCAAAGGTTTTAAGCTTTCATACGTATGATAGTACTGATCTTTGAGGTGTACTAATTCGTTTGCTTGTTTTATTCTCAGCAATTGTATCGTTTCCTTAAGAATGTCTGTTTCGTTAATCGTTTTCATATTAACTTTTTTTAAGCATTTTGACAATAATAAAATTGCTGATTGGCATTTTAAGCCATTGATCTTTATAAATGTATAACACTATTGAAATCAGAAAATATGCGCTGGATACTATAAAAAAACCATAATATACTTTACCTAATAATTCGCCTATCCATAAGGAAAGACCAATGTTAGCAAGGAAGGCAAACATAACAAAAACAATAGAAACAGTTAATCGAGAAAGAAGCGAGGATAAAACATCAGCAGTTTTATCTACTGCATTTAACTTCACCAATTCTATGGTTGTTCGGGTATAGTCCTCCGCTTTCTCAAAAAGCATTTCTATTGTTGTTGCGTTGTTTTCCATGGTATTAATTGTAAAGGTATTTACTTGTGAAATCTTAATACTGAAGTGTCTTTTTAGATACTTGTGTTTTTAATTTCGTTTTTTGCATCATAAAATTTTGATTTTCCTTCAGCAATTAAAGTTTCACCATTATGTTTTGCATCACTAAATTTTGATTTTCCTTCAGCGATTAAGTTTTCGCCTTCGCTCCAAATTTTCTCATACTTTTTATTGATTGTTCCCAATAAAGTATCTAATTTGTCTTTTAATTCATCAGCATAATCGTTGCTTTTATCCATGATTTTTTTTCTTGTTTTATCCCCTTTTTCAGGTGCAAACAATACTCCTAATAATGCTCCAACGGCTACGCCTCCTAAAACTCCTAATATTATTTTATCTGCTTTCATAATTATGTATTTTATTGTTTTTATTATTTGATTAGATACTTCTACCTTGTATTAGTCTAAATAGTATTGCAATAACTGCAATAACAAGAAGCACGTGAATAATTGATCCTGCGCTGTATGCAAAGAATCCAATTGCCCAAAAAATGACTAAAATGACTGCGATTGTGTAAAGAAGATTGCCCATGATTTCTAGTTTTTAATTATTTATACTTTATTCTATTTGTTTTCATAGTTCAATTGATAGGTAGAAGTTTTAGATTCTTCTTCCTTGTATGATTCTAAATATAACTGCAATAACTGCAATAACAAGAAGTATGTGAATAATTGATCCTGCGCTGTATGCAAAGAATCCAATTGCCCAAAAAAGGACCAAAATTACTGCGATAGTGTAAAGAAGATTGCTCATGATTTTTAGTTTTTAATGATTAATTTTTAGTTGAATTTTAGTAAAGTTACAAATAAAATAAACACGTATCGTATTGTTTTGCAAAGCTTTACGTGTTTATTATGATGAATTTTATTGCAATTAAGATAGACTCATTACAATTAATTAAAATGCAAAAGCAGCGTAGAAACTCAAAACACTATTTTTAGCATCCGGAGAACTAAAGCTAGTCGATGAGTCCTCTTTCCCAATTTTAGTTAATCCATAATTGTAACGTACTCCAAAACTAACTGGTTCTAAATCAATCCCGACACCACCGGCAAGACCTGCGTCAAACTTGTTAAAATCATCTGTGTCAATGTTGTCTTCAAAATTATAGCTGCCACTATCTGACTTATTAGTCGTTTTGGCACCAACCATATAAGCAGCATAAGGACCTGCGTGAATATTAAAATTCTTGGTAACATTGACCACTAATAAAAGAGGTACTTCAATATAATCTAATTTAAACTGAGCAGTTCCACTTACAAAAGCGTTATTGTAAACTAGTTCTGCTCCTTTTCCAGTATAGGAGATTTCAGGTTGTAAAGCGATATTATCCGCAATAGATAATTTGGCAAAAAAACCAACATTAAATCCTGTTAGCATATTATTGTCGTCAACATCATCAGTATATAAATTAGAGAAGTTTACACCTCCTTTTACACCAAATTTCGCAACGTTTTCTTGAGCATTAGCATTAGTTAAAGTCATGAACGTTATGACTAATGAGGTAAAAATTAGTTTCTTTGAATTTTTCATTTTATTTGTTTTTTATGAATTACTATACTACAAATATCAACATCTTACTCTTTAACTTTGTTACAATACTTTTGGTTAAGTTTACATTATTCACACTTTAAATGATTTAGTATCAAATGTTTTTCAACTTTTTTTTTAATCAAAAAAATAATTAGACAAAAAAAGACAAGTTTTTTAACTTGTCTTTCTAATTCACTATTTATTATCTACTGTCAAGTTTTTCAATGCCTGACCGAGTTCATCCATATCACGATTGTATTCCTGTTTAAAAGATTCCCAATCACTATTGGCGTCATTTTTATAAGTTTGAATCTTGGCTTTTATTTCATTATTTTTTCGTTCTAAATCCACAATTTTTTTAGCATATTCTTCATCGATTGATTTGCCGGTTTTTTTCATACTGGCTTTCATTTCTGCTATTCGCATTTCGTTTTGAGCAATTGTAGCAGTAGTGCTTTCCTTGAATGCATCCCATTCTTCCTGAGTTGCTGCTTTTCTCGCATCTGTCAATTCTTCTTTTGCATCATCAAGATTTTCTCTAGCGTCTTCTACATTATCCAGAGCAGCTTCTTCTTTTTTGGAAGAATTCTGACAACCTGTTAAAACGGTTCCAGCCATGAAGGCTGTTACTGCAAGGGTAAAAAGTGTCTTTTTCATTTTATATAATTTTAAGATTAAATTTTTTGATGTGATTAAAAGGTTTTTTAGAATGCCATTTTATAATTCAAACTAGTAGAATTTTATGCTGCTAGTTTGAATTATGCAACGGTATTAACCAAAGTAAACAATGTAGTAATAGGGGCAAACAAGGGTTTTTTTGAAATTCAATTATTAGATGGATTCAATAATCTTAAGTAATTCTTCTTTTGTTATGCCTAATTTGATTTGAAGTTTAGCGATCATTTCCTCTTTCTTACCTTCTGTAAAAAGTAAATCATTCTCAGTCAAAGCGGCAAATTTTTGTTTTAATTTTCCTTTTTGCTCTTCCCAATTTCCCTTTAGTTCTGTTGAATTCATTTTTTTTTATGTATTGTATGCAAAATAGTTTTCACAATAACAAAGTTGGTGTGTTTAAGCATTAAATCAATTATATAACTTTTGGAATAAGTTGTTTTATTCACTGATTTTATAAAAATTAACAGGATTCCTGGAAAAAAGACTATTAGACTAAAAAAAATATTTTCAAGACATTGAAAATCAATAATTAATTTGCTGATTAATTAGGAAGTCTTGTTATGATTTGGAATGTATTTTTTTAACATATTTTCTAATGATTCGTAATAATCCGTTAGTGTTTTACTGTTTATTTCAGGATTTGAAATGTCCGGAATAGTTACAGGCATCTCTGATAAATATTTAGATAATTCAGGATAGTCATTTCGTATTTTCATTGTAATTTTAAGAATAGCTTCATTGAGTTCTTTTTCGGTTTTCATGTTGAATTAAATTTGAGATTATTTAGATCGGTATTTTTATTTGAACCTAAAAAAATAAAATCATTAAAGACATCGTAATATTGAATGATGTTTTTAATGATTTTAGATGTATCAGGTTGTATGTAAATGCTGTTTTGAGTTAAAAACCAGCATTACAATCCTCTTATAATAAAATAAAAGCTCCTATGTCAGTTGTAATACCGGCTGTAACTACTATATCAGTTTTTGTTACAGGCAATAACGGTAGAGCAGGAGTGATAGTAATGGTGTAAGTTCCGGGAGGAAGTCCCATTACTAAGAAATCACCGTTTTCATTTACATTGCTAGTATAACTGATGGCTGTTGATGAAGTAGCTTCAACTACCGCCATTGTTCCTATTGGAGTAATTTTACCTTTTATAGAACCGCTAATTGCTTTTTCTATTGTTCTGATAACCGGTTTCAATTGATACCCGCCATTTCCTAATTTAACTACAGATTTATTGGCATCAAAATCAAGAAGAACACTATACAAGATACCTTCTTGAAGTGTTTGGTTAACTTGAAGTTTTAATCCGCTTTGTTGTGCACTTGGAGTACTCAAAGGATAACTCACACCATCAAGAACTACTGTGTTATTTGGTCCTAGAATAAGTCTTATTTGTTTCACTTTAGCTGTTCCTAATGAATCAGTAGCAATTAGCGTATCGACACCATTAGAAAAATCAAGTAGGTTATAAACTCCTTTGTTTACATTTAGTGAAACACTTTCACCAGATTCACCAGTAACTTCTACTCCTTGTATGTCTACATTCACTTCATCATAGGGTCCCGGAGCGTCAGTCAATCTCACAGCATACGGGTAACTCGCATTGGTATCATCATCGTTACATGAATAGATTAATAATCCAAGCATGATGAAAGACATAATAAATTTCATTTTTTTCATTTTCATTTTAATTTAGGGGTTCAAAATATTTATAGTTTTGTAAAGATAATGCCTGCTTTAAAAGAGAGTGTTATAGAACTTTGCCATAAAGTTATAGGATTCACACTTTTGATATAAAAATAATAAGGCTTTTCGTAGATTACTGGTTGTTACTGTTTTGAGGTAATAAGTTTACTGTTTCAGCAAAGTTTTTATTGAGGATTATTTTATGGTGTCAAATTTGGCACCTATGTTTAATTCCTTTTTCATTTCCATTTCTTCCTGATTTTCCAAATCATCCAATTTTTTATCTTCTGCTTTTTTCTTTTTATTGAAATAACCTCTCAACAGGAAATTATGTTTTGCAGCTTCTATAACTTCATTAAGTCCTACTGTTCCGGTCTTAACATTTGTCAAGGTAGAATCAATCATCTGGCCCATTTTTTCATCACTCACTAATTTTGACAGCGCTCCTTTTCCATTATTCATTTTGACAGTAAATTTTTTAAATTCGCTGGAACTATTTTCGAGATTAGCAACCATGTTTTTTATGCTGTTTCCAAATTCCTCATCGGAGACTAATTTAGATAATGTCCCATTTCCATTATTCATTTTATAACTGAATTGGGCAAGTTGAGCCGTAATTACACTAGCATTATCAACACTTTTTTTAACACTAACCATTAAATCATCCATTTCTATAGCTTGTTTTGAAGCTATGTTATCGTTGTCTTCTACAATTATTTTAGAGTTTTTTCCGGAGGATATTGTGAGTACTTTATCGCCCATTAAACCATCTGAATTGATACTTGCAATAGCATCTTTTTTAATGTATTTGCGAACTTTCTCTTTTATGACTAATTTAATTACTACAGAAGTATCTGTAAGAAATTCAATCTCTTCTACTGTACCTATATTGATACCCGAAAAACGAACATTATTACCTACTTCAAGCCCGTTCACTGAATTAAATTTTGAATTTAATTCAAATGTAGAACCAAATAAATTTTTCTGTTTTCCAACAAAATAAATTGTTGTCACAAAAAGTACCAACCCTATAGTTACAAACATTCCTAATTTCCATTGGTATCCAGATTCTGTATTCATTTTTTCTTTCTTTATTGGTTATATGAAAAAAGAACGAACCCATTCGTCATCGCTTTTTTCTAATTCTTCATAAGTTCCCTCGGCATGTATTATGCCGTCTTTTAAAATCACCAGTCGATCAGCGGTGTGCTTTGCACAAGCCATGTCATGAGTAATAATAATGGAAGAGGTTTTATGTTTTTTTTGGATTTCTAACAATAATTCGCTGATTTCTCTTGACGTTATAGTGTCTAATCCAGTGGTAGGTTCATCATATAATACTATTTCGGGTTTCAGAATAAGCGTTCTGGCAAGTCCTATCCTTTTTCGCATTCCTCCTGATAATTCCGAAGGCATTTTATCAATTACTTCACTCAAACCGACACTTTCTAAAACCTCTTTAATTTGATTTTCTACCTCTTCAGCAGATAAATCTTTAGCATGTCTTTTTAAGGTAAATCCTAGATTTTCTCGAACGCTCATGGAATCATACAAAGCTGCATTTTGAAAAAGAAAACCAATTCGAACTCTAATTTTGTTAAGCTCATTAGTATCCAGTTTAGTGATATCGGTACCCAGTACTTTTATTTCGCCTTTATCAGCTATTACTAAACCAACTAAACATTTGATTGCTATTGATTTGCCAGAACCTGATTTTCCCAATACCACTAGGTTTTCTCCTTTTTTTACAGAGAAAGTAACTCCTTTTAAAACCTCATTATTCCCGAAGGATTTATAAAGTTTTTTTATTTCTATAACTGGAGCATTCGTTTTAGAAATAGGAGCAGGAGCTATTATTGTTTTTTCTTGTATCATTTTAGAAAAATAAATCGGTTAATTGTACGGCAAGCATATCAATAATAAATATTGCAAGCGATGCAGTAACTACGGCGGAGTTAGCGGCTTTTCCAACACTTTCGGTTCCATTAGTAGCATTAAAACCTTTATAACAGCCAATCATACCAATAAAGAAACCAAAGAAAAAAGTTTTCATAGTCGCCGGAAAAATATCTAAAAATGCAATAGATTCTAAAACTTGAGAGATATAACGGTATAAATTAACATCACTATGAATGTTTATACCTACATATCCTCCGATAATACCAATACCATCAGCATAAATCACTAAAAGCGGAATCATAAGCGTAGTGGCCAAAATCCTTGTAACGACTAAATATTTATATGGATTTATGGCCGAAACCTCCATCGCATCTATTTGTTCTGTCACTTTCATGGAACCTAATTCAGCACCAATACCGGATGAAACTTTACCGGCACAAATCAAAGCGGTAATTACGGGGGCAATTTCCCTGATTAGAGAAAGGGCAACCATACTTGGCAACCAGGATTCTGCACCAAACTTGGCCAATGTAGGTCTTGATTGCAACGTAAGCACTAATCCCATGATGAAGCCTGTGATGGTTACTAACGGCAAAGATTTATACCCAATAACATAACATTGTTTTATGAATTCCTTGATTTCATAAGGAGGCCTAATCACTTCTTTAAAAAAACGCATTGAAAATAATGTAATATTGCCTACATCATTAAAAGTTTCTTTCAAATAGATGATTATACTTTCTTTTTTGGCTGTTACTCTATTATTCATTTATTATTGTGTTTTTTATGGACGTGAATTAATCAGTTACTTAAAGTAAATTAGAGAAGAAAATATTTTGTTTAAGACAACATTAAATCTCCCAGTTTTTTGACTTTATCATGATGTGCCGTTAATAAAATTTGTTGTGATTTAAGCATAATAAGAAGTTCAGCGGTAAGATGATCAAAATTATCTGCCAAGGTGTCTTTATAGTTTTTTATCGCTATATATTCATTGTATTCAAGAGTATTCAAAATATCTTCTCGGTCTTTATCGATAAGACTTGCTTTGAAATTAATCCAAAACCTCATCAAAAAGCTGTTTTTTTTAATTACATCAACAGGAATTCCACCCATTTTTTGAACTTCTTCTGCCAGTTCTGATTTAAAATTTTCACTTGTTTTTTGGAATTCAGAAAACAAATCTTTTAAATTACTTTCTTCGATTACTTTTGTTGCAGTTTCATAAACCTGAATTCTATCATTATTGATTTCAATAAGATTATTTAATACCACGATTGATTTCTTTTTATTCATCTTATTATATTTTAACAGTCTAAGCTAGATTATACTGTACTACACTTTATTTAAAATAAGCTGCTTTACAAAATTAATCAGAATTATAGGTAAATGTGTTATATAACTATAATTTATTGTTGCATTATTCACACATTCAGTAGATTAGGCTATATATGTAAGAGTTAAGCTTCTTTTTTGCTTATTACTATCAAAACAACACCTCCCACAGCAAGTACAATTCCTATAACTGGAGACCATTTTATGGGATGATTGACTTCTTTGTTGATTTGAATTGGACCTATGTCAACCACTTTTTCAGTTGTTACATAATTAAAACTGGTATACAGCAACATAATTATTCCTAAAATAATCATAACGATTCCTATAGTTCTTATTTTCATTTTTAAAGTTTTTAAGTTGATATATAATTTTATGAAGTTTGAATTAAGCTCTTGAAAAGTATTCTTTTACAAAAGTATGTTGCAGATTCTCTGTCATTTTATCGGTGTCTTTAATTTCGAATTTAATTTTTAAAAAACGGATGTCTTCACTCAAAAGATCAAAGAGTTCTATTTTTGCATTCGTTGGCCCAAAGAGAATTACGCGTTTGTAATTTTTTATGGTTTCTCCAATTTTTTTATAGTAATCAAAGAGTTGTTTTTTCTCTTTACTGAAATTTGAGTTTTCGGATTTCGCTAAACTTGCAATTTTTTCCTGATTGCCAAGTTTAGATTTGATGGTTTCTATTTTAAAATGCTTAGTGGTAAATTCCATTAAATGAGCCATGGAATGATCCATCCAAATGCCTAATTTTTTTGTTGTTTTCATAGTTGTTTTTTTAGTGTTGTCTGATGTAACTGTTTTTATAATTAATTACAATTGTTTAAAGTTCAGTTGTTTAATTTAAAAAAAAATATTACATTATTTTAGGTAAAAAATTGTATAATTTACATGTTTGTAAATTGTATTAATGGGTAAGATTCATTTTTGATGAAGGGAATTTTGTCAACTTATTTGGATTTCCAATGTGTATAGGAATAGTTTTTCCTTCTTTTTTAAATGATTTTTCTATTGTTAATCTTGCCATCAAATAGCTTACTGTTGACTCCGCACCTTGATTTAGATTTACATAATCTTCTTCTAATCCGTCATAGCATCCCCCTGTACAAGGATTATAAATAATTTGATGTAAATGATTGTTTCCTAAAAACCAATTAAATGCTGTTACCATTTTTTCAAAGTATTGTTCATTTTTAAAAACAGCAGCAAATTTTCCTAAAGCCAGAATAGTATACGCCACATCAATAGGTTGTTCGCCTCCTATAGGGCTCTGAGCTAATTGATTTTCTTTGTCAAGCCATCCTTTATTAGAAATTACCTGAATCCTGTTTTCTATAAAAATTTTAGAAAGAAGAAAGTCAAAGGATGATTTTGCAATTTCCTTATAAATTAATTCATCTGTGGCTAACCAAGCACAAAGCATCGCTTCAGGTAAAATACTGTTGCCGTAAGTAAGATAACTTTCAAACCAATTCCATTCCTTAACTGCTTCGTGTTTGTACATTTGTACTAGCCTGTTAGCTAATTTCTTAATTATAGAAATGTTTTGTTGTGACACGCTTTTTGTATTATAATAATACACTCCTTTGATTATGAAAGCCATTGCTCGCGTGGAGTGAATTTCAAAAACATTTACTAGTGCACTTTCCATGGTAAGAGCAGCATCTTTAGCTAACTCTTCGGGAAGAATGCCGCTGATTGAATTTAGATAGCCCAAAGCCCAAATTGCTCTTCCATTTGAATCTTCTAAGTTTGTTTTGTAGTTTTGTTTTGTGAAATTATACTCTTCATTTATATAATTTAGAAAATATCCATTGGGTTGCAAACAATATTTTATAAAATCAAAATAGATTTGGATGTATTTTAAATCATTATAATCCTTTGTCAATTCATATTGCTGACATAGGGCTACCATGGCTCTGGCATTGTCATCTAGAGTATATCCAGAATCAATATCCGGTTGATTGATAATTGAAAATTGAATCATTCCAAAAGAAGTAGTTAGCTTTTTTATATGATTAAGATTGACTTTTGGAAGTTTATAATGCAAACCGAAGTCTTTCTCTCCAATTTTTTTAAATAACATTGCATGAGCAATAGCCGCATTTTCCCAAGCGGTAGGGGCAATTCTATGCACCCCGTTTGAGCTAATATTCTTTCTCAATTGTTCATTAAGCAATAGAATATTAGTTTCTTCAGCTAATTGTTTTGGATTGTCAAAATCAATGATAATTCCAACATCATTCTTCAACACTTCACAGGCATGGGGAATAGGTGTTGAAATAATTGGGCAACCGCAACTAATAGCATACGAAAAAGTTCCGCTTACTGCTTGATTTGGGTCTTTGGAAGTAAATAGATAAATATCAGTTAGTTGTAAATACTCTAAAAGATCGGGTAAAGGCAGAAAATGATTTATAAATTGAACATGTTCTTGAAGTTGTAAATCTTCTATCTTAGCTTGAAGCATCAAACGGTATTTTTCGCCTTCCTCTTTTACCACAGACGGATGGGTTTTTCCAATAATTAAAAAGAGCACATCTTTATTCTTTTTTACTATTTCAGGCAATGCTTCTAAAGTAGTTTCAATGCTTTTTCCAGAGCTTAATAATCCAAAAGTCGAAAGTATTTTTTTTCCTTCTAATTGGTACTTGATTTTTAATTCCTCTTTATCAGAATGGGGAACTAAATGGGTTCCGTGCTGAATTATTGTTATTTTATCTATTGCAACGCCATAATCTCTAACTAATAACTCCGCAGCTGAATTCGTCATTACAATTACAGAATGCGCTTCTCGTGCTATATCTTGAACATTTGCTTCTAATGATGGATTAGGTCTGGGGAGCACGGTATGGAAAACTATGATAACAGGTTTTTGAAGTGTTTTTATAAACTGTCTTAAATGGGCCTCACAATTTTTAAATAATCCAAATTCATGCTGAATCAACACCATTTGTAAATTATCACTAGTGTTAATTTGATTTGCCAAATTGATAAAGGCATTCAAATGATCTGTATTGAGAATGTATTTTATAGCATCAGTATAAGTATGTTGCTCATTATTCGATTCCAAAGGACAAATTTTTATTTTAAAAAACTTCTGAAATTTATTATTCAGAGCTTTAATCAAATCCTGTGAATACGTTGCAATACCGCATTCTCTTGGAGGATATGTTGTGATAAATAAGATTTCAGGTAACTCCTTTTTTGTGTCCGGATGCAGTAAATTATTTAACTCATTCCCATACGTATTTTTTGGAATACTTACAGATTGTATATTTTGGCTTTTAACGACGATTTTATTAATCATGATCTATTGTGTTTAGCATTAATTCTTTAAGTAATTCTGATTGATTAAGTGAGGCACAGCCAACACGCTCATCTGCGGCACCATAATAGATGTACAGCGTATCTCCAAATAAAGCAGTACCGGAAGGGAAACATACATTATTCACCTCTCCTTTTAATTCCCAACTTAGTTCAGGTTTAAATAGGGGATAAGGCAATCGTGCAATTTCTTTCTGGGGATCATGTAAGTCAAATAACGAGGCACAGGCGGAATAAACATAGCCTTTTATGGTATCTTCTACACCGTGATAGATTAATAACCAACCAAATTCCGTTTCAATAGGAGGGCAGCCTCCTCCGATGTAGCTTGACTCATGGTTGTATTGTGGTGCTAAAACAATAGTCTCTTCAAAACCAATAAAATAATTTTCCCAGAATTCAGGCGTGAGTTCCACTAATTCATTTACTGCAACAACGATTTGTATATCAGGCTTTATTCGATGCAAAAAATACAGCATTCCATTAATTCTTCGTGGAAAGAAAATTAAATTTTTATCCCAAAGGAGGACTTTTTCGCCATCTTTTTTACGAACGCCTTTCTGTCGATTATAACGAAAGTATTTTTCACTTTTTGGGTCATCAGATTTAGAAAGTTTAACAAATTCCTGATATGTTATTTGTGCCACGATTATGCCTTGTTTTACCCATTCGATTAAATCTTTCGATAAAGCCAAAGCACCTAAAGCATTTACACCATCATAAGCGGTATAGGTAAGGTAATATAAATCATCAATTTTTACAATGCGTGGATCTTCAACGCCATGAGATTCATAATCAAATTCAGAAATGATAATGGGTGAATCATTTCGATTTTCAACCGTAAGCGGCCCATCTAATTTACTATAGCCGATACTAGAGTAATTCCCATAGCTTACCGCCCTATAAAAGAGATGTACATTATTTCCTTCTTTTATTGATGCAGGATTTAAGACTCCTTCATTTTCAAAATTGAGTACTGTTTTTTGAATTATAATGCCTTCTTTTTTAACTGCTATCATGATAAATGGTATGAAAAGATTATTTAATAATTCTTCAGTAAAAACAATGTTTTCGAGTAGTACATATGATTCACAAAAAATATAAAGGTCGATTTCTTATCCGTCAAATGTGTTATATAAATTTTTAAATTAGTTATACTATTCACAGTTTTAAACACTAAGGTTCTTTTTATTATGCAAGTAGCTAACTTTAATTATTGGTCACAAAAAAAGGGCTGTTGTCACCAACAGCCCTTGCCAAACCAAAAAAAACCCAACCTAATCTTATTGTCTTTAGTAGTTCATTTTCAACTCTACTCTTCTGTTTTTTGCACGGCCTAAAGCGGTTTTGTTACTGGCAATTGGTTTGCTTTCACCATAACCTATCGCTGTCAATCTAGAGGCAGCAATACCTTTTTCCATTAAATAATTTTTAACGCTTTCAGTACGTTTTTGAGATAATTCTAAATTGAATGCATCACCACCATTACTGTCTGCATGTCCTTCAATAACCAAATTAGAAGCTTGATATTTATTAATTAAGGTTACTAATTCGTCCAATTGTACTAAAGAAGCAACTTTTAATTTTTCACTATTATTTTCGAAGAAAATTTTGCTGCCTAAATAGGTAATTCTTTGTATGTCTTGTTTTGTGATTTCAGGACATCCTTTATTTTCGATAGTTCCTTTAACAGTAGGACAACGGTCATCCATATCAGCTACACCATCACCATCAGAATCAGGACAACCATTTAAACTCAATGGACCCGCAACATCTGGACAACGGTCTAAATCATTTACTACTCCATCTTTATCATTATCCATAGGACAACCCGTTGCATCAACTTTAGTTTCCATTTTAGTATCTGGACATTTATCGTTGCTATCAGCTACACCATCATTATCAGCATCAGGACAACCATTTAAAGCAACAGTTCCCGCAACATCTGGACATGTATCTAAATAATCAGCAACACCATCTTTGTCTTTATCCAAAGGACATCCATTTGCATCTACTGAAACACCGGCTGGAGTTTCAGGACAAGTATCATTACGATCCGAAACACCATCATTATCAGCATCTTTTTTGTCTCCAAAATTGAAAGTCAAACCAGCCATGTGTGATAAGTAAGCATCTTTTTTACCTGAAACAACTCCATCTCTTCGGTCTTTATTAGAATAACTGAAGGTTTCTTGTAAATTAAGCATGATTCCAGGACTCAACCGGAAATTTAATCCACCACCTGCAGTAGGTAAAGCGTAATCAATTCTATCTTGATCAAAGTTTAAATCATTGTCAAACAACATAGCACCAACTCCTACAAATGCGTAAGGTCTTACTATAGATTCTGGTCCAGTCATATTAAATCTTAAATTTAATGCTACCGAATTGAAATCACTCTTGAAACTTCCTGAAGGACTATTATAACCAATTGTTCCTTTTGAAGCCAGAAAATTTAAATCAAAATAGCGACCTAAATATCGCGATACTGACAAACCTCCAAAACCATAAAATGCTTTATCCGTTTTGTAAAAATTATTACCAAGATCCCCTTGATATTGGGTTACACCACTATGAAGACCAATATTCCATTTTTTATCTTCTGTTTGGGCTTTCGAAATTAATGTAAATGCTAAGCATGTACAAAGTAGCAGGATTTTTTTCATTTTAATTTATTGCTTGATTAATTAATGCAAAGATGACTAAGAAGAAATGGATTAATGTTATAGAACTTTATGAATAAGTTGCATCATTCCCACATTTCGATTATTGCATTTCTATCCCAAAAAAAGAACTATTAAAAAACTAATTTTCTATTAACTGCTCTGGGATTGAGGTTAAAAAAAATTTTTTAATAGTTCTGATTTCTATATTAAAAAAATACAGAATTTGCATTAAGTAAATGATTATAAATTATTTATAATTTAAATCCGTATCATGTTTTTCAAGATATTCTGTTTTAAAATCAGTTTCTGTTATTGATTTATCTTCTTCCATTTTTTTAGGAATTATTCTACCAACTCTACAATGACTTTTGGAGGCTGAATAAACTTTGTTTTCTGAATTTTCCATCTGTTTTATGTTTTTTATTATTCTAAATATCGTCTTAGTGTCCAAGCCATTGTTTCGTGTGCTTCCATCAAACCGGTAAGGAAATCAGCCGTTCCGGCATCCTTATTTTCTTCCGCACTTAGGTCAACATCTTTTCGAAGATGAATAATAACGGTTTCATGATCTTCTAATAATTCTTTAACCATTTCTTTTTGAGACGGGTAATGATTAGGCGATTCTTTGATTATAGTTAAATCTGAAAACTCTTTCATTGTTCCAATAGTTTTCCCTCCTAATTTGCTGATGCGTTCTGCAATTTCATCGATTGAAGCTTCCAGTTGTGTATATTGGCTTTCAAATAATTTGTGAAATTCCATAAAACTTTCGCCGGAAACATTCCAATGAAATTTTCGTAATTTAACATACAGTGTCATTTCATTCGCTAAAATTGAGGACAGGATAGAAATGCTATTTTTTAAATGTTCTTGTGTAATTCCAATTTGTAGTTTCATATTTCCTATATTTTATTATTTAATTGCTACTTTTTTAATGACTTCATACAAGTTCTTTTTGTAATTATTTAAACGGTATGTGACAAGTAAGAAAGTATCCTAATTATTACAAAGGTCCTTTTATTCCTTTCTTAAAGTATTATAGAATTGTGAAAATAAGTTACATGATTCACACCTTGTGGTTGCTTAAAAGGTATATAATCAATGTTTTAGTTTGTTTGGGAAGTTTTTTTAAATGCAGTTTTAAGCAATTGAAACTTCTTTTGCCAGATAAATTTCCTGTACTGCATTTATAAGTTTTACGCCTTCGCCAAAGGGACGCTGGAAAGCTTTTCTACCCATAATCATTCCGGCTCCACCAGCTCGTTTGTTTATAACGGCTGTTTTTATGGCTTCGGCTAAATCAGTTTTGCCTTTTGATTCGCCTCCTGAATTAATCATACTGATACGTCCGGAGAAACAATTCATTACCTGATAGCGGCATAGATCGATGGGATGATCGCTGGCTAATTTGGTATACATATCTGGATTTGATTTAGCAAATTTTAACGAAGTAAAACCACCGTTATGTGTAGGTAGCTTTTGTTTAATAATATCTGCCTGAATAGAAACCCCTAAATAATTGGCTTGACCGGTAATATCAGCTGCTGTATTGTAATCCATGCCATCTTTTATAAATGCGTCATTTCTGGAATAACACCAAAGAATGGTTGCCATACCCAAATGATGCGCTTCCTCAAAAGCCTTTGCCGTTTCTATGATTTGCCTGTCCGATTCGGCGGAACCAAAGTAAACAGTCGCGCCCACAGCTACAGCGCCCATATTCCAAGCGTCTCGAACACTCCCAAACATAATTTGATCGTATTTGTTGGGATAGGTCAGGAGTTCATTGTGGTTAATTTTCACTACAAACGGAATTTTATAGGCATATTTTCTGGATAGCATGGCAAGTCCTCCCATTGTAGAAGCTACTGCGTTACAACCTGCCTCAATGGCTAATTTTGCAATATTTTCAGGATCAAAATAAATGGGATTTGGAGAAAATGAACTTCCCGCAGTATGTTCAATTCCTTGATCTACGGGTAAAATAGAAATATAACCTGTGTCAGAAAGTCGGCCGTGATGGTACAACTGCGCTAAACTCCGAATCGTTTGTCCGTTTCGATTGCTTTGTGAAAAAACGGTGTCTATATGTGATGGATTGGGCAAATGAATTTGATCTTTCGAAATTGTTTTACAGACATGATTCAATAAAGAGTCTTTTTCATCGCCTAATAAAGCTAATAATTGGGTTATATCTTTCATTTTAATTTTGATTTGAATGATTGCATCCTTTTTATAAACTATTAGAAAATTATTTTTTTCGAAAGTATATTTGATTTTATCTCGAAGGTTTCATATTGTTTCCTGTTTTAAATTTTTCCGGAAATTGTTTAATGATACCATTGGCAAGCATATCTGACATTTGCAGAATTTCATTATGTACTTTATCGTAAGCAATAACATCAGCATCGTAATTCTTTTTGATGCGTTGTACGGCTTCATTCGTAGTTAGTTTGAGGTGATCGTTCATCATCATTTTCATATCTTTTAAAGCCCATTTAGGATTTGCTTTGCAGAGAAATTCAGATATCTCGTCAGCGTTGGCATACCATTTTTTATTTGCTTTATTAAGTGCAACAGTATTTCCGGCTTCTGCCGCGTTGACAACATCTGCCGCGATGATAATATGTTCTTTCAGTAATTTCGTTAATTTATTTCCGGCTGCTTCTCCGTAAAATGGTTTAATGGCGTTACCAATGTCAACCTGGTTTTGAAGCAGTCGTTTTATTGCTTGATCCGTTCCGGGAAGTTCGTCAACAAGACACAAAATTACATTACGAGTCCATGTAACATGGTCTTCCCAAAGTTTGCGCATGTTGGTTTTGAGTGTGGCAGCACTTACTGTCGAAACCGTTTTTTTACTTTCCATTTTCATTTGACCGAAGGAAGGACTGGAAATAAGTACCGCAATCATCACTGTGATTGCTGAAAAAAATGTCGTTGCTTTTTTCATTTTGTATGGTTTTTATGGTTTTATTTTTTTGAAACAGTAAAAAAAATACTGTTTAACAAACGCTGCTACAACGGCATCTTTCTCAAAAAGAAAAGGATTAAACCGTTGCAATAATTTTATGTAATTCTTTTTTATTTTACCAATGCTTGATTTGGGGTTTTATCAAGCACCTTTCCTTTTTTGTTTTCTTTTAAATATCAGGTCATTGTCCATTAAGACTATAGATGTCTGTTTGAGTTTAGCTCTCTGCTCATTCCAGTTTCTGTAGTTTTTATTTCTTTGGGAGAATAAATTTACAGAATAAATTTAATATTACATAGGTAAGTGTTTTATTTTAAGGAAGTTATATGTTAAAATAAATTTTATATAATAAATCCATGATCTTTGCAACGATACTGCTTTTCGGGAAATAAAAAAGAGGCTGACCTTACGGACAGCCTCTTTTTGAGGATTTAATTTTTTTAATTTATTGTGGCTGTGTCACAGCATTCATTTGAAGTGTTACCGCAGTTTGTGCTAACAACCTTCCGTTTATTGATGCGCCTGTTTGCAAATTAATAGCTGTTTGTCCCAATATATTGCCTTCAAAATGACTTGTAGTCCCTAAGGTTACGGAGCCAGTGGTTTGCCAGTAAATGTTTTTGGCTTGTGCACCTTCACTCAATGTTATTCTCACGGCTGAACTCATATCAAGTGTTCCTGATATTTGAAATATCCAAACATCATCTGGACCTCCCGAAATTGTAATATCAGTTGGGATTATAACTGCACTTGTCCATTTATACAGTCCAGGTGTAAGTGTTTTACCTCCAATGTTTCCAGCACCTAAATTTAAGAAATCTGGGTTTAAGCGTCCTGCGGCGTCAGTGTATGCGGTTTGCATATCGCCTATGGCTGTGGTTAATCTTGTTGCGTTAGTTACTCTGCAAGGAAGTGGGCCTGCTGCATCAACTGTGTATATTGTCCCTGTTACTTCTGCACATTTTAGTAGAATAGCAGCACCAGTGATAGGACTTGAACCAACATCGCCAGTAACAGCAGATTTATAGACATCAGTAATTCCTGTTTTTGACAGAATCACAAAATCGCCCGAAACTCCAAGATTTACACCTTCTAATCCACCAGTTTTTGACGGAAGATTATAAGTTTCATTTATTGCGTATATATCAGAGTTTAGAGGATCTGATTTCTCAACTGAAGACAAATTTGATGTTGAATTCTCATCTGTTTCGTTACTGCAACTGGACATAACTACTACAAGCAGTAAGGCTAGTGCAGGCAATGTATTTTTTAACTTCATAACTTCGTTAATTAAATTTGTGACTTAATTATCACTAAACAAAGATGAACCCTTGGTTTTTATATAAGTTATGTAATTTTGAAAAAAAGTTATAACATTCCCACTTTTAAAAAAAAAGAGCTATATACTATCCATATACCAACTTAATTTTTTTTCCATTTTTTGATATTTAAAAAGTGTATGGATGATTTTTTACAAACGAACAAAGCAGTTTCACTTTTCACTAAATAATCAAATGTATTATTGACTAAGAAAAGATTTGTTTTCATTTTTCATTATTTTTGAGAATCGCATATTCAATTTCAAGTTCTCTGCAGACTTGATTTAAAACTTCTTCAAGTTGAATCACTAACCCAGATATTTCATCAACTTCTTGTTGTGTAGTCGGATATTTTTGAATTTTTTTTGCCATGTTTTCATAATCAGCGCTTATTCCCATGATTGAAAAGGAGGGAATCATTTTATGCACAGCCGCTTGCAATAAATCCCAATTTTATCGTGTAAACTTTGTTTAATCGTGCTGATTAATGTAGGGATTTGTTCCAGATAAATGGAGATCATTTCCATCATTAATGCAGGATTAGATTTAGTGCGATGGTTTAAATAACTTAAATTTATGTTTTTAATTTTTTTGTTTCATCGGGGGAATTTATTTTATTTTTTTTCAGATTTAGTAATTGGGTTCTTTACTAAACTAACTATTTTGCTATATAATAATCTTTCATCAACTGGTTTAGCTATATAATCATTCATTCCTACAGCTTTACATTTTTCCAGATCAACAGTTGTAACATCAGCTGTCAAAGCAATGATTGGGATTTTTAAATTCATAGTGTTTCGAATGTATTCTGTAGTTTCAAATCCATTCATTACTGGCATTTGCAAGTCCATTAAAATAATATCATACGATTTTACCAGCAGCTTTTCAATGGCAATCTTTCCATTGTCAGCAATATCACGTTCAAATCCGAAATCATCCAATATTGTTTTCATCAAGAGTTGATTGAGTTTTATATCTTCTACAACCAATATTTTTATATCTTTTACTTCTGTATCTACTACTTTTTGGGTAGTTTCTAATTCAGTATTTATTTTTGTTTTTTGAAAAGGCAAAGTAAAACTAAATGTAGAGCCTTCATTAATTTTGCTTTTGACACGAATACTTCCTCCTTGTGATGTTACCAGTTGCTTAACAATGGCGAGCCCTAAACCGGTCCCTCCATATAGACTTGAAGTTCCGTTGGCAGCCTGTTGAAAGTTTTCAAATATTAAATCGATATTATCCTTTGGAATACCAATTCCACTATCTGTAATTGCAAATTCAATAATTACTTTTTCTTCATCTTCAAACAATAAACTGGTGCTAACCATAATTTTACCCTGAGAAGTAAATTTCACGGCATTGCTTACTAAATTTAAAATAATCTGGTGCAATCTAATAGGATCTCCTAAAAGTACAGCAGGTATTTTTTGGTCATAATTTGTAACTAATTTTAAATTTTTTTCTTGAATTTTTGTCTCAAATAATTGAAGCATTGAAGTTATAGAAGCTTCCATTTTGAATGGTTTTTGTTCAAAAGTCATTTTACCGGCATCAACTTTTGCTAAATCAAGTATGTCATTAATCAATGCAATTAATGTATCACCACTCATTTTTATGGCATTTAAATATTCTTTTTGTTTATCAGATAAATCGGTTTTTAAGATCACTCTGGTAAATCCAATGATGGCATTCATTGGAGTCCGGATTTCGTGACTCATATTTGACAAAAATTGTTGTTTTGCTTTCATCGCATCTTCAGCAATTCGTGTAGCCTCTTCTGCTTTACTTTTAGCTTCTTCAGCTGTTAAAGTTGCCAATTCTGCAAATACCTTTGATTCTATTAATTCGGATTCAATTCTTTTTTGATCCGTTACATCTCGGGCAACAATAACCACACCGAGAACATTTCCGCTGTCATCCTTGTAAACTGATCCGTTTAATAATACGTCAGTAAGTTTGCCATTTTTGTGAAGTAGCTTGAGAGGGGAATTGGTAATAAGGCCTTTAGCAAATACTTCCTGATAAATAGCTCGTGCCTTTTCAGGTTCAGTAAAATATCCAAAGAAATCAGATCCTTTTAATTTTTCACGGGATATGCCTGTGATATTTACTGTAGCTCGATTCATATCCGTAATCTTACCTTCATTACTTATTGTCATTAAAGGGTCGAGACTGGCTTCAATAAGATTAAGGAAATATTTTTCTTTGAGATAATAGCGAGAACGGTCCGTAATATCTTCTATAGCAAGAAGAATTAATTGTTCACTATTTGTTTTTTGAATAATCAAATGAGCATTAAGCAACATTATTCTTTCCCCAATTCCAGAAAAAGTGTGCGTTACTTCAAAATTTTCGAAACTGCTATTTTTCGAAAATATTTCATTTAAAACTTCACGGAGTTTTATAATGTTCCATTGTTTATTTCCTAAATCAAATAATAATTTCCCTTCCGTTTCGTCTTTATCAACCAGAAATTTTTTGTAAAAAGATTTATTAGCTGAGATTACATGAAAATTCTTATTCAGAATAAGCATAGGCTCATGTATGGTAGCAATAATGGCTTCAGAATACTCATGTGATTCTATTAATAAATCATGTCGCATTTGTAATTCTTGATTGGTCGAAATAAGCTCTTCATTAGTGGCTTCGATTTCTTCTTTTGAGGTCTCAAGTTCTTCATTCAAGGTTTGGAACTCTTCATTTGAGGAAACTATCTCTTCATTTGCAGCCTGTAATTCCTCATAAATAGTTTCTTGCGATTCAATGATAGCAATCATTTCTGTACGGGTCGTATTTAACTCCTCGGTCAGTTTTTTTATTTTTATGTCTTTTAGTGTCGTATTATTTGTTGTATCAGAATCACTATCGATAAATTTTTCTATCAAATCCTGAGGTTTAAAAACAATAAGCAGTAAGGGCTCGTCCCACTCAATTTTTAGGGGACAAACTTCAAAAGACATCAATCTTAAAACGGAGTCTATTTTTATTTCAATGCCTGATTTGTATGCGGATTGTTTTGTTTCTATTACTTTATTAATCGCATTGCGAAGTTCAAAAGCAAATTCTGGCCGTGCCATTTTTAAAATATTAAGACTGGCTTTACCCGAAGCATGTTCGAGGTAGGAAGAAACGGGACCTCTAAATTGCAAGATTTCCATGTCTTTATTAACTACCGCACAAGCAGGCATATAATTAGAAAGAAGCGTAGAATCGATAGCGTTTTCTAAACCTTCTTGATTCACACTTATATTTTTAGAGGTAATATTTGTTTTTTTACTGGACATATTAGTACGCGTAAAACGAGGTGTTAATTCAAGTATCTTTCTCACTCCCAAATTATTTTTTCGAGAATAGATTTTAAATTTATTATTTATTAGAGTGAAAAGCAGCGATGATGTTCCTGTACTTTCGGCTTTACCAAGCATTAAAAATCCACTGTCATTCAAGGCAAAATGAAGGGATGTAAAGACTTTTTTTTGTGCAGCTGAATCGAAATAAATGAGAAGATTACAACAGCTGACAAAATCCATACGTGAAAAAGGAGGATCACGTAAAATATTGTGAGGGGCAAATATGCACATTTCACGAAGTTCTTTTATAATACGATAGTTATCACCTTCTTTAGTAAAAAAACGGGACAAATACTTTTTGGGAATACCATCGATATCACTTTGCGAATATTCTCCTATTCGAGCATCCCTTATTGCTCCTTCGCTTAGATCAGTTGCGAAAATTTGAACGGGTATCTTATTTGTTTTATTGTCTTGTAATTCGGCAATAATCATTGCAATCGAGTATGCTTCTTGTCCTTTAGAGCAGGCGGGAACCCATATTCTCAGCGTTTCTTCAGAAGATTTACTATTTAACAGTCTTGGAAAAAGATTCGTTTTTAAAAATTTGAAGGTTTCGGTTTCTCTAAAAAAACTGGTTACATTAATTAGTAAATCCGTATAAAGAATTTCAATTTCATTATTTTTTTTAAATAAAAGTTTTGCATATTCTTCTATTGTTTTTATTCCATATTGCTGCATTTTATGGTTTATCCGTCTCTTGATGGTGGGCATTTTATAGTGACTGAAATCTACACCCGTTTGTTTGAGTAAAAGTTCAAAAATGGTGTTTAAATCATAGTTGTTATCTTCAACGACAGTTTCTTCTTTTTTATCTTTTTGTTTAGCATTCTTTTCAAGAAAACCATTTTTACTAATGCGAACTAATTCGTCTGCAATTTCCTCTGGAGATAAAATATAGTCTACCACTCCTGAAGAAATAGCAGATTTTGGCATACTGCTGGCTTGTGCCGTTTCATCTTGTGCAAAGGTTATTCCTCCAGCATCTTTAATCGCTTTGAGCCCAATCATACCGTCACTGGCATAACCCGAAAGCACTATACCAATAACATTTTCTTTGTGGGTTTCAGCTAGTGAGGAAAAAAGAAAATCGATTGTGAGGTTAGGAACGTTTTTTTTAATACGGGGATGTAATTGAATGTGCCCGTTAATTACCTCAATTACTTTATTAGGAGGAATTATATATAGATTATTGGGCTCCATTTTTTCCATATTATCAATTTCCTGCACTTTCATTTTAGTAATCTTAGAAAGAATTGAAGTCAGTAAACTTTTATGGTCAGGACTTAGGTGTTGGACATAAATATATGCCATACCAGTATCTGGAGGTAATTTTTTTAATAAAAGGCTAAAAGCTTCCAGTCCTCCCGCTGAGGCACCTATAGCTACAACCGTAAAAGATTTTTTTTTTGCTTCTTTTTCGGATGTCAATTTTTTAGGAGAGGACTTTTGAACTAATTCCATTTTTTAGTTTTGTATTTTAAGTCATAGTTTGATGATGGCCTATGAAATGTTGTCTAAACTGTTATACTTTGTCACTCTTGAAAACTTCGATTTGAAAATAAAATCAAATTAGAACATATTGTGTCACAAATATTGAATATAAAGATACAGGTAATACTTTTAGAGATTTAATAAAT
The DNA here is from genome assembly GCF_048286775.1 of Flavobacterium glycogeni. Classification (NCBI taxonomy): domain Bacteria; kingdom Pseudomonadati; phylum Bacteroidota; class Flavobacteriia; order Flavobacteriales; family Flavobacteriaceae; genus Flavobacterium; species Flavobacterium glycogeni. Next base: position 112,125 of record NZ_JBLVPV010000006.1, read on the forward strand.
GATGGCTTTTGCAATATAAAAACAAGTAATTAGGAATAAAATTTACATCCTGTCCATATACCAACTTAATTCTTTTTCCATTTTTTGATATTTAAAAATGGTAGTGATTATTTTTTGCAAGCGAACAAAAGCAGTTTCACTTTTCACTACATAATCAAATGCTTTATGATGCATACAGTTTATAGCTACTTCAATTTTATCTTGTGAAGATAGCATTATAACTGGAGTTTTTGGATTGAAGGCTTTAATTTTATCTAATGTTTCAATTCCGTTCATAGCATTTTCTACAATACCATCAAGTTGATAGTCTAAAATTACTACATCTGGATTATTGGGTATATTGTCTATACAGAGTTCTCCTGTCGCATAGGTTTCTACAATAAAATCAGCATTTTCCAAAAATTCAATTTCTAAAGATTTTAAAAATAACGCATCATCATCTACCAGAAAAATTTTTATTTTATTTTCGTTTTTAGTCATTATGTATTTTTAATTAAGTTAAGTTCTTCTTCTAATTCAATGCAGGCTTGCAAACAAATTTCCTCAAGCTGCAGTACTAAGTCATCTATTCCTTCCAGTTTTTCTTGTGCAGTTGCAAATTCCTGAATTTTTTTTGCAATATTTTCAAAATTAGTGCTGATACCCATTATTGAAAAAGACGGAATCATTTTATGTGCAGCAGCTCCTAATAACGGCCAATTTTTTTCCTCTAAACTTTGTTTAATGGTATTAATTAAAGAAGGCGTTTGGGATAAATAAAGCGATATCATTTCCATCATTAATGTTGGATTCGATTTAGTTCTCTGATTTAAATAAACCAAGTCAATGCATTTTATTTTTTTCTTAGGACTATTATTTTCTTCTAAATTTTCATTAAGCTTTGCCGTAAGTTTTGCCAGTTTAGGCTTCTTTAATATTCCAACAATTTTACTGTATAACAGCCTTTCATCAACAGGTTTTGCAATATAATCATTCATTCCTACCGCTTTGCATTTAGCTAAATCAACAGTTGTGACATCAGCAGTTAAAGCAATAATTGGAATTTTTGATTTCATCGTATTACGAATGTATTCTGTAGCTTCAAATCCATTCATTACTGGCATTTGTAAGTCCATTAGAATGATATCATAGTCATTTTCTTTTAGTTTTTCGACAGCTATCTTACCATTTTCGGCAATATCTCTAGCAAATCCAAAATCATCCAGTAATGTCTTCATTAGTAATTGATTAATAGGGATGTCCTCTACAACCAATACTTTAATATTTTTTATTTCAGTATCTAATTCCATCATCTCATTTTCTAATTCTGCATCGGCATTTGTTTTTTGAAAAGGTAATGTAAAACTAAATGTAGTTCCAACGTCAATTGTACTTTTCACTCGAATTTTACCTCCTTGCGGTTCCACTAATTGTTTCACTATGGCCAGTCCTAATCCGGTTCCTCCATATAATCTGGAAGTTCCGCTAGTTGCCTGTTGAAAATTTTCGAATATGGTATTTATTTTTTCTTTGGATATACCAATTCCCGTATCAGTCACTGCAAATTCAATAATTACTTTATCTTCATCCTCGTGTAATAAATGAACACTTACCGTAATTTTTCCTATTGTTGTGAATTTTACGGCATTACTGACCAGGTTTAAAATAATTTGATGCAAACGAACGGGATCACCTATAAGAACATCAGGAATAGTGTCGTCATATTCCTTAATTAATTTTAAATTTTTTTCTTGAATTTTTGTTTCAAATAAATGAAGCATCGCTGATGTGGAAGATTTCATTTTGAAAGGTGTTTTTTCAAATGTCATCTTACCGGCATCTACTTTTGCCAAATCGAGTATGTCGTTTATGAGTACGATTAAAGCGTCACCACTCATTTTAATTGCGTTTAAATATTCTTTTTGTTTTGCTGTCAAATCTGTTTTTAGAACCACTTTTGTAAATCCGATAATAGCATTCATCGGTGTACGAATTTCATGGCTCATATTCGACAAAAATTGTTGCTTTGCTTTTACTGCATTTTCCGCTAGAATAGTTGCGTTTTCCGCATTTATCTTAGCTTCTTCGGCAATTTCGGTGGCTAACTCTGCAAAAACTCGTGCTTCAATCAACTCATCAGCAATTATTTTTTGCTCCGTTACATCCCTTGCCACAATTACAACACCGAGTACATTTCCTAGATCATCTTTATAAACGGAACCATTGAATAATACATCTGTTAGTTTGCCGTCTTTATGACGAAGTGTAAGGGGGGAATCTGCAACAGAACCTTTTTTAAATACTTCCTGATATACTTCACGTGCTTTTTGTTGTTCGGTAAAATAATCGAAAAAATCAGAATCTGTAAGTTCTTCCCGAGTCATACCCGTAATATTTACCAATGCCTCATTCATATCCGTAATTTTTCCATTGGTATTTATAGTTACTAATGGATCCCGACTTGCTTCAATCAAACTAAGAGAATATTGCGACGCTAATTTAGCGGTATAGCTAAGTTCTTCCAATTCTTTATTTGCAATTTCCCGTTTCTCTTTTTCTTTATTTTGAAATATAAGTTCTTTGTTGGCAATGATTAATTCGTTCGCTCGTTTTTCTTTTTCATCATTTTGATAGGCCAATTCTTTGTTGGCAATGACTAATTCAGCGGCCCGTTTTTCTTTTACCTTGTTTTGAAAAGCAAGCTCCTCATTTGCAATAACTAATTCAGCTGCCCGTTTTTCTTTCTCATCATTTTGATAGGCCAATTCTTTATTTGCAATGACTAATTCAGCAGCCCGTTTTTCTTTCTCATCATTTTGAAATAGTAACTCTTTATTAGCAATAATTAATTCGGCTGCCCGTTTTTCTTTCTCATCATTTTGATAGGCCAATTCTTCGTTAGCAATGACTAATTCAGCTGCCCGTTTTTCTTTCTCATCATTTTGAAATAGTAACTCTTTATTAGCAATAATTAATTCGTCTGCTCTTTTTTCTTTCTCATCATTTTGAAAAGCAAGCTCTTCATTAGCAATGACTAATTCGGCTGCCCGTTTTTCTTTCTCATTGTTTTGATGTGCCAATTCTTCGTTAGCAATGACTAATTCAGCTGCCCGTTTTTCTTTCTCATCATTTTGAAATAGTAACTCTTTATTAGCAATAATTAATTCGTCTGCTCTTTTTTCTTTCTCATCATTTTGAAAAGCAAGCTCTTCATTAGCAATGACTAATTCGGCGGCTCTTTTTTCTTTCTCATTGTTTTGATGTGCCAGTTCTGTGTTCGCAATTCGTAAATCTAAAGCCCATTTTTGTTCGGCAATATCTCGGGCAACAAGTACTACTCCTAGTACATTTGACATATGGTCTTTGTAAACGGACCCATTGAACAATATATCTGTCAATTTCCCGTCTTTATGTCTAAGTGTTAGCGGAGAATCACAAACAGAACCTTGTTCAAACACTTCCTGATATACTTTACGTGCTTTTTGTTTTTCGGTAAAATAATTGAAAAAATCAGAATCTATTAAGCGATCTCGATTGAGTCCCGTAATATTTACTGTTGCCTGATTTACATCCGTAATTTTCCCTTCCATATTTATTGCAATTAAGGGATCTAAACTAGCTTCAATTAAACTTCTGGCGTATTGTGATTCTTGAGTTTTTATGATTTCTATTTTTATTTATAAAATTTATATAAATTGGTAGTTTCGAATTTTACTAATTTCCAATTTCTTCAATCGGATTGCGTCTTTTATCTTTTAATTGCTTAAAATGGGAAGGAGAGAGGCCGGTAACTTTTTTGAATTGACTGGATAAATGAGCAACGCTGCTGTAATTCATTTTCCAGGCAATTTCAGTGATGTTCAATTCCCCATAAATAATCAATTCTTTTATGCGTTCCGTTTTATGGGAAATTATAAATTGTTCAATTGTAGTACCTTGTACTTCCGAAAACAAGTTAGACAGATACGTGTAATCGTGATTTAATTGTTGACTCAAATAATCAGAGAAATTGATTTTTATATTTTCTGTTGAATGATGAACCATCTGAATAATCACATTTTTTATTTTCTCGATAAGCATGGCTTTCTTATCATCCATTAATTCAAGTCCGGAGTCTAAAAGTGCAATTTTCAATAGTTGTCTCTGATCCATAGAAATGTTTTCCATAATTTCAACTTCGCCTAAATCAACAACAATGAAGTGCAGTCCAAGTTTTTTTAATTCCTCTTTTACCGCCATTTTACAGCGATTACTGACCATGTATTTTATGTATAGTTTCAAATTATTTTTTTTTAACAGATTATGTAAAAATCGAATAAACTTTATCAAAAAAACTTATATAACTAAAAAAAAAAATTATATAATTCACACATTATTAATTTTAATACCTCTTTAATAATGTAGTGTTAGAAGAAAAAATAGGCAATTAAATAAGAACCGCTTTTAATGCAGTTTCGCTTAGTCACTATTCTTACTGTATATAAATTTACAAATAAACAGCGAGAAAGAGAGGTGATTTGAGTTTTAATAAAAAGAGCAGTATTGTGGAATTGTAATAATCTTGAAATAGGAGGAACACATTACTACATAAAAACACTAAAAGAAATGTTTTTGATTTATGAATTCAGTTCTATTATTTGAAATTATTTCATCGAGAATGGAGTTACCCAATCCAATGATTTAATAGACGAAACTTTGTTTTCTTGATTCATTGAAACCCGAAGTTCCTTGTTAGCTACTTTCTTTGAATACTGTGCTTTATAACGGTAAATAGTTGACTTGTCAAAATTGTCTCTATAAATTTCAACTAATTGAAGATCTATAAAGGATCCATAATATTGACGAAATCTTGTACATGTTTTTGTCAGTCTTTCCTCGGTTGTATTTTTAATGACAGAAGCCGTTGCTTCACTTTCGTTAAAAGGTTTAAACTTAGAAGTGTTGCAGGTCATTAGAACTCTCTTCCCTAACTCGTAGGCTTTGTTTTTTTGAGATTCACTGACTTCAGAAAACAGTAGTTTTACGATTTTAGCTTCTTCTGGCTCTGTAACAACAGTTTTAGATTTGCAACCGACTAGCAAAACGATGCTTAGAATGATAATTATCTTTCTCATAATTTATGTGATTTTTAATAATAAGTTCGGATCTGGACAGTTTTCTAGATAATAATCCAAATCGCTTTTACTGCAAACTCCCGGATAATCTCCAAAATTATTTCCGATGTTTTTTATAATCTGAAAATGTAAATGTGGTGCATAATCCCCATTATCGGATGCATCACCCAAAGTGGCTATTTGTTGTCCTTTTTTGACAACGTCTCCAATTTCAATTTCAGTGATACTTTCTAACGAAAGATGACCGTATAAAGTATAAAAAGCCTGATTTTCTATTTTATGTTCCAAGATAATAGTTGGGCCATAATCACCCATACCAGTATTGTAATTAAAACTATGTATAAATCCATCAAGTGCCGCTAATACTGGAGTTCCGGCTTTAATCCATAAATCTAAACCAATATGGATATTTCTTTCTTCCGTTTTAGATCCGTTAAAAATTTCACTTCTTTTATACAAATCTCTAACTTCGTTATAACCTCCAAAAGCTACTTTTGCATTACTTTCTGCTAAATGGCTTTCGATGTATTTTTCAAAATCGGCTGCATTATCTACATTCTGTTTTCTAAAAGCTTCATTTGTAATGGATAAATCCAATGGAGTATATTGGCTATAATCAATTGATTCGGCTATCACTTTTACATTTTGTATGTCTTTTAAGATAGTTTCCAGTACTGTCATATTTTTGTAAATTTTTATAAATTCTAAATTTAAAATAAAATAGGCCAACATAAAGAACTTAGAGTAGCATTATAACTTTTAATTATGAAAATGAGTTTTTTTTGATTGTTCAAATTATAAACAATGTAAGGAGTGATTATACTCATTTTGGAATTTCAATAAGAGAAAACCTTGTTACCGGAAAAAAATAGTACACCACTATTTTTGCTAAAATATAATTTTGATTCACAATAAAAAAAGCCAGACAAAAAATGAATTTTGTCTGGCCTTTTAATGATTTATGATGTTTTAATACAAACTTGGATATTTCGAAGGATTTACCTCATGCATCATTCCGTATACTTTTTCAAAAATATCTTCTGCAGAAGGTTTTGAGAAGTAGTCACCATCTGTACCATAAGCAGGTCGGTGTGCTTTTGCAGTTAAAGTTTGTGGTTTACTGTCTAAATAGTTATAGGCGTCTTGTTGCTCAATAATTTGTTGCAAAATATAAGCCGAAGCTCCACCTGGAACATCTTCGTCAATCACTAAAAGACGGTTTGTTTTGGCAATACTTTTTACAACATCTTGATTAACATCAAAAGGAAGTAACGATTGCAAATCGATAATCTCGCAATCAATACCTACTTCCAGAAGCTCATTTGCTGCTTGTTGCACTAATCGCAACGTAGATCCATAGGAAACGAGTGTGATATCAGTTCCTTTTTTCAACGTTTCCACAACACCAATTGGTGTTTTGAATTCTCCGTAGTTCAAAGGCATTTTTTCTTTCAATCGGTATCCATTCAAACATTCGATTACTAAAGCTGGTTCATCACATTCTAACAAACTGTTATAAAAACCGGCCGCTTGTGTCATGTTTCTTGGAACCAATACATGAATTCCTCGTATGGCGTTTATGATCATCCCCATAGGTGAACCGGAATGCCAGATTCCTTCTAAACGGTGACCACGGGTACGTATAATTAAAGGGGCTTTTTGTTTTCCAACAGTTCGGTATCGCAACGTAGCCAAGTCATCACTCATGATTTGAATGGCATATAATAAGTAATCCAAATATTGAATTTCGGCAATAGGGCGTAAGCCTCTTAATGCCATTCCTATACCTTGACCTAATATGGTTGCTTCACGAATTCCCACATCGGCAACACGTAATTCTCCATATTTTTCCTGCATTCCTTCTAAACCTTGATTCACATCCCCGATGGCTCCGGCATCTTCACCAAAAATCAATGTTTCAGGATATTTTGTAAAAATAGCATCAAAGTTATCACGTAAAATCATGCGACCATCCGTATCTTCTTTAGCATCTTCAGGATATACCGGTAAAACTTTTTCTACAGAAAATACATTTAAATCTGTTTCTGAAAATAAGTTGCTGCTAAAATTCTTTTGAGTTTTAGTCGTATAGGATGTGATCCAATGTGACAATTCTTCTTTACTGTTTTCATTCAGTATCAAACGCAATACTTTTCGGGCGGTAACCAGAATTTCTTTTTTCAAAGGTGATTTAATACTGCTTAAATCAGATGTGAATTGTAAAATTATGTCTTTGTTTTTGCTGGTTTCAGCAATTTTTTGTAATAAAGTGACAAGTTCTTTTTGCTCTTCAACGATAGGATCAATAAATGCATTCCAAGCCGCTTTTTTGCCTTCTAAAACATCTTTTTTGGCTTGAGTATCAATCGCTTCAATATCTTCCGGAGAAGCAATATTGATGGCAATCATCCATAATTTCATTTGACGAATACAATCAAAATCTTTTTCCCATGCCAAACGATTTGCATCTTTATACCTTTCATGGGAACCTGAACTGGAATGTCCTTGTGGTTGTGTCAATTCATTTACGTGAATCAGGACAGGAATGTGATTTTCTCGGGCAATATCCGCTGCTTTTTCATACGTAGCAATCAAGTCAGCATAATTCCAACCTTTTACTTTTAGTATTTCAAAACCGTTAGTATTTTTTTCTTTTTGGTATCCTTTTAAAATCTCAGAAATATTTTCTTTGGTAGTTTGGTGTTTTGCATGGACAGAAATTCCATATTCATCATCCCAAACACTCATAACCATAGGTACTTGTAATACACCCGCAGCATTTATGGTTTCAAAAAATAAACCTTCAGATGTACTTGCATTTCCTATAGTTCCCCATGCAATTTCATTTCCTTCATTAGAAAAATTAGCCGCATTTGGTATTCCGGAAACTTGTCGGTATATTTTTGAAGCTTGTGCAAGTCCTAATAATCGAGGCATTTGTCCGGCTGTAGGAGAAATATCAGCACTTGAATTTTTTTGTTTTGTTAAATCTTTCCAAGAACCATCTTCATTCAAACTATGTGTGGCAAAGTGGCCTCCCATTTGTCTTCCTGCTGACATGGGATCCTGTTCAATATCAGTGTGACCGTATAATCCGGCAAAGAATTGTTGGATAGTCAATTCACCAATGGCCATCATAAAAGTCTGATCGCGATAATATCCGGAACGGAAGTCACCATTTTTGAAGGCTTTCGCCATCGCTAGTTGCGGAACTTCTTTTCCATCACCAAAAATGCCAAATTTAGCCTTTCCAGTCAATACTTCTTTACGTCCTAAAAGACTGCATTCTCTGCTTGTTATAGCTAATTTGTAGTCATTCAACACCTCGATTTTGAAATCTTCAAATGTCAATGTAGTATTGGTTTTTTCTTTTATCATAATTGAAAAGTATAACTTTATGGGACAAATTTACTTAAAAACTAGCTATTTTCATAGTTCATTGAAAAAATAAAATTAAATTATTTCGATTTATTCTAATAAAAAGAACTTTATTTTTTTACTATGTGTAATTTTATTTGTGTTTTAATGAGAATAGTTTAATAAATGATGATAATTGTTTTGGATTAGAACCATTTTCGATTAAAAAGATTGATTAATGTTTTTGGAGAAAAAGTAACTATAAAACGTACTTTTTCATTATAATTGTTTTGGGCTATTTCCCATCCATTGTTCGAATATACCGGAAAATACAACTCAAAGTAGTCTGTCACTAAATTGAGACGGATACCGCTATCATATACAAATTTTTCATTTTGACCTTTATTTTTGATGAAACCTACATCACCATAAACTTCTATCCAGTTCCATACACTGACACTTGCATTTAAGCTGGTAATCCATTTATTTGCATAAGGTGTTGCTATTTTTGATTTAAAGCCGCCTTCAGCCATTATGTATTGTTGACTAAAAAAACCAGTGCTTTCAGATCGTCCAAAATAATTATAATCAAAGAGGTAATCGGTAGGTCTGTCTAGTGCGAAACTAAAAAAATCCGATGCTGTTTTATTGTATAAAAAACTTCCGGCATAAAACCGCAGATTAATTTGACGATTGTTTTCAAAGAGTTTTCTGTATTCTATTTCGCCGGTAACTTTTCCAAAATTACCTGAGATTTGAACATCAGAGCTAAAGTTAAAATGATTGGTGACTTCCGTTTTGGAATTCACATATCGGGCATCAAAAATCGAATAATTGGATGGGGAGTTATCAATAGCGAAAGCACTTTTTTCTTTGTTTACAATAACTTGTCGGAATAGAATCAGCTGTTTTCTGTTGTCTCTAAAATTAGGTTCCCTAATCCGCAATTGGATCGTAGGATTTAGTTTTAGATAAGTGGCATCTTGTGCATAATGAAAGTAGGAACCACTTAACGAATATCTTGCGTTATATAGTGTACTGTTTCTATAGTTTTGGTTTACCACGAAAGAAGCTGATCCGGATAAATTATTGGATTTAGTAGAGTAGGACGGGTTAAGGTCAAAAGTAAAAGGTTTGTCTAAAATAGTCTTATTATGCAATCGCATTCCCGGAGTCAAACCATCGTATAGATTATAGGATAATGTGGGTACATATAAAACCTGATTGTAATACGGATCCTCTAAATCTTTCATAAATACAAACTTTACAGGACGGTTGTTTGGAAAAAAACCATCTAGTTTTTTCCAATTATTTCTTAAATTATATTCAGGAACTTCATTTTTTAAATTTAAGATGATTTTATCAGCACCATTTCTTTGAATCGTAAAAGTACTGTCGCGTTCTTCAATATCCAGCCATTTTTTAAAAACAACAGCTCCTTTTTTTGTGCCATAGACAGGAATGGGAATAGGAGCTCCGGTTCTGTTTATTACTGAAAAAGTGATGCTGTCTTTAGTTTTTGAAACATTGGAAAATTTATAATCAATAATAGCTCTGGAATTAATAATGGTATTAAAAAACCAGTTAATGTTTTTATCGGTATTTGATTTTAATGTGGTTTCAAAATCAGTTCTGGAAACTTGTTTGATCTGATTTTGATTGTAAAATTGTCTTATACTAGTGGTAACAGCATCATTTTGTAAATAATCATCTAAAAACAGGATGCTTAATCCAGCTCTATATTTACTGGCAATTTGCTCGTTGAATTTAATTAAAGTGTTTTTAGAATCTCCAAGTGCTTGATCCAGATTTTTTCGAGCCATCAGCATATAGAAATAGCTATACTGATTGTTAAAACCAATATTGGCAATATTAAAACTTTTTAGCAGTTTGATATTAGAGGCACTTCCCATCATTTTAGTGTTGGGGTGATTTTCATCCATATATTTCATCATGGCATAGACCTGTAATCCATCATAGATCCAGTTGTCTTTTCTGGGGTCTAATTGTAAACTTGTTTTTAGGTATTCATTCAGATAGGTTTTCAAAAATTTAATTTCAAAAAGAAATTCATCTGGAAACGGACTTATAAAAGAAGGAAGCTGATTCAATCCATAAAAAGGGTTTCTCTCGTAATCCGTTTGAGAAACAATAATTTTTTCATGCGGATATTTTCCGATTAAATCGTTTGTGAAATTCACAACTCGGTCTATTACAACCGCTTTTTGAATAGTATTCAATTTATTGTTTTTTAAATCAGTCAGCACTTCAACAGTACTATTTTTATAACTTTCAAAACTGGATTTTGGTTCTATAATCACGCTAAAATTAGCTCTGTTATTCCCAGATAATTTATAGTTTAAAAAAGTTTTATTAGCGGTTGATGTACTGCTTTTTAAATCGGAAATGACTTCTGAATTTTCAGGTACTTTTAAATCAATTTCAAAACTGGAATAGGCATTGGCGATATCATCTAAATTAGTATTGTTGTATCGTATGAAATTATGGTTTTCATAACGGGCTGGCGTAAGAAACCAGTTTTTAAGATTTATGGTTCCGCTATTATTGTACCCATATTTTGTGAATTTGTCACTGGGTATTTTAGTGACATAAGTCAGATGTAGAACGACTTTATGATTCGGAAGTAAATTCTCGGTTAATTTAACTTCAATTAAATCAGGATTTTTGTCCGTTCTTTCCCATGATAAAACCGATTTATTTGCGTCTAAAAGTATCAGGTTTTTAGTACTACCGCGTTCTTCTTCTTTGGCTAAATGGAAACCTCTATAAAATTCATCAGAAAATCGTTTGGCTAAAGGGGTGTTTTTAGTAGAAAAAGCATTATTCCAATCATTCAATACAATCGAGGTTAACGTATCATTTGACTGATTAAAAAAAGTAATTTCCTGTTGAATATTCAATGTCTTATTCTCGGTATTCAACTCCGCCTTTATATCAGAATGATGTTGTGCATATTGTTTTATAGAAAGTAATAAAACAAGAGTATAAAGCGTAATTTTAAAGAATGAGTTCAAATTCCGGTATTAATTTATTAAAAAAATAAATATACTTTTTTTTAGATTAAAACACTATAAAAACTACCTAATTAACATAAAAAAAGCTGTTGATTAGACAGCTTTTTTGTTAAAAATTTGGAGTTAAATCGTATTTTTTATAGAATTTATCCAACACATCAACCACTTCATCTTCGGTATCAACTATTTTAAATAAATTCAAGTCTTCGGCACTTACGGTACCTTCTTTTTCTATTAAAACCGTTTTGATCCATTCGATTAATCCTGACCAAAAGCTGGTTCCTACTAATATTATTGGGAATCTCGCAATTTTTTTAGTTTGAATCAAGGTCATCGCTTCAAACATTTCATCCAAAGTGCCAAAACCGCCCGGCATCACTACAAAACCTTGGGAATATTTGACAAACATCACTTTTCGAACAAAGAAATAATCAAAATTCAGGTTTTTATCGCTGTCAATGTACGGGTTGAAATGTTGCTCAAAAGGCAGTTCAATATTCAATCCCACCGATGTTCCTCCACCAAGATGCGCGCCTTTATTTCCGGCTTCCATAATTCCGGGACCACCGCCAGTAATCACGCCATAACCGGCTTTACTGATTTTATAGGCAATCTTTTCGGCAAGTAAATAATAAGCATCTTCGGGTTTCGTTCGTGCCGAACCAAAAATTGTCACACACGGACCAATGCGTCCCATACTTTCATAACCGTTTACAAATTCGGCCATAATTTTAAAAATCGCCCAACTGTCATTGGTTCTAATCTCATTCCAAGTCTTTCTCTTCAGTCGGTCTTGGATTACTTTATCCTCATCATTGTCAAAATCTTCTAATCTCATATTATTTTATTTTTTATTTTAACCCTGTTAGGGTTCAAAACCCTAACAGGGTTAAAATTCAACTTTTACTAAAGTAACTCTTTTTTCAAAAACTGCGCCTTATAACTCTTCTTAATTTTTATAATTTCTTCTGGTGTTCCTTTGGCATTACACTGCCCTTCTGCTTTTCCCCTCATTTGGAGGGGTGCCCGTAGGGCGGGGTGGTTTTATTGTCTAAATTTTTAGATATTACTCGCTTTATTTCCAAATTCTACAATAATATATTTCTCTAGTTCCATCATTACATTATTCAGATCATGTTTTACCCTTAAATCAGAGATTCTATAAACTTTTAATCCTAATGAAACGAGATAATCGTCTCTTTTTTGGTCGTAATCATCTTTGTTATCATGGCTTGAACCGTCAATTTCGACGATCAATCCTAAGGTTTTTACATAAAAATCTACAATAAAATTGCCTATAATTCTTTGTCTGTCAAAATCTATTTTCCAGAACATTCCTTTGTGTACTTGCAACCAAAAAATTACTTCTGATAGTACACCTGCTTTACGCAATGCTCGTGATCTTGCTTTTAGTTTTATATTATAGGGTAAGTTTTCAATGTAATTTGAATAAATAGGCTGAGTGTTTATAAAAGCGGTTATTTCGCCATTGTTTTCCATACTATTTGCTTTTTTATTTCTCTCCTTTAATATGTGTTACCATTTATCTAAGAGTTGTGTTTACGGCTGAATTTACAACAAAATGTAATTGTAGAGGAAATAAAAGGAAATAAAAACCACCCCGCCCTACGGGCACCCCTCCAGAGGGGAATTTAAGTCAACTCTTTTTTCAAAAACTGCGCTGTATAACTCTTCTTAATTTTTATAATTTCTTCTGGTGTTCCTTTGGCAATAAGCTGTCCGCCGCCTTTACCACCTTCAGGACCAATATCGATGATGTAATCAGCCAGTTTGATCACGTCCATATTGTGCTCAATAATCAAGATCGTATTGCCTTTGTCTACCAGTTTATTAATCACTTCCATCAATACCCGAATGTCTTCAAAATGCAATCCTGTTGTAGGTTCGTCCAGAATATAAAACGTGTTTCCGGTATCTTTCTTAGACAATTCTCCAGCCAGTTTGATGCGTTGTGCTTCACCGCCGGAAAGTGTTGTGCTTTGTTGTCCAAGCGTAATATAGCCCAAACCAACATCCTGAATGGTTTTTACTTTTCTATAAATCTTCGGAATCATTTCAAAAAACGGAACCGCTTCATCAACCGTCATATTCAAAACATCCGAAATGGATTTTCCTTTGTATCGAATCTCCAATGTTTCTCTGTTAAAACGTTTCCCTTGACAAGTTTCGCATTCCACATATACATCAGGCAGGAAGTTCATCTCAATCGTTCGTACACCTGAGCCTTCACAGGTTTCACAACGTCCGCCTTTTACATTAAAACTAAAGCGACCCGCTTTATATCCCCGAATCATACTTTCAGAAGTCATCGTGAACAGATTCCTGATTTCAGTAAAAACTTCCGTATAAGTAGCCGGATTGCTTCTTGGCGTTCTGCCAATCGGGCTTTGGTCAATATCAATCACTTTATCGATATGTTCCAATCCTTCAATTTTTTTATACGGTTGCGGTTTTTTGACGCCATTAAAATAATACGCGTTCAAAATAGGGTAGAGCGTTTCATTAATCAAAGTTGATTTTCCACTTCCCGAAACTCCGGTCACACAAATCATTTTACCCAAAGGCAATTCTATCGAAACATTCTTCAGGTTATTTCCTGTTGCACCGGTCAGTTTCAGGAATTTTCCATTTCCTTCCCGACGTTTCGCTGGAACTTCAATTTTCATTTCGCCATTCATGTACATTGCCGTAATGGTATGGTGTTTCAAGATTTCAGCAGGAGTTCCTTTGCTGATAATTTCGCCTCCATACTTCCCTGCTTTTGGACCAATGTCAATCACATAATCCGCACGTTCAATCATGTCTTTATCGTGTTCCACCACAATTACCGAGTTTCCAATATCGCGTAATTGTTCGAGAGAATGAATCAATTTATCATTGTCTCTTTGGTGTAAACCAATACTGGGCTCATCCAGAATATACAAAACACCAACGAGTTGGGATCCAATTTGAGTGGCCAATCGAATACGTTGTGCCTCACCACCCGAAAGTGATTTGGAGCTTCGGCTTAAAGCCAAATAATCCAAACCTACATTCATCAAAAAGTTCAAGCGGTCCTTAATCTCTTTGATTACTTCAGTGGCGATAATCTTTTGTTTGTCAGATAAATGATTTTCTAAATCCAAAAACCAAGCTGTCAAATCTGAAATGTCCATATCACATAATTCGGTAATATTTTTTTCATTGATTTTAAAGAATAGCGCTTCTTTTTTCAAACGGGAGCCTTCGCAAACAGGACATTTTATTTCGTCCATAAACTCCTTCGCCCAACGTTTTATAGTTGTTGAACCGCTTTCGTCATGTTGGTTTTTTATGAAATGTGAAATCCCTTCAAAATCAATTTTGTATTCTCGGGCAACGCCTAAATCTTTGGAGTTGATGGTGAATTTTTCTTTTCCGCCATTCAGAATCATTTCCATGGCTTCCTCAGGAATTTTTTCAATGGGATCAGTGATTTTGAAGTCGTATTTTTCTCCTATGATTTCCAGTTGCTTAAAAATCCAGGATGATTTGTATTCGCCCAAAGGAGCAAAACCACCGCCTTTTATAGATAATTTCGGATTTGGAATAATTTTTTTAGTGTTGATTTCGTTTACCGTTCCCAAACCGTTGCAATGATCACAGGCGCCTTTTGGGGAATTGAAAGAGAATAAATTCGGTTCTGGATTCTGGTATGAAATTCCAGTAGTTGGACACATCAAATTCCTGCTAAAAAAACGAACTTCATTAGAATCTTGGTCTAAAACCATCAACACATTCTCTCCGTGATGCATGGCGGTATTGATGCTTTCAATCAAACGTTTTTCGTTATCTGGTGTATCTTCAATAACCATTCGATCCACAACAATTTCTATATCGTGTGTTTTATAACGGTCTAATTTCATTCCCAAAGTAATATCCAGTATATCGCCATTCACTCGAACTTTAAGGAAACCTTGCTTGGCAATTTGTTGAAAAAGCTCCGCATAATGTCCTTTTCGAGCACGAATAACCGGAGCCAAAATATTGATGCGTTTTCCTGTAAAATCCTGGATAATCAAATCCTTGATTTGCTCATCAGAATAGGAAACCATTTTTTCGCCAGTATTGTAACTGTATGCATCAGCACCACGGGCGTAAAGCAAACGCAGGAAATCATAAATCTCAGTAATAGTTCCCACTGTGGAACGCGGACTTTTACTGGTGGTTTTTTGTTCGATGGCAATTACTGGAGAAAGTCCATCAATTTTATCGACATCGGGACGTTCTAAACCTCCAAGAAACTGTCTCGCATAAGCAGAAAAAGTTTCTACATAACGGCGTTGTCCTTCGGCATAAATGGTATCGAAAGCCAATGAGGATTTACCCGATCCCGAAAGACCCGTAATAACTACCAGTTTTTCACGAGGAATGGAAACATCTATGTTTTTTAAGTTGTGAACGCGAGCGCCTTGAACTTCAATGGTATTGTCTTTGTCTAACATAATTTTTGCAAAAAAGCAAAGTTACCATTTTGATTTATTCTTTTCGCCCAACGGTTTGGAAGATTTTGTTAAAGATTCTTTCTGAAATTAGATTTGCGCAAATAAAAAGTTCAACATATAAAAAAAGCGTCAACATAATTGTTAACGCTTTCTTTGAGGAATTTTGATAAATATTATTCGGTTACAAATTCATTAAAAGGCTTAAGCACGAAAGGAATATTGCTTTCTTTTGCTTTCTTTTGATAAGAAGCTTCGTGTTTTGACTTTAACGTTTTAAACTCGTTTATTGAATTGTCAAATCGTTGTTTTATCACTTCCATGTTCTCCAGTTGTGAAGGGGACGGTGCCGTAAAA
Organism: Flavobacterium glycogeni; assembly: GCF_048286775.1. NCBI lineage: Bacteria > Pseudomonadati > Bacteroidota > Flavobacteriia > Flavobacteriales > Flavobacteriaceae > Flavobacterium > Flavobacterium glycogeni. The sequence goes on from NZ_JBLVPV010000006.1 coordinate 128,448, forward strand.
CTGCTGGCGATATTAGAATATAATTCTCCCAATTTTTCTCTTAATTGTGGCTCTGCAGCACCTACGTAGTTATCACCAGTTGTCACCACCAATTTTGCTTTTAAATTATCAAAAGCCGTTTTTATTTTGGTAGCTTCTTTGGTATATCCTTTGTCTTTTGCCATAAGTTCGGTCAGCAAACTATTAGTCTGATCGATTTCATATACTGTGTAGGCCAATTCTTCGTTCATGTTGAATAATACACGCGTAATTTTTCTTTCTTTTTGACGGTCTGCAGCAGAAATACTACTTTTTGGGTCGTTTACTACTTTTAGTATGTAAGTGTAGGTTTCTTTTCCTTTTGTAAGGACCGCTTTGTAGTTCCCTTCGGCTACTCTTGGTGCTGTAAATCCATAATAGGAGAGCGTTTTTCCTGCTGCAATTTTAGGATTTTTCATGTTGTAATTCCAATTTACAACATTGATTCCTTTTTGTTTACCAGGTGTAAGAGTAGTTATTTTATTGCCATTTTCATCTTGAATCTCAAGATCCATTTTCCCTAAAGTATGACGTTTTTTTAGGTAATAAATAATCTGGGCACTCGAAGATGGATTATTTCCAACAAATTCCAATTCAGTTGCCGTTGTTCCAAAATTAGATTGCTCTTCTATTACTGCTGGTTTTAAATCGAAGAAATGCAAATCTTTATTTAGAACTACTTGATTTATTTGACGTAATGGGCTAATGTCGTCCAGAATGATTATTCCTCTTCCGTGGGTTGCCATAACCAAATCGTTGGTTTTTTTATTCAACTCCATGTGGTGAATCGCTACTGATGGCATTTTGTTTGTAAAATGCGACCAATTGCTTCCACCATCAATAGTTATATATAATCCTTTTTCGGTTCCTAAAAACAATAAATTTTCATTTATATAGTCTTCCTGAATGTTGCGTACAAATCCGTCCACATCAGCCGTGATTATCGATTTCCAAGTTTTACCAAAATCCGTTGTTTTATAGGTGTATGGCGCATAGTCGTTTTTGGTATGCCCTTCGAAAACGGCATAAGCTGTTCCTTCTCCAAAAACACTGGCTTCAATATGATAACACCAAGTGTTTTTTGGTAATCCTGTGATATTAGCCACAACATTTGTCCATGTTTTTCCTCCATCTTTTGTCACCTGAATGTTGCCGTCATCACTTCCTGCCCAAATGATATTTTCGTTTAGCGGTGATTCTGCAATGGTAAAAAGTGTACAATGATTTTCGGCTCCCGAGTTATCTTTGGATAAACCACCTGAATTTTCCTGATTCATTTTCTTAGGATCATTTGTGGTCAAATCTGGAGATATTTTTGTCCAGGTACGCCCCATGTCTTCCGATTTATGAACAAATTGACTTCCTATATAAAGGCGATCGGTTTGTTTTTTGCTGACTTCTATAGGGGTATTCCAGTTGAAACGCAGTTTAGGGTCTCCTTTTACGGCAAGTGGCTGTATAGTAATAAGTTCTTGACTGTCAATGTTGAAACGCCATACATTTTCGGCACCTTGCATTTCGCTATAAATAATGTTTTTAGATGGATGTTTCACTACTCTGAAACCATCTCCATAACCTACGCGAGTCCAATCTCTTGCTTCAATGCCACCCGGACTTTTTGAAGGCCCATACCAAGAACCATTATCTTGCAATCCGCCATATACATTATAAGGCTCTTTATCGTCTATACTTACATGATAAAATTGGGAAACGGGTAAACTACTTACCATTTCCATGGTTGAGCCACCGTCCCAGCTTCTATATACACCGCCATCGGTTCCAGAATACATGCGATTACTGTCATTAATATCAAAAGTAACATCGTGAATGTCGCCATGCATATTTCCTAAACTCTTAAAAGTCTTTCCGCCATCTCGGCTAATAGAACCCATTAATCCGCCTTTAACAACGATGTCAGCGTTTTTTGGATCGACCACAATTCTTGAAAAATAAAAAGGACGCACCACCAAACCAAAATCACTGTTTAAATGTTTCCATGTTGCGCCAGCATCATCGGAACGGTATAAGCCATTTTTATCACTTTTTTCAGTTTCGAGTACGGAATATAAAATATTCGAGTTAGTAGGCGCAACGGCGATTGCGATTCTTCCTAATTTGCCTTGAGGAAAACCATTGTGGATTTTGTTCCATGTTTTGCCACCATCAACCGATTTGTATAATGCAGATTGTTCCCCACCAGAATTGAATGACCATCCCGTTCTTCGGAATTCCCAAAAACTGGCATACATGATGTTAGCATTTTTTGGATCTATAATTAGATCCGAACAACCTGTTTTTGCATCAACGTAAAATTCTTTTTTCCAAGTGGTTCCGCCGTCTGTAGTTTTATAAATACCTCTTTCTTCGCTGTCTCCCCATAAGGCTCCTAATACACCCACCCATACCACATCGCTGTTTTTTGGATCGATTACAATAGAACTGATACGGTCGGATTTTGGCAATCCCATATTTTTCCAGTTCTGTCCACCATCTGTAGATTTGTATATTCCGTCACCTACGGATACGCTGTTTCGTGTCCAGGTTTCACCAGTTCCTACCCAAATATTTTGATCAGGTTTTGATGGGTCAATGGCTACACAACCGATAGACTGAATGTGTCCATCGAAAATGGGAGCGAATGAGGCTCCGCCATCATAACTTTTCCAGACACCACCACCAGCGGTAGCCGTATAGACTATTTTGTTATTGGTTGGGTGCATTTCCAAGTCGGTAATACGACCGCTCATCAACGCCGGACCAAGATGTCTTGCGGAAATGTCACCAAATAATTCTTTTCCTTTAAGGATTACTTTTTCTTGTGCATTAATTGCTGATGACACAAAAAGAAGTAAAGTTGCTATTAATAGATTGGTTTTTTTCATACGTAGATAATATTTTTTTATAGGAATAGGTTATACGCCATGAGGAAAAATCTTTAGACACAATTTGTGTTTTAAGAAACATGGCTATTTCATAAAAAGAGTTTTAAAAAAATCCCCAACGCAGGTTGAGGATTGATTGTTATAGCTTGATATTATTGCGCTGGAAAAGCAAAAGCGCTGTCAGCAACTGTAGGGTTTAAAGTTACTTTTTTAATTTTCATATCTTGGCCTCCCATATTCATGGCAAATGGGAAAAATACACCATCAACTTCTTGATAATCACTCATTGTTGAAACCGATTTTTGACCTTTCATTGGACCTTGTTTAATCTCTGTTTCTGTTGCTATTGCTAAATAATTTTCGGTGTCAAAATAGTAATAGGATATATCATCCATTTTTACACCATCAACAGTAACTGGTTTTTTTGTGAATTTTATCTTGAAGCATTCCGTACCTTCTTTAGTTTCTTTTCCTATAAATTCTGCGGCGTATCCTTTAGCTTTATAGTCTAACAATGCATCTGGAAAGTCGTTGTTGCTTAGAATAGCATTTGCTGTTGTCTCAGCATCACTTTTTTCCGCTTTCATCGTCATGAAATTAGTATTCCAAATGGTTTTGCCGTCCGATGCCATTTGAGTGATTTCTTTTCCTTGTAAAGAAATTTTAACATACATCTTACCTCCAGCTAATTGTACCATTTCAACTGGAATTTCCATACCCTGAGCATTAACGCTCATTTCCATTTTAACACCTTTAAGGGGTTTTAATTTTTCTACACCTCCAATAGTTGTAAAGTATTTAGAGATAACTTCATCTGCACTTTGTGCAAAAACTGAAGTACTTACAATAGAAAATAAGAATGCAACGATCGATAATTTTAATGTTTTCATAATTTTTTGTTTGGTTTATTGTGTTAGTATAAATTTATTTTAAAATGTTACAAGATGAAATGATATTCTTGTTAATTAATTTAGAGATTATAATTATGCCTAAAGATATTAATTAATAAAGTATGAAACAAAAAAAATGTAATTAGGGCATTATGTGATTGTTAGGGACTCAGTCACCTATCATGCTTCTTCGGAAAGCACATTTTAATTTATTCTTTCGATAGAACACTTTAGAAGTTTATGTTAAATTAGGATATAAAAAAACGCCAACCTAAGTTAGCGTTTTCTATTATGGATGTGGATCAATAATATCATTTTAATATTAGAAATTATTCAATCGTCATTGATTTTAGTTTTGTTCGATAGGCTTCTAGCGCAAAAGATTTCGAAATAAAACCATAATATTTCCCCTCTTTGAGAACGGGTAAGAAGGCTTTTTTCGATTTTTCAAACTTATTCATGACCATTTCCATACTATCATCAGGAGAAATGATTTCTGTAGGTTCTATCATTATTTCTCTAACCAAAGTATATTTTACTCGGTACGTATTGAATATTATTTCTCGAATATCATTAAAATGAACAATACCCAATAAATTTTTTTCAGTATCCACAACTGCAAATATAACTTGATTGGAATGGGAAATTAAATCCACCAGCCTTTCTAAATTTTCATCAGGTGAAACCGTTAAATAATCCGTTTGAATTATGGAAGTGGTCTCTAAGGTCGAAAGGATATTGGTGTCTTTATTGCTCGTAAAAGCATGTCCTTTTTTGGCTAAATTCTTTACATCCATAGAATGTTTTTCAAATCGTTTTGAAATCGCAAAACTAATTGAAGCAACAATCATCAAAGGAATCATTAAGTTATACCCTCCAGTAATTTCTGCTATTAAGAAAATCGCAGTCAAGGGTGCATGAAACAAACCACTTAAAATTCCTGCCATTCCAACTAATGTGAAATTACTTACTGGTAATTTAGCAAGTCCTGTCAGATTTAAAAATTTAGAGAAAAAGAAACCAACATAAGATCCCAAAAATAGGGAAGGAGCAAAGTTTCCTCCATTTCCGCCACTGCCTAAAGTAATTCCAGTTGCAAAAACTTTTACCATCATAGTCAAGCCTACAAATACCAATAAAGCCCAACTATTGTCTCGAAAACCGCTAAATAATGTGTTTTCCAATAATTTCCCGGGATCATTCTCAGATAATGTTTTGATGCTTTCGTATCCTTCGCCAAAAAGCGTCGGAAAAATAAAAATAAGAATGGCCAAAATCGAAGAACCAAACAACGCTTTTTTATAAGGTGATAATTTAAGTCTTGCGAAAAAATGTTCTACTCTCTGAAAATTACGGGAATAATAAACCGAAATAAATCCGGTAAACAAACCTAAAAGGATATAGAAAGCAATGTTATGATAATCAAAACTTTGTTGTTGTTTGAACGAAAGCAAAATTTCCTCATCTAATGCAATTACCGAAACTAAAGCACCTGTTGCAGCGGCAATCATAATGGGTGTAAATGCAGCAATACTCACATCAACAAGCAAAACTTCAATAGCAAATAAAACTCCGGCAATAGGCGCATTAAAGGCAGCGGCAATTCCTGCAGCAACTCCACAACCTATAAGTAGCGTTCGGTCTTTATAACTTAATTTATATTTTTGGGCATAATTCGAGCCAAAAGCAGCACCGGTAATAACAATAGGACTTTCTAAACCTGCAGAACCTCCTAAACCAACAGTTAACGAACTGGTTACAATTTGAGCATACATTTGTTTTTTTGGAATAATACTCGCTTTTTTGGCAACAGCATACAAAATTTGCGAAGTCCCTTTTTGGATGGTTCCTCCCAAAACTCTTTTGACAACAAAAACAGTAAGCAGAATACCAATTATGGGCAAAATACTATTGATGAAGCCCAATTTTAAAATTCCACTGACATACGTAGCAAAAGAAAATACCCAGTGCGCAAAAGATTTTAATACAATTACAGCAAAAGCGGAAGAAATACCAACCAAAACCGCCGATAAAAATATAAACTGCTTTGGCGTCAACATGGATTGCGCGAAAGCTATTATAGTTTCTAATTTCGAAATATATTTTTTGAACATGATACTTTTTAAAAGGGGTGCAAAACTACTATTATTTTATCCTAACACATATTTTTCAACGCTTCTTTTGTGCTTAATGGTTTTAAATTACTGGTTTTTACAAATTCTTTAACCGCTTCAGGATTTGACTTTGCATATTCCCTTAATGCCCAGCCTATTGCTTTTTGAATGAAAAATTCCTTAGAATGAGACTGTTTTAAGCATTCTGAAAATAAAAAATCAGCATTCGTTTTTTGTTTGTAGCCCAATTGAAATAAAATAGCACTTCGGTTCAACCACATATTCTCTGACTTTGAAAATCGTTCTATTATATTCTTGGTTTCCAATGGAAATTCCAATAAATACTCACCCAAAATGTACTTCGCAATCGTATCGACGCTGTCCCACCAAGAATTGTTGCCTATCAGTTTTTCAATCAGTTGAATGTCTTCTTTTTTATAATTCCCTTTGAGCTCTTTTATCAAAATTTCAATCGCGCAATAATGAAATTCCCGTTCTCTTTTTGAATATAAATCCAATGCAATTACTCTTGCATTTGCAGCAACTTCTTCTTTGTTTTCTTTCCAAATTTCCTTGAAAATGCGTCTTCGTTCCTCTGTTTTTATTACAAAAAACGAAAAATTATTCTTCATGTATTTTGCCATCGGAAAGGCATTTTCTGGATTTTGATTTGCTTTAAAAGCGTTTTCTAATGCTGTAATAAAATTCATAAAATAAAATTTCAATGGCAAAATTCAATAACAATGGCAATATCAATTTAAAATGCTCAACATAGTCGATAACCCATAACCTAAAACCTAAAACCCTACAGCTTTATCGTCTCCTCTAAAATCAGCGCCACCTTCGAGTTTTTTACTTGGCAAAACCAAAATGGCATCCACTTTTCCTATTACGGGTGTTGTTTTTTCATTGATAAGGTATCCTTTTGATTTCAGGGATTCAAAGGTTTTAGTATCGAATGTATTGGGTTCAAAAGTGATCAAATCCGGTAACCATTGGTGGTGAAAACGAGGTGCATTTACGGCTTCTTGCATACTCAAACGATACTCATAAACATTTAATATCGTTTGCAATACCGATGTAATAATCGTAGAACCTCCGGGAGAACCCACAACCATAAATAATTTTCCGTTTTTCTCTACAATAGTTGGCGTCATAGAACTCAACATTCGTTTTTGTGGCTCAATACTGTTGGCTTCATTTCCCACTAACCCAAACATATTCGGTTCACCTGGTTTGGCACTGAAATCATCCATTTCGTTGTTTAGGAAAAAGCCCAATTCATCACAATAATATTTAGAACCGTAACCGTCGTTTAATGTTGTAGTTGATGAAACCGCATTGCCAAACTGATCCACAATTGAATAATGGGTAGTCTCTGTACTTTCATTATAATTTACTTTTCCTTCTTTTACATCTGATGATAAAGTGGCTTTTTCAAAACTAAAATTCGACATTCTTTGTTTCAAATAATCATCAGCCATTAATGCTTTCAAAGGAATTTTCACAAAATCAGGATCACCCAGATAATAACTTCTGTCTGCGTATGCTCTTCTTTCGGCTTCTACAATAACTTGAATGGCTTCCGTTGAATTATGTCCCATTTTAGCCAAATCGTAAGGTTCAATCATTTTGAAAATTTCAGCGAGACATATTCCGCCACTGCTGGGTGGAGGCATAGAAATCACCTTCAAATCCTTGTAATCAAAAGTGAGTGGCGTTCTCCATTTAGCTTCATATTTAGCCAAATCTTCCAAGGTGATTATGGCTCCTTTTTCTTGAAGATATTTAACTAATATTTTAGCTGTTTCACCTTTGTAAAATTCATCTCTGCCATTTTTTGAAATCCTTTTTAATGTAGCAGCCAGCGCAGGATATTTTATAACATCATTTTCTTTAAAAGCAGTTGCAAATAGCGTTTTGTCACCATTTACTTTTATAATTTTCGCTCGATAAGCAGCCAATCGGTCTTCTTGTTTTTTGGTAACAATAACACCTCTTTCGGCTAATGCAATTACCGGTTTTAGAATTTCTTCGATAGGCAATGAACCCAGTTTTTTATGAACTGCAAAAACACCGGCAATCGTTCCGGGAACTCCAATAGCAAGAGGAGATTCGGTACTTTTTCCTTTAATAACATTTCCTTTTTCGTCAAGAAACATATCTTTAGTGGCTGCTAATGGCGCTTTTTCGCGGTAATCTAATGAACCAATTTCGCCGTTTGCTTTTCGATAGACCATAAAACCACCACCGCCAAGATTTCCTGCAAACGGATAGGCTACTGCCAAAGCCAATTCGGTTGCCACCATCGCATCAAAAGCATTGCCTCTTTTTCTCATGATTTCAACTCCAATTTTTGAAGCTTCTTCACGTGCTGAAACTACCATTGCTTCATTAGCAACGAGTCCAGTGGGTTGAACCATTACATTTTGGGTTTTGCAACCAATAGAAAGAATACTCAATAGAATAATAATTTTTTTCATTCAGATACTATAATTTTAAAAACCAACGGCTTTGTTATCACCTCTTTTATCTGCTCCACCTTCCAATTTACCATTCGGAAGAACCAAAACAGCATCTACTTCACCAATGATTTCTTTGTTTTTTTCATTAATGAGATACCCTTTTTTCTTTAAATTATTCAATAATTCTTTATCGAAAGAATTCGGTTCAAAAGTAATTTCATCCGGTAACCATTGATGGTGAAAACGAGGTGCGTTTACCGCTTCTTGCATACTCATATCAAATTCATACACGTTTAGTATCGTTTGTAATACCGATGTGATAATTGTGGAACCTCCCGGCGTACCCACAACCATGAAAAGTTTATCGTCTTTCTCGACAATGGTTGGCGTCATGGAACTCAACATTCTTTTTCCGGCAGCAATGCTGTTGGCTTCACTTCCAGTCAATCCATATAAGTTTGGAACCCCTGGTTTGGCGCTAAAATCGTCCATTTGATTGTTCAAAAAGAAACCCAATTCGTCGCAATATATTTTAGAACCATAATTATCATTTAAAGTAGTCGTTGCCGAAACTGCATTTCCAGCAGCATCAACAATAGAATAATGCGTGGTCTGATTGCTTTCATATCCTTTAATTGCTCCATGGGCAATGTCGGAGGATTTAGAAGCTTTATCGAATGAAAAATCACTCATTCTTTTTTCTAAATACGATGGACTTAGTAATTCTTTTATCGGAAGTTTTACAAAATCAGGATCACCCAAAAAGTAATTCCTGTCAGCATACGCTCTACGTTCTGCTTCTGTAATAACTTGAATCGTTTTTACGCTGTTGTGTCCCATTTGTGAAAGATTGAAAGGCTCAATCATTTCCATGATTTGATTCAGACAAATTCCGCCACTGCTTGGTGGAGACATCGAGGTGATTTTTAAATTTTTATATTGAAAAGTAATTGGAGTTCTCCATTTGGCATTATAACTGTTTAAATCTTCTAATGTAGCATTTCCGCCTTTTTTAGTAAGAAAAGCAACTAACTTTTGGGCTGTTTCCCCTTTGTAAAATTCATCCCGACCGTTTTTAGCAATTCGTTTTAATGTTGCTGCTAATGCAGTATATTTTATGGTATCATTTTCTTTATATGCTTTGGAAAACAAACTATTCTTTCCATTGCTTTTTATAAAGGAAGCTCTGTAATAGGCCAAACTTTCGGCTTGAAATTTAGTGACAACAACGCCTCTTTCTGCCAAGGCAATTACAGGTTTCAGAATGTCACTTAAGGGTAAAGAACCATATTTTTTGTGTACTTCAAATATTCCTGCAATGGTACCCGGAATACCAGATGCCAAAGCGGTTTCTCTACTTTTTCCTTCTATTACATTTCCTTTTTCGTCCAGAAACATATCTTTTGAGGCTGCCAAAGGTGCTTTTTCTCTATAATCTATTGCTCCAGTTTCGCCATTGGCTTTTCTGAAAACCATGAAACCGCCACCGCCAATATTTCCTGCCTGTGGATGTGAAACTGCCAAAGCCAGTTCCGTGGCAACCATCGCATCAAAAGCATTTCCGCCTTTTTTCATGATTTCAACTCCAATTTTCGAAGCTTCTTCACGAGCTGAAACTACCATAGCTTTTGAAGTTACTAAACCAGTTGGTTCTACCGTTTTTTCATTCGATTTGCAACCTATAAGGGCAAAGGCAAGGAGAAAAAGTATTTTTTTCATAAGGTGGTTATTTTAGTATTCGAAAATAGGATTAATTCTTGAAAAAAATTGCTAAACTCTTTTTCAAACTCCGCATAAAATTCGGAAAGTTCATGGGTAGCAAACCGCATTTTAGATTCGTTTTTAGTACGTTGATCCATTTGCGTCAAAATTCGATTAATTCCTTCCACCGTTTGATAACTCACCAGCCAATTTTGTTCAATCATGTACGGCATTATTTCCTTAGTTCTTTCCGAAAGAATGATATGATTATCCTGTAAAGATTGGTAGAAACGTTCTACAAAATGGTCTAGGTTTTCATCAGAGTATTTAGTCCAGTTTTTAGCCAAAAAATGATCATAAAAAACATCTACAATAACACCGGCGTAATGATGGTATTTTTCATGTAGTTTTTTGGTGCTTTGTCTAAAAATGGGATGCGCATCGGTAAAAGTGTCAATGGCACGATGCAGAATGATTCCTTTTTGAATTTCTAAAGGATAACTTTCAAAATGTTTTCCACGAATTCCATCGGCCATGAAATTGCCAATTTTGATTAAATCATTGTCACCGGAAAGATAGATGTGTGCTAAAAAATTCATTCGCCTAATTTAGGAATTTAAATGATGAATTTTGAATTCTAAATGACTTTTATAAACCGCCAATTATTATATTTGTGGACAAATTAAAATTTATAATTCAAAAATTAAAATAATAATCAATGACTTTAATAAAATCAATATCAGGAATTCGTGGAACAATAGGAGGTAAAGTTGGTGATAATCTGACACCTGTTGATGCAGTTAAATTTGCTTCGGCGTATGGAACTTGGTTGAAAAAATATATTGGAAAAGAAAAAATAACAGTTGTTGTAGGTCGTGACGCCCGTATTTCGGGACCAATGATTCACAATTTGGTGGTAAACACTTTAATTGGTTTAGGAATTGACGTGATTGATTTGGGTCTTTCAACAACGCCAACTGTTGAAGTTGCTGTTCCTTTAGAAAAAGCGGAAGGTGGAATTATCCTTACGGCTTCCCACAATCCAAAACAATGGAATGCCTTGAAATTATTGAATGAAAAAGGAGAATTCCTGAATGGTGCAGAAGGATTAAAAATTCTTGAAATTGCTGAAGCGGAAGCTTTTGATTTCTCGGATGTGGATGATTTAGGAGCCATTATGATTAACGATGCGTACATGGATATTCATATTGATGAAGTATTGAATTTACCTTTAGTGGATATTGATGCGGTAAAAGCGGCTAAATTTAAAGTAGTTGTTGATGGCGTAAATTCTTCGGGTGGAATTATTATCCCAAGATTGTTGGAATTAATGGGCGTTGAAGTAGTAGAATTATACTGCGAACCAAACGGACATTTTCCTCATAATCCGGAACCGTTGAAAGAACATTTGACTGATATTTCAGAATTGGTAGTAAAAGAAAAAGCACATTTAGGAATTGTAGTTGATCCAGATGTAGATCGTTTGGCTTTCATTTGCGAAGACGGAGAAATGTTTGGAGAAGAATATACTTTGGTTGCTTGCGCCGATTATGTATTGAGTAAAACGCCAGGAAACACCGTTTCGAATATGTCGTCTTCCCGTGCGTTGCGTGATGTGACTAATATGCATAACGGAAGCTATGAAGCCAGTGCAGTAGGTGAGGTGAATGTAGTGGAATTGATGAAAAAGAATAATGCTGTGATAGGTGGTGAAGGAAACGGCGGAATCATTTATCCGGAATTGCATTACGGACGTGATAGTTTGGTAGGAGTGGCGCTGTTTTTAACGCATTTGGCCAACAAAAAAATGACAGTTTCTGCTTTGCGTGCTTCGTATCCTGAGTATTATATGAGTAAAAATAAAATTGAATTAACGCCACAAATTGATGTTGATGCGATTCTTGTCGCCATGACTGAGAAATACAAAAATGAAGATATTACCACTATTGACGGTGTGAAAATTGATTTTGCTGAAAATTGGGTTCACCTAAGAAAATCTAATACAGAACCTATTATTCGTATTTATACCGAAGCGGCTTCACAAGAAAAAGCGGATGCTTTGGCACTTAGAATTATTGACGAAATAAAAGCGGTGGCTGGATTATAATCAAAACCCGACGAGAGTCGGGTTTTTTTATGGCATAATTTTTTTTAATGTTTTAGATTTTTAAAGTGAGGTCAGTTTTTATTGTTTTGTTGTGGTGCTCAACGTTAATACATTTATTCTCCCTAATTATTTCAGTTTGGATACCACTTTTTAGCCAAATAAATTTATCTTGAACATTCGAGTTTTCTATTTCATTTCTTAATGATTTTACCGATTGTTTAAAATGCCACCAACCCTCATAATGTATGGGGATTACATAATTAGCATTTAACAAATTTGTAGTTTTAATTGCCTCCTCACCATTCATTGTTAGTCTTAAATTCTTCTTTAAATAAGGAAATGCTCCTGCTCCCAAATGTAAAATTGCTACATCAACTTTTTTTCTTTTGGCTAATTCATATACGCCTTCAAAAAGCACCGTATCTCCTGAAATATAAATACAACCGTTTTCTTGCCCTTCCCATTCTATGGTAAATCCCAGAACCTTACCCATTAGTTTGTCTAACCTTTTAATGTTTGTATGTTGTGCAGGAATGGCAGTAATTTTTAATCCTTTTACTCTTTCGTCTGTAATCTTATATTCTTGCCAGTTTTCAAGCCCTACGGTGTTATCGTTCTTCAATCGTTCAACCGCGTCTGTTGTTGATAGTACTACTGGAACCGTTTTTATAAAAGCTTTACCGTTTTTGTCTAAATTATCTTTATGATGGTCATGACTTAATAAAACCAAATCAACTTTCCCAATTTCTTCATTTGAAAGAGCAGGATCTATATATTTTTTGGAAAACGCAAGCGGTTTGCTTACATATTGGGGTAACCATCCATCTTTATTGTTGAGTGTTGGGTCAGTCAATATTTTAAAACCATTTATGTTTATTAAAACACAGGCTGTATCAATGTGGGTGATAAATACTTTCATTTCAATTTATTGTTTTATAAGTTAATTATTTCAACAAAATTGAGGAAGTATTTTCTCAGTCGAATTGACTTTGGTCAAGAAATGCGTTTGCGGATTCGACTCAATGTTTCTGGGACGACACCAATATAAGAAGCGATGTATTTTTGGGGTATTGATTTAATAAGTTTTGATTGCTCTGTAAAAAGTGCCTCGTATCTTTCTTGCGGTGTTTTTATGAGTAAATCCAGTTCTCTTTTTACTTTTTTTGATAATAAAAATTCGGTTGCCATTTGCCCGAGTTTTCTGGAAGTTTCACATTTGGAATATAATAAAGTCAGGTTTTCGAAAGAGATGGAATACAATTGACAGTTTGTTATGGCTTGAATATAGACCGAAGTACTTTTTCTGTTATAAAAAGAATCATAAGCACAGTAAAAAGAATTTTCAAAGGCAAAGTCAAAAGTGATCTCTTTACTATTGTTAACGGCATAATATCGAACGATACCTTCATCGATAAACGAAAGGTAATTTTCTATTTGTCCTTCAAATAAAATGATTTCATTGGCATCAAATTTTCTTATCTTAATGTGTTTTAAAAATTCAGTAAGGTCGCTTTCTTCGAAGCCCAGTTTTTTGAAATAATTTATAAGTGTTATCATTAGATGCTCTCTTAACTTGCAAAGTCTTTTTTAATATAGTCTAAAACACCAAATTTACACACTTAATTTAAAAGGACACACTTTTTTGGACGATGTCTTTTATGAACCGTTTCTCTGGTTACGGATATGCTAGCGGGACAATTCTTTCCGTTACTTGTTTTGCAACGCAATGACAACAAAACTTCCATTGGTCCCTAAAACGTCATGCATGGCCTGAATTTATTTTTTATTTCTGGGGTCATCGGCAGGATTAACGTAGGCGATTCCCCAAGGACCCATGCCATGTAATTGTATGATGCATTCCTCCTTTGTGAAGAAATAGTGGTGAGTGCCGGTTTTCATCACTGCAAATCCTCCTGTCGTCATCTTCATAGCTGTTTTTTCGTCAAATTTATCTCCGATTCCCATATAACAAGATCCTTCAAGAACAGTAATGTGCTCATCGGCGGGATGGAAATGGGGCATTATCATATAATTAGCTGGAATTTTAGCTCGCATGGTAAATAATCCCATTGCTCTTGGGTCTCCTTCTATTACTACTACTTTTGCTCCAGGCGGCAGACTAGGAGGAGCATCGCCCCACTTAATGTCACCAGGCATAACCATGATATGGTCAGCATGCATTTTCATATCTTGAGCCTGAACCTGTGTGACTAAGCTGAAGATACCTAATAGTATCAAGGCAGCTATTTTCTGTTTTGCTTTCATTTTCGTTGTAATTTTTGTATCGCTTTATTAAAAGAGGATTCCACTTTCTAATGGATAACGTAACATCTTAAAAATCAAGAACTGGTCAAATGAAGTTTTGATGGTTCCAGTGTCCATTCCATTTGTTTATATCTAGTTTTTATCCTGAACAGAATCTGAAAATACAAAAATGGAAGTTAGGTAGTTTTTCATTTTTGTTACAGCATACAAACTCGAATAATTAGGGAGGAACTGTCTGCCAGAGACAGTCCGCCCTAATTTACCTTTAACTGTCATAATTATACAGATTTGATACCACTATATTCATAGTGTAGCGGTAAAATAACCGGTTGTATTGATGGAATCCCATTCTTGCTAAGAATAGGCATCAACTTTTGCCCAAATTCATTAAACTTGTTTATATTTTCCCAAACATCCACCACTTTCCAACCTTTATCGGTTGGTGCACCTACGTGGTGTTGCAATCCTTTTGGATTTTCATGACCTGCTGCACGCAGATCTTGCCAAACTTGATCATATTGCTTTGCTGTCATGTTAGGAAAGTCAAATTGAACCATTACTTTTTTCATGTTTTCCATTTTGCTGTTTTTTAATTTTTCTACTCGTTTGGCTTTTCGATGACGCCCCGTTTTTTTAGTGGCTTCTGGTCTCCACTTTTAAATGATATAATGTCAGCTTCGAAAGTCAAGAATTTATTAGATACTCTTGTGACTGATTCTTGCTTTAAACTTTTCAATGCCATCCGAGTTTAAACTCCTTTTTCATTTTATTTAATGAACCAAAAGAAAAGAATTTTACTAAGGAAAATATCGATAGTATATATCGGTAAACGCATTTTAAACCTAATGTTTTTCGATGGTGAAAAGCCTAACAAAAATACGATTATTTAATTTTTAATGTATTGATTATTAGGCAAATATGTTTGTTTTTTTTAATTTTATTGCTTTAAATAAAAAAAGCATTATTAAAACATTGTTAAGTAAAATGTTCCTATAAAAACAAACTTAAAATTAATGAAACAAGTCTGTTTTTAATAAATAACCCTTTCAAAGTGCTGCACTTTGAAAGGGTAGGTTGTAAATCAAGCTAAATATTAAAAACTCACCCTAAAACTTATATTTGGGGTTAAGCCAAGTGATTTGTTGTCTACTTGAAGGGCATCATTGGAATCATTTGGATTCACTTTGTAATACCGATTGATCAGATTGTTTTGGTTTGTTGCGTTAATAATACCGGCAGTAAACGAAGCTTTAATAAATTGTGACAGGTTGAAATTGTAATTTAAAGAAGCGTCTAAACGCATGAAATCATCTAAGTTTTCACTGTTTGGAGAATCATAATTTACCATGGTATTATTTCCGTTTTGTACGGTTTCATTCCCTTCAATTGGTTTTGTATACGGCGACCCATTTCTCCAAATACCACCAACAGCTATTTTTAGATTTTTAAGAATGTCGTAATAAAAACCTAACGATACTGAATGTCTTATATCTACATTATTAGGGAAAGTTGAAGGTGTAAAAGTATCAAATTCATAGTCATTTGTACTAAACGTATAGCTTACCCAAACGCTATATTGACGTGCTGTTTTATTGGCTAAAAATTCAAAACCTTTAGCGGTGTAACTTCCATTAGCATTAGTAAACTGAAAGCTGTTATAGAAACCCTGATTAGAAGCTGTAATGCCGTCAACAATTTTATAAAAACCTGTAGCCTCAATATTTAGTTTGCTTTTATTGAATTCTACACCAAAAGAGCCTTGTTTACTCGTTGCAATTGGAATGTCTTTATCGGTTACTAAAACCCAACGTCTTTTTTCGACACCTAAAAAATCATCTTCAAAATCCACGATTTGAGTAGTAGATTGATTTTTAAATTCTCCTTCTAATTTTAAAGCAAATTGATCTGATAATTTTTGTCGAATGTTTATTCTTGGCTCGACCAAAAGCTTTTCGAATTTTTGAAAATAATTCAAACGCAATCCAACTCGCAAATAGGTATTGTTTTTATTGTATTCGACTTCAGAAAATAAAGCGTGATTCAATAAAACATCTTTTTTAGTGCTAGAGTAAAACGGAGCGCTAACGGTGGTTTGGTTTAACATTCCCGTTTCATTGAATTGGTACCCAAACAAAAAATTTAAGTTGTCATTAGTTTTGTAATACGTATTGAGTTTAGCTCCAGTTTCCAAAACTTCATTGGCTTCGGTTAAGCGCTGGTCCGTTTCCACTCTGTAATCGGTAGCATCAATATTGTATCTGGAAAAGTAAGTGATGAAATTTGAGCTTAATTTTGGATTCCATTGAGCTTTCCAATTTCCTCCGTAACCAATGTTTTTCTGGGATAAATTACTGGTTTTAGATTGGGTTTCGTTTGAATTTGTAATGCGACTTTCTGAATAATCCAATGCATTATTAATACCAATAATATTAGCTCTGAATTGATGTTTTTCATTTAAATCGAAAAGTAATTTAGCGGTATAATCATAAAAGTAAAAATCAGAAGCGGTATTATTCTGGTCACTATCTGCATTGATTTCAGTGTCCTGAAAACTACGATCAAAGTATTTAGTGTACGTAGGCGATTTAAACAAATCAGTAATCGAACGACGTCCTGAAATATGAAGTTCTAATTTTTTAGTTATTGGAATTTCTAAAAAGGCATCGGCACTAATGGAGTTAATTCCTGCGCCACCAGAAAAGGTATTGGTAACCAGATCTTTCGTATACATGTTGATAGTACTGGAAACGCCATCACTATATTCAGCACTTGTTCCGTTTTTACTGACGATAACTTTATTGGTAAGATTAGGATTGTAAGCAGAAATTAACCCGAAGAAATGACCGGAATGATACATTTTGATATTATCCCAAAGCACTAAATTCTGATCATTAGTTCCGCCACGCACGTTAATGTTAGCAATGCTTTCATTGGTACTTTCTACACCGGGAAGCGCTTGAACAGATTGCAAAATGTCAGGTTCTATTAATCCGGGAAGAATACCGAATTTTTTAGTGTTTAAAACGGTGCTTCCATCCAGGTATTTTTGTAAGCCGGGCGTTAAATAAACATTTATCAGGACCTGATTTAACTCTTCGTTTTTTGTAGAAAGAACAATGTCCTTGCAATTATTTTGTGCAGAAAACAATTCGTTAGCCGAAAACTGTCTGGATTCAAAACCCAAATAGGAAATGGTCAGCGTTGCATTGATTGGAATATTTTGCAGGCTAAATGTACCGTTTTTATCTGTTATTGTACTTCTTCCAATGTCATTTACAACTACTGAAGCGCCAACTAAAGGAGATTTTTTTTCATCGGAAAAAACAATGCCACAAACGGATATTGTTTTGTTTAACACTGAAACGGTAACATATCGATCGTCTAAAGCTTTGAAATTTAAAAGTGTTTTCGAGTTCAGATAATCAATAGTTTCTTGTAACGTAAAAGAAGCATTTGGTTTGTCAATTGTAATTGTGGCTACATCTTCAACGGCATACGAAAACTTGATATTAAATTGTTTTTCGATGGAAATGATAACCTCACTTAAAGGTATTTTTTTAGCTGTATTCTGTCCATAACAAATACTGCCAATGCAAAGTAGTAGAGAAATCAGCCATCTATTTAACACCATAGTTGTAAAATATAATGGTTTTGCCTTTAATCTTGTAGCTTAATTTAAGCGGAATTGTAACCGCCTGAAGCGCTATTTCTTTGTCAGTATGTGTAAAACTTCCCGTAAAGAGTTTTGAAGTATCGACACCCTCTACTTTAATTTTTATATCATATTGACGCTCCAATTCTGCAATAACCTGATTTAATGGAATCTTATTAAAGCTTGATTCTTGTTGAATCCATGAAGGATTTTGGGCATCAAAATCTTCAACATTTTCGATGGTGCCATTTATAACTCGGAAGGTTTTTCCGGGAGGTAATTTAATAGTTTCGTTATTATACGTTACACTCACCAAACCTTCGTAGCAATTCACTTCAAAATAGTTTTTGCGTTCTTTTACGTTAAATTGTGTCCCTAAAACGGTAACGACTCCCGCAGTTGTGTTTACACTAAAAGTTTGCCCTTTCTGAACTTTGAAAAAAGCTTCTCCTTCTAATGTTAAAGTTCTTTTATCAGCCCATTTCTTTTCGTTAAAACTTAATTTTGAAGCGGAGTTTAAGATCACTTCAGAATTATCAGGAAGTGTAACTGTTTTTGTTTGCGCTATTTGGGTTTCAAAAGATGTAGTATTGTTAAAAAACAAGAAATAAGCAGAGGTTAACATAACAACCAGAACAGCGGCAACTCTATAGAATGCCTTGAAGTTTAAAGTTCTGACTTTTGTTTTCTTTTTAGAATGGTTTCTGGCTTTAAAAGCTTCCAAAGCAGAGTGGGCATCTATTTTTGGAGCTTCCAATTGTGATGCATAATGAGCAATTTTTTCAAGTGTTTTCAAATCTTCAGATTGTTTTAAATCTTCAATTTCTTGGCTTGAAAGCTCATTATTCAACCATTTTAATATCTCTTTATCGGTTTTCATTTTATATCTCTATGTTTATAAGACAACTAACTTTTAAATTACCCTACAGCTAAATGACTAATTATATATTTTCTATTTGGGCTCTTAATAGTTGCAGCGCTCCTGACATTCTTTTTTCTACTGTTTTTTGAGAAATATCGAGTAATTCAGCTATTTCTCTGTACTTTTTTCCATCTATTCGATTCAATAAAAATACTTCGCGCTGTGCTTCACTTAATGATGCGATAGCTTTTGTGAGTTTTTGTTTGAATTCTTCTTCTTCGAATAAATATTCGGGACTTTGATTATTCGTATCTAAGTTAGGCGCATCTTTAGCATACCTTAATACTACTTTTTGATGCTTTATGTTATTCAGGAATAAATTATTAATGCTGGTAAACAAATACGTTTTGACTTTACTAAAGTCGATTTTGGAACAATTTTCCCAAATTTTGGTAAACGCATCTTGCACCAAATCTAATGCAGCTTCATCATCACCACATTTATAATAAGCAAAATTATTTGCTGATTGCACGTGCTTTAAGTAAAAGTCTCTAAAGTGATTTTCTTCGCAAAGTGTACTTTTTTCGTCGCTCATTGAGTATTAATTCATTTTTTGTAGGTTGTAAATGTAAATTATTTTTTCAAAAAGCAGTTGCCTTAATTATAATTGCTTTTTTAGGAATAATAGTTTAAAATTTAATATGTTGATTTGTAGTATTTTATGAATTTATTTGTAAAATTTTATATTTTTTTTAAAATTTTGGTAGGGTAAAAATATGCGTAGTTGTCTTACTAATAGAAAGGCGCTAAAAACATCGCTTGTAAATATAAAAATACACTAAATTTGAAAATTATGAAAACATTAAAAATTGTTACAGGAATTGCATTGATGGCTATCTTAGGTTTTACATCATGCCAAAGTGAAGTAGATGAGGTAGAAGGAGAAAATCCAAATACCAATTCGGCTAATTCAACTACAACAAGTAATCTGAAACGTACTTCGATGTACGATGGTTCATTTGATGATTTCTTGGATGGAGCATCATGTTCTTCTATCTTATTACCAGCTATTGCAAAAGTGAATGGAGTTCAGGTTGCTGTGTCAACTAAATTAGATTATCAACGGGTTATTGAAATTTTGGCACAGTTTAATAATGACCAGGATTCAGTAATATTACAGTTTCCTTTAAGAGTTCAATTAAGTAATTATACAGAGGTCACCGTTACTAATCAAACAGAATATAATGCACTATTAAATGCTTGTACATCAGCGGAAACTTCTAATAAAGATGCTATTTCTTCTGTAAATATCAGTTTCCCAATTACAATTTTTACGTATAATTTAAGTTTTCAACAAACAGGAAGTGTTGTCATCACATCCGAACAACAATTATATGCGTATATGTCTAATGTAAGCAGCACGGAATTATTTTCGGTAAAATACCCAGTTTCAGTGGCAATTGCGGATGGAACAAAATTAACGGTTTCAAGTGATGCTGAATTACAAGCAGCTATTAATGCATCTCTAAAAACAGAAGCAGCGATGGCAGAAGCAGTTCAAAATGGAAAAAAATTAGAAACGATTTTGGTTAACGGTAAGTTTAAAGTAGATTCATTTGTAAATGCAGGAGTGAACTCAGCAACGAATTATAAAGATTTTACGATAGATTTTGCAAATAATTTATCGGTAACAGCCGTAAATCTATTGAATACAACAGTAAATGGGACTTATGCGGTAAGATCGGAATTAAATGTTTTTCTAAAACTAAATTTTTCAGGAAATGCTTCGTTTGCTTTATTGAATAATACTTGGAAAGTAACAAGTTTTACTGCTTCGACAATCACATTACAAAGTACAACTAATGCAGGATTAACATTAGTATTGAAGCAAATATAGGTTGGTTTAGATTGGTTAGTTTTTTCAAAGAACAGCTACTAAACGTATTGTAGCTGTTCTTTTAAATAAAAATAATAATATAAAATAATAATGAAAAAAGTAATTACTCTACTAACTATAGGTTTGTTCCTGTCAGTAGCATCCTGCTCAAAAGAAGATGATTCAATAGACAATTCCGGCACTGTAAATCCTAATACGAATAAACAGCAAACAGGAAGTTCTTCTAACGATTTATTATCTGATAAAAAGTTCAAGAGTATGGTTATTGAAGTGGTGTATGTAGCCGGTTTTGAGCCAAGCAGTACAGCGATCAGTAATTTTGTAAGCTTTCTTACTGCAAGAACCTACAAACCAAACGGTATTAATGTTATAAAGCGGTCTATACCATCACCAGGGAATTCACCTTATACTGATGGGGAGATTGTAAGTATTGAAGATGCTAACAGAACAAAATACAACACTTCGGATCAAATAGCGGTTTGGGCATTTTTTGCAGATGGGAAATCTTCAAAAGATACTGACACAGGAGTTATTCTAGGAACGGCTTACAGAAATACTTCTTTTGTTATTTTCGAACAAACTATTCAAGGTTTGAGCGATAGTCCAGTTGAACCCAGTAGAAGTTTGTTAGAAACAACAGTAATTACCCATGAATTTGGACATATCCTGGGACTGACTAATCTTGGTACAGCCTTGCAAAGCAGTCATGAAGATGCAGCGCATCCAAAACATTGTATTGAAAAAACCTGTTTAATGTATTGGTCATCCGAAACAGGAAGCGGTATTGGAAATATGGTTTCGGGTGGTGCAGCACCACAATTAGATGCGCAATGTATTGCAGATCTTCGTGCCAATGGAGGAAAATAAAATTTAATTTAAATAACTATTATAATATGAAACAAATGAAAACAAAATTTTTAGCAATAGCTTTATTCATTGGAATAGGTGCAACAATGAATGCTCAGGACAGTGCTATTCCCAAATCGAATGGAGGAATAAAAGGAGGTTATAATTTAGCAGCCGTAAGTTTTGATGGAGATGGAGAAACAGAGCAACGACACGGCTTTCATATAGGAGTTTATGGCGAGTCATTTATTAGCGAAAGCTTTTCTATTCAACCTGAATTAATGTATTCTCAGCAAGGATACGAAATAACAAATAGCAGTGGGACTTTTACACAAAAATTAGATTACATAAACTTACCAATAATGCTTAAAGCGTATCCTTCTCAAAATTTCTTTTTGGAAGCGGGCCCACAAATTGGATTAGCAGTTTCGCATAAAGAAGAATATGATGGGTTTTTTAGTGGTTCACAAGAGTATGATCCTAATAATTTTGATTGGGGATTGAACTTTGGAGGAGGATTTAAAACTAATTCCGGTATCAGTTTAGGAGTACGCTATCATTTAGGTTTAGGAGATTTATATGATGACGACAAAGCACAAAACAGAGTTTGGCAATTCTCATTAGGATTTGATTTGTAATTTAAATAGCTTTAAAAATAGAATGCCCAGAAATTTTCTTGGGCATTTTTTTATGTGTTTTCGAAAGTAAAATAAAGAGAATTGGTAATATAAAAACAATTTTTTTCGTGGTCAAAGTATGATTTTCATTTGGACCATGTTTATAAATTTATTTAATCATCAGTATTAACTAAATTTGAAAATGACTATTTAGTAAAAATCAATATCTTTGAACTCAAATTAGACATAGAATGATTACTAAAGTAGTACCAACACAATTAGAGCAATACTTTCAACAGTTTCGTGATAACATAATCGGAATAGATCAAGAGTTTGAATCTCCCTACGGACGAAAACAAATTATTTATACGGATTGGACGGCGAGTGGTCGTTTGTATCGTCCTATTGAAGAAAAATTAATGAATCAATTTGGTCCTTTTGTGGCCAATACCCATACAGAAACTACGGTTTCGGGAACAGCAATGACGAAAGCGTATCATCAGGCGCGCCATATTATTAAACATCATGTAAATGCGAGTGCTGACGATGTTTTGATTACTGACGGAACAGGAATGACAGGTGTTGTCAATAAATTTCAACGTATTTTGGGTTTAAAAGTTCCTGAAAACTTAAAAAATTTCATCACTATCCCAGCCGAAAAGAAACCAATTGTTTTTATTTCGCACATGGAGCACCATTCGAATCAAACGTCTTGGTTAGAAACTATTGCTGATGTTGAAGTTATTCCTTCTTCAGAAGATGGCTTGTTCAGCATAGAAAATCTGGAACTTTTATTAGAAAAATATAAAGAGCGATCTTTTAAAATAGCTTCGATCACATCTTGCTCGAATGTTACGGGAATAAGAACTCCGTATCATGAAGTGGCAAAAATAATGCATCAAAACAACGGACTTTGTTTTGTGGATTTTGCTTGTTCAGGACCTTACGTGAAAATCGACATGCATCCTGAAGATGCTGAAAGTTATTTGGATGCGATTTTCTTTTCGCCTCATAAATTCCTTGGCGGACCCGGAACATGTGGTGTTTTGGTTTTTAATAAAAAATTATATCAAAATTTAGTTCCCGATAATCCGGGAGGAGGAACGGTAAGTTGGACGAATCCTTGGGGAGAACACAAATACATCGATAATATTGAAGATAGGGAAGATGGTGGTACTCCTGGGTTTCTTCAGGTAATAAAAACCGCATTGGCTGTTCAGTTGAAAGAGCAAATGGGAATTGAAAATATCTTAAAAAGAGAACATGAAATAGTGGATTATATTTTCTCGGAATTAGGAAATGTTTCCAACATTAAAATTCTTGCAGGACAGCATCATGATAGGTTAGGGGTGATTTCTTTCTTTGTGGAAGATTTGCATTTTAACTTGGGCGTTAAATTACTGAATGATAAATTCGGAATTCAAACTCGTGGCGGTTGTAGTTGTGCAGGAACCTACGGACACTTTTTATTGCACGTAGACCAGGAAACGTCCCATAAATTAATTGACGAAATTACTCTTGGAGATTTAATCAGAAAGCCGGGCTGGATTAGAATGTCTATTCATCCTACAACTACAAATGCCGAAATTGAATTTGTTTGTAACGGAATAAAAGCATTGGCTGAAAATCATAAAACTTGGGCTTTGGATTATGATTATAATCCTGCTACCAATGAGTTTGTAAACAAAAATGCGCAACCTTTAGAAGATGAATTGGTAAAAAACTGGTTTTCATTATAACAGTTGAGGTTTTAAAAGGACTAAATAAAAAATCACTTTTCATAAACAATAGATTTTATGATAAGTGATTTTTGTTTTTTTTACTGAACACTGTTACTGAGTCCTACTAACGGAAACTATCTTCTGTGTTTCCATCTTTTATGCGTCCAGAAATAATATTCAGGAGCTTCCAGAATTTGTTTTTCTACTTCTCGTAAAAAGGTATTGGTAATTTCAAAATCAGGAATTGATCTGGGATTATCAGTAATGGGTACAAAAGTAGCTTCGTAAAATCCTCTTTTTACTTTTTTTACTTTTACAAAAAGAACATTCAAATCATATTTTTTGGCAAGCATTTCGGCACCGGTATGAACAGGAACTTCTATGCCCATAAATTTATCCCAATGAAAGGCTCTATTCAATTTTGGAGATTGATCACTGGCTAATCCATACATACTAAGAATCCCATTTTTTTGATTTTCTGCCATCAACGGAATCGCTTTTTTAGTTTCCACTAGTTCAGCATTGTATTTTGATCGAATGTCTCGTATCAGTTTGTCAAAGAATTTATTGGCAATTTTTTTATAAACGCCTATTCCTTTAAATTTTGTTTGTTCGTTAATAGACAATAACCACTCCCAACTCGCGTAATGAGAGGCTAGCAAAACAGTGCTTTTTCCTTTGTTTTCGAATTCTTTCACCAATTCGATATTGGTGGCTACGAATCTTCTGTTCATTTCAGCAGCTGAAATTGTCATGGTTTTTATCATTTCCAAAAACATATCACACAAATGGTGGTACGATTTTTTTTCGATCACAAGACGCTCTTCGGCACTAAGATTAGGGAAAGCCAGTGCCAAATTATATTTAACCGTTTTTTTGCGATAGCCAATAATATAATAAACAATTAAATAGATACAATCAGAAAACCAATAGAAAACCCTAAATGGAAGAATGGAAATAATCCATAAAAACGGAAAGGTTAAGATAAAAACAAGAAATTGCATGCCGTAATTTTTCTTGCAAATATAAGTCAAAAATGTAGATTGATATTAATTTTGACAGCTTACTGTATCGGTATTTTAGAATGACTATCTTTACAATTCACAATAAACACACTTTATGAATACCGTTTTAATAGCAATAATTGTAGTAAATGTTTTAATTAGTTACAAGGGGTTTAACGACCTTTCTTTTTTTAGAAAATATGAATTTCATGTTGGGAGTATTCGGGCAGGAGAACAAATTAGAATGTTATCGTCTGGTTTTCTTCATGCTGACATGACTCATTTGATTTTTAATATGTTGACGCTTTGGTTTTTTGCTCCGGTAGTCATTAGCTATTTAGGTGATTTTTCTTTTGGATTGATTTATTTTGGAAGTTTAATTTTTGGTAGTTTACTGACGATGGTTTTTCATAAAAATGATTATGGTTATAGAGCTGTAGGTGCATCTGGAGCGGTAACCGGAGTTTTATATTCAGCAATATTATTACAGCCGGATATGATGTTAGGAATCTTTTTTGTTATCCCAATGCCTGCTTATATTTTCGGAATCCTTTATTTGTTGTATTCCATTTACGGTATGAAGGCTAAGAATGATAATATTGGACATACGGCTCATTTTGGAGGCGCTGTAGGAGGTTATTTGATTACATTGCTCAAAGAACCTGCTTTGTTAGTAGATCACACTTTGATGGTAATATTATTAGCTATTCCAATAGTTATTCTTTTTGTAATGGAAAAAATGGGGAAGCTATAATGGCACAACTTTTGTTTAGAAATCAGTTCAAATAATTAAATTATATAAAAAATGAAAAAAGCACTACTAATTCTGTCTATTCTATTTGTTTCGATGTCTTATGGACAAGAAGTTAAACAAGTTCCTCAAATAAACGTAAGTGGAGAAGGTAAAGTAAAGGTAATTCCGGATCAGGCTACTATAGCAGTTACTGTTGAGACAAAAGGGAATAACGCCAAAGACGTAAAAAAACAAAATGATCAAAAGATTGAAGCGGTTTTAAAGTTTATCAAAAAAATGAACTTGGCACCGGCAGATTATAAAACGCAACGTGTTTCATTGAATCCACAATACGATTATGAAAAAAAGAAACACAGTTATAATGCGACTCAAACAATCGAAATTTTATTGAGAGATTTATCAACGTATGATGAATTGATGGAAGGATTAGTTGACGAAGGAATTAATAGAATTGACAATGTTACTTTTCAATCTTCAAAGTTGGCACAATATCAATCAGAGGCTAGAAAATTAGCAATGAAAGAAGCTAAATTGAAAGCAGAGGATTATGTTTCTGTTTTAGGACAAAAAGTTGGGCGTGCCATGACAATATCTGATAATTCGCAAACCTATTATCCGCAGCCAATGTATGCAGCAATGAAAACAATGGAAATGAGTGATGCTAGTGCTCCAAGAGAAACGCTGGCTATTGGAGAAATCAATATTACTGCTAATGTAACGGTAAGTTTTATTTTAGAATAAAGAAGCTAAAATCATAATTAAAAAATCCCATCTCAGATTCAAAAATGAGATGGGATTTTTTTTTGAATAAACTACAACGCGATATGATGAAAGTATCAATTTTGTATATATAAAACGCCTCAATTGCTTGAAGAGTTTTTGTGGGGAGAGCAGTCCCGAATCCCGAGACTTCGGGGCGGGAGAACCTGCGAATTTATATAAATAAAAAACTCTTCAATTGCTTGAAGAGTTTTGTGGGGAGAGCAGGATTCGAACCTGCGAAGTTTACACAGCAGATTTACAGTCTGCCCTCGTTGGCCGCTTGAGTATCTCCCCAAGACTCAATAAGCATTGCTTATCGTGCTAACCGGGTGCAAATATAGAAACACTTTTGAAGTTTCCAAACTATATTTGCACTTAATTTTACTATTATTTTTAATGTATTGGTATTGAATAAAATAAAAAAATCTCCGCTAGGGAGATTTTTTGTTTTATAGCGATAAATGGGATTATTTTGCTAAAAGTTCTAAAACTTTTGCTCTAAGTTCCGCACCTCTCAAATCTTTTGCGACTACATTTCCAGATGCATCAAGAATAAAAGTAGCCGGTATCGATTCTACTTTGTATTGCTTAGCTATAGGTTCATCCCAAAATTTCAAATTTGAAACATGATTCCATGTTAGTTTATCTTTTGCAATAGCATCTTTCCAGGCTTTGGCATCTTTATCTAAAGAGACACCAATTATGTTTAGACCTTTGCTGTGTAACTCTTTGTATAGGGCTACAACATTTGGGTTTTCTTGTCGACAAGGGCCACACCATGAAGCCCAAAAATCAACGATTGTTACTTTTCCTAAATTTTCTTTTAGAGAAATTGTTTTCCCTTGAGGATTAGGACCTGAAAAATCGGCTCTTCATTTAGCTTCAGCAGCCGGAGCTGATGGAGCAGGAGTAGCTCCTACAGAAGGCATTTTCATTTCAGCAAGTTTAGCTTTAATAGCGATACCTGGTTTTGTTTTTTTCAATGACTCTTCTAAGCTGTTGTATAATTTTTCAGATTTTGCAACATCAGCAGTTGGATCATTTAACATACCTTGTATAATCAAAGCAGAAATAAATGCTTTAGGATGTGTTTCAGCATAAGTAACGTATTTGGCTTTTGAAGCTACACCAACTTCTTCTTGAATTTTAGAAAACTCTTGCATCAACTTATTGATAACTACTGTATCTTTAGTTTGTTGCGCTGTATTCATAGCCTGCATGTTTTTGGTTTGAAAATCCATTAGTTTCTTTTGAACTTTAGAGATTTCTTCGTTGAATGCTACGTATTCGTCGTTATTATAAGTTCCAGAAACTTTAGATTTTTGGATACTGTCTTTGTTAATGGCGATAGTTACTTCTCCATTTTCTAATATGAAAGGTATTTTAGCTTGCGCACCTTCTAATTGGATTGTATAAAATGATGGCTCAGTAATTGTTCCTTTCATTTCAAATTTACCGTTTTCAACCTTCACAGTGTCTTTAGCAATCAATCCCATGCCATTTGCATCTTGTGTTTCCAAGATAATTGTTTTGCCATTTTCAATTCCTGTTGCAGTCCCTGAAATCATGTATTCATCTTTGCCAACTTTGCTACAAGAAATTAAAACAACAGCTGCAGAAAGTACTAAAATTATTTTTTTCATTATTAATTAGTTAATTAAGTTAAGGTTGCAAAAGTATTTAAAATTATAAATTATTAATAATTTTACAACCTAAATTTTTGTTATTATTTTTCATTCTTAATTAGGAATTGATCTATATTCTATATTGTAGTCATTTTGTATCATAAGAAATGAGGTGTATTCGTTATTTGAAAGGATAGTTTGTCAAAAAAAAGAATCGAGGAGTTTTGTTCTCAGTTAAAAAAAAGCTTGTTTTGATTTTGAATTAAAAACGATTTTCGTCCCGATAGCTATCGGGACATTTTTTGTTCCGTTTTACTCCAAAAAAAACAATCATTGACGTTTTTTACTATGTGGAGCTTCTTCCGATAGTTATCGGAATGCGCTCAGCCTGACAGTTTGAATGTCATTTTATATTGCTTTTTTTGGTAGAAAAAAATCCTGCCTCGAACTGATGTTTTGAATAATGATACCCAACAGGTTATGGTTGTGTCTCTTTTATTGAAAAATCATTTTTTGATTCATACTTAAGTATAGCAGATTTTGTATGTTCTATCTCATTTTCCGTAATCTTTATATTCAGGTTTACAGTTCTTAATTCTTTATGCAAAATGGAACAAATAGGATTTGTTTTGAGATTAAAATCAATTTGTGCTTTTTGTTTTTCAAGAATAGTAAGCGTTTCTTTAGCTTTCTTATATTGAAATTGGTACAGAACACATGAGTCTTTCATGATTGGCAGCTTTAAGGATGATTTTATATACTTGCTAAAATACTTAAAACAAGTTGATTATAAATAATAATTAATTATTTTTTTTACAAAATAATTATAAAGAAAATACGTAAAAATAAAAAAGCACCCTTTAGAAGGATGCTTAGCTATTTGTGATCTTGTAAAAACTAGTCTTGGTTAATCGTTTTTCTCCAAGTAAAAGAATTCAGGATATGTCTTTTTGCAAATCTTCCAGGGGAATCAGCATTTACCATTTTTACATAAGTTGCTTTAGGCACACTGATGTATTCGTAAACACTACCATTTGAAAAATTAATAATTAATCTTCCTTCAACAAACTTGTAATCCGAAATTGTAGCGGTTGCTATAGTTTCAGTATATTCAGGTAAGTTTTGTTTAAGAGTTTCAGGATTGATACTTACCAAGAAATGATATGCTTCAATAATTTTTTTACTATTTTCTTCTGCAGCTTTCAGTCCGGCTTCATCGCCCTGAAATTTGTCAGGATGCGCTTCTTTCATAGCGTTACGATAAATCGTTTTCAAATCTTTTAGCTCTGCAGTTTTATCTACATTTAGCAGTTTGCGGTATTCAACTATTTTTTTCATAAATAAGGTAACTACTTGTCTTTTAGTATTAAATCAATGTAATTTGATTTCAAAATCGACAAATTTTTTGCAAAGGTACACTTTTTTTTATTTTTTTAGTTTGTGACAAAAAAATATTCAAAAAAAAGAACTTAAATTCTATTTTTTGGTTAAAAAAGTAAGATAAAAATGTACTATTGTTGGGGTTTATTATTGGCTTTGTCGAAATTTTTAGACTTTTTCGGATATTTATTATAACTGATATCGCTTGGATTTTCAATTATTGATTTTATTGTAATCCAATCACCAACAGTATGTTTTTGGGCCATTTTATAGTCTAAAAGATATTCACCACAAAAAAAGTTGTTGTTTTCATCTTTTTCCATAATTCCGGTGTAAACACCTTTTTGTAACATTCTTTCTTCAGAAGCTTTGGTCATAATCAATTTATTTTTACTAATTCTAGTTGGCAAAGTTAATCAAATATTACTTGTCTTGCTCTATTTTAGACTTTCTGATTACCTTTGTTTAATGGAAAAAATATTTCGTCCCAACCCCAATTCCTTCAAAAATACTTTTTGTGTCTTTCATGAAGCGTCTTTGGACAGCATAAATGGATTAGAACTTCAATACGACAGTAAATCGGGAAGTAAATATTATTATACTAAAGTGGGAATGTATCGCTTGTCGAATCACTGGGGACGATTGGCTAACAGCAAATGGCGTTTAGAACCATTAGAACCAGAAAAAGATTCTAAAATAAAATTAGGTTTTGCGCCTTGGGCTAATTTTTATCCAGATAATACTTTGGAAGAACTCTATTATTTAGAAGCCAATTATCTAAAGAAAACGGTCAATTATCAACATAGGAACAATCCAAGCTATGATAAAAAAGCCATACTCAGAACCAGTTTTGAAACTACAAAAAAAATCAAGCAAGTTCGTAATTTATTTAATCTGACTTCGTGGGCTAAGTATTTTGATTATGATGATTTGGATTTTTTGAGAAAGAAAATCATTGATGAATTAATCTTTACCAATAAATCTTTGGAAGAAATAAAAAAAGAATTGAAATAAATCTAAGGGATGATTTATACAAATTAATCATTCGAAGCAATCAATACTAAGTCGTTTATGCTTACAGGTTTAGATAAATAACCCAATATGTCTGAATAGGTTTTTGATTTGTTTTTATCCTCAGCAGCAATAGAGGAACTTACGATATATACGGTGATTGGTTTGCTGAATTTAGATTTTATTAACCCCATTTTTTCCATGAATTCCCAGCCATCCATAATTGGCATATTGATATCCAATAGGATTATATCTGGAAGTATTTCAGTAGTATCCTGTTTGTGATGTACTGTGTCGTGCAATGCGTCTATAGCTTCTTTCCCGTTTTTGAAAGTAGTAATGGCTGAAAACATTTCAGATCTTTGAATGATTTTATTAATGATAATTTGATAAATAGGATCATCATCGATTACCCAGATTGCTTTTTTTGTCATTGAATATAGATTTTGAATGTTGTTCCTATATTGGGTTTGCTTTCCACGGTTATATTTCCACCCATGGCATCAATTTGATTTTTTGTAATAAATAATCCAATTCCTTTTGAATCAGAATTATCAGAAAATGTTTTGTACATCCCGAAAATTTTATCCGCGTTTTTAACAAGGTCAATGCCAATACCATTGTCGGAAATCTGAAGTACTTTTGTGTCGTTCTCCTCTATCCATTGAATGACTATAATTGGTTTTCGTTCCGGATGGCTATATCTAATGGAGTTAGAAATAATGTTGTAAAGGATACTCTCCAGATAGGCTGGATTATAATTTATCATCACATCCTCTGGCATGATGGTAGAAATGGTAACATCTTTTGTGGTTATTTGCTCAGAAAGCACTTTTTGAACAGTATCTAAATACTGCTGTAAGTTCAAAGGTTCAGATACTAAACCTATATTAGTCCTTATATTTATGACCTCGTTTAAGTGAACCATTGTTTCATTTAAGGAATTAGAAACAGATTTCAATAATTGTATCATTTCATCTTTCTCTTCTTCTGATTCAGAAGATTCTATCAAAGACATAATAGAGGCAATGTTGCTGGTATGTGATCTTAAATTATGAGAAACAATATAGGAAAAATTCAGTAGTCTTTTGTTTTGTTCGGTCACTAAATTGAAAGAGTCATTTAAATCTTTCTCTGCTTCTTTTGTTTTTGTAATATCAATCATTATACCTCGCAAACTAAAAGCCTGATTATTTTCGAAAATTACATTTACAATATCTCTTAGCCAAATAACAGCTCCGTTCTTTGCAATCATTCGATACTCAAAATCATGATTTAAATTTTCTTTAGTTTTTAAAATACAATAATTCAGGGTCCATTCCTTATCTTCAGGATGAATATGGTCAGCCCAAAAGGTTTCACTCGCTAACCATTCCTCAGAAGTATATCCTAATATTTTTTCTGCTTTTTGACTTATAAAATTAAAAGCGAAGGTTTTAGCATCACATTCCCAAACTATTCCATCGATGGTATTAATTAGGGATTCAACTCTTTGCTGTGATGTAAGAATTAAATTTTCCGATGATTTACGGTCTGTAATGTCTTCAGTTGAGACAATAATTCTTTCCAATGTTTTTTCATAACCGCGAATGACATTCCATCTCAAATTTACATCTCGGTATTCACCAAAAGAATTTTGTATTTTAGAATCGGTAATCAATTGTTTCTCGTCTTGAGTAATCGCAATGAGCTGTTTTGTAAAACCATCAATAGATTCTTTAGAAATGATTTGATCAAGTCCTGCGATTAATTCTTTTTTGGATTTGACCTCATGAAGCTTTAAACATAAATTGTTGACATCAATTACTTTAACTAGGGAAATACATTCGTTTACAACCTCAGGATGCTCATTTAAATAAAGTAAAACCTCTTTTGAATCTTTATGGATAAGGTTCAATTCTTCAAGATAGTTTTTTACTTTCGAGAAATCTTCTTCCCACAAAGGTATTGGAGAATCTTCAAAGAGACTTTTAAATCGTATTTCACTTTTTTTGATTATTTCATCGGTTTCTTTTTGTAAAGTAATATCTTCAGCAATAATGATATTGGTAGTTGGTCTTGCACTTGTTTCCAAGAGTGGCGTAACGGTCAAGTTTGCCCAAACAATTTTCCCTGATTTAGTGAGGTATTGTTTTGTTCCAGAATTTTCCGGAATAATTTTTTCATTCTTTCTTTCCGTGTTCGATACATCATTAGAATTGGTTACCAGTTGAAAATTTTGTTCCTTCATTTCCTGTGGTGTATAGCCTAGCATGTTGCAGTATTGTTTATTAATTTCAATATAAGTACCGGAACTGGCATCGACAAGTGCTATTCCTACAGAGGCTTGATCGAAAATGGTTTTAAATTTTATTTCACTATTCAAGAGTTTTGTTGCTTGAGTATTTACTAAAAACTGTAATTCTTCCGGTATTTTTAATAAAGTGTATATCAAAACGCCAAAAAGAGCGGCTAAAATAAATCCAATAATTGCTGGAATTAGAATCTGGGCATAAAGATAATTATGATGCTTAGATATTAGGTATAATTTCCAATCACCATCCGGAATAATTGTAGAAATATTGTATTTTTTAGAAAAATCAGTTTTATTTGGTAAGTAAAAAATTTCCTTTTTGGTAGTTGTATTTTTCTTTGAAAATTGAAAATAATATTTTGAATCATCAACTGTATTTATTCCTGAAGATTTCAATAAATTATCTAATTTAATTATAACTGCTGAAAATCCCCAAAATTTATTGTTCCGAAAAACGGGAAACCTTCCTACAATTCCCATTCCGCCTTGTTTTAATTTAAGTGGACCGGCAAAATACATTTTTTGAGAAGAAACTGATTTTAAGGCTTCTTCTTTAAGATAAGGAGAAGCTAAAATATTTAGATTTATAGCTGCTTCGTTCCCTTTTATGGGATAAATGTACTTTATCACTCCATTAGGGACCAATTGGACAGCATTAATATTGGTATTTGATTCCATCAGTTTTTTACCTACATCATCAAAATTTTCTGGAACGCCCAGGTCATTAATAGTCAATGCTAATGTTAATGTAGTCGTATAACAGTTTTTTAGTGATTGCTCTATATTTTGATTAACAATGCGAAGTGTATTATTCATTTCTCGTTGCTCATCTTCTTTTATAAGTTGATATTGCTGAGAGACGATAAATCCTGCTACATAGCTCAGGAATATGAAAGTGATAAAACCCGTTGTTTTTGGCCTGTCTAAGAACCATGTGATAAATTTAGGGTATTTTTTATTGTCCATTTGTACTATTTGAAAGAATTGAGAATGCTCAATTTTTTTGTAAATAAATATATATATAAATAGTATAACGACATAATGTTTTATTAGTATAGTTAAATTCTTAATTTTTAGGGTATTAAAATGTTTAACGTGATTAATCCTATTGATTGCAACATCAGAATGTATATAAAAACTACTATTTGTAAAAAAAAGTGTGTTAGCTTTTTAAAAAAAATATAAATAATTAGAGAAAACACGGGGAATAATAAAATGGATCATTATCTAAAATGATTAAATTAAAAACAATTTGAATTTCAATAAATAAGCCGAACTTTGCAGGAGTTCCTAAATCGAATAATTGATTTGATAGTTAAAAGATAAATGCCATGAGTAGAAATAACGAAAGAAACATAAAAAAGCACAATGATAAGTTGCATAAGGCTCAGGATAAAGTAAAACAGGCTGAAATTCTCCGCAAAGAAAAACTAAAACAAATTGTTAAAAAGTTCAATGAAGATAAGGCTTCAGAAAAATAATTAAAGATGGAAAACAATAAATTTACGGATCTAAAAAAAGGTGTTCAGGAAATAATTGATTTGATTGCCAGTAAAAATAGTAAAGAGGCTAATAATAAATTGGTTGAAGTCAGTGAGGATCTAGATGAATTACTTGATTTTGCAGAAGATGATGAAGATCTAATCGAAATCAGTAAGTATCAAGTACTGTTGAATCAATTGCAACAAAAAATAATTGCACTTAATGGTCAATTATAACCGATAGGTTTCAATAGTTTTTAGATAAAATGACAACAATAAAATGTCCTTGTGGTTCTCAGAAAAATTTTAAGGAATGTTGTGAACCATTTATTAATGGAACTCAAAAAGCACCAACTGCTGAAGCTTTAATGCGTTCCCGTTATTCAGCTTACGCAACACATACAGCTGAATATTTATTGGCAACAACCCATATTTCAGAGAGAAAATACTACTCGAAATCTGATATTCTAAATTGGGCCACTTCAAATCAATGGCTTCAATTAGAAATTATAAAGGCTACAGAAAACACGGTGGAGTTCAAAGCCTACTTGTTGGACAATAAACTACAAAAACAACTTCATCATGAACGATCTACTTTTAAATTCGAAAATGGAAATTGGTTTTATGTGGATGGGAAGTTTTTTGATTGAATCTAGCTTTTGTATGTTCTCTATAAAATAATTATAAAAAATGGTATTATGATTAAAAACGTCTTTTTTAGTATTGTTTTATTAACTATTGTAAGTTGTAAAACCAATAAAGTACCAACTCAAATTACGGCTGAAACCGAGCCAACTCCAGCCTACAAAGAACAAATGGAAAACTTAGAGCAAATGATTTATTTTAGAGCTACAGGTAATGAACCTTTTTGGAGTTTAAAAATATCAGAGAATAGTATCGTTTTTACATCATTGAATGCGGGATTTGAATCTTTCAATGCGCCATTTGTAGCACCGATACAAGCGATGGATGCCAATGTAAAAATGTATCGAGTTGCTACAGAATCTGGAAATATGAATATCGAAATTAGGCAGGAAGAATGCATTAACTCTATGTCGGGTGCTATTTCTCCTTATGTTGTTAAAATCGAAATAACTAAAGGCAAAACAGATAATAGTACTGTTTTTAATGGTTGTGGAACCTATATTACAGATTCTAAACTGCATGATATTTGGGTGTTAGAAAAAATGAATGGTGAGAATGTAACTCGTACGAAGTTCAAAAGAGAGTTTCCAAGAATTGAAATTAATACAACTACAAATAAATTTTTTGGATTTGGAGGTTGTAATTCCATGAATGGATCTCTATTTTTTGAGAAAGGACTTTTACGATTCACAAACATAGCTTCTACTATGATGGCTTGTGAACCACAAAATAGAGAAAGTGAGTTTCTTACTTCTTTGCAAAGTACTACTTCTTATAGCGTTGAAAATATGAAACTAACTTTGAAAAATCATTCCGGAATTGAATTGATATTCAGAAAAGTAGATTAATTTTAATCATTTCGTAAAAAAAAATCACAGCTCCGTTGTGATTTTTTTTGCGATAGTTTTAACTAAAATGCGAATCAAGGGTTGAGAATCTTTTTTTGTGCCGTTAGGTACTAAATATCGGTAGCAATTAGGTTCAAAATTCGTTAGCGTGCCGTAGGTACGCAACAAAACGATAAATGTTGCGTATCTACGGCACGCTAAATCCGTTCCAATTCATAGTTTCTACCGAGATTTAGTGCCTATCGGCACATTCCAACCCTTGATTCACATTAATAATTAATAAACGTTTGTTTGAAGTACATAAATTCAATTTTAAAATATAGCATTTGTTTGAGCTTCAAAAAATGGACTACAACAGATCTATTGATTTTTAATTAGCGAATTGGCGGTTTATTTTATGCAACAAGTCTTTTTAAGGAATATTTATAAAGAAATAATTTTATTTATTTCATAATGAGAGTCTAACAGTTTTATTTAGTCTACCTTGTCCCGTTGGCAGTCTATGCAGCCAATGAAAATAGATATGGAAAATAGCTTTGAAGCTTTGATTGCTACTTATATTGAAAGTAAAGTAGGTATATCCGAACATTTTTTGAGTGCCAATTTGGCCAATAATCTAAAACAAAATTTGATTGCTTTAAACCAAAAAAGTTTATTGATGACTGCGGGAATTGGTAATTCTGAGAAGGTTTCTTATGATGCAGCCATACGAAGCGATTCCATTTATTGGCTTGACAAAAAACACAATAATGCATTCGAAAATGAATTCTTTGCTCAAATAGAAGAATTTATTCTTTATCTGAACCAAAGTTGTTACGCGGGAATAACGGGGTATGAATTTCATTATTCGTTGTATGAATCGGGGGATTTTTATTTAAAACATTTGGATCAATTCAAGAACAATCCCAGCCGAAAATACTCCATGATTAGTTATTTAAATAGCGATTGGCAAGAAAGTGATGGAGGAGAATTGCTGATTCATCAATTAGACAACAATCAGAAAATTTCACCCACGCAGGGCAAGACTGTTTTCTTTAAAAGCGACGAGCTAGTTCATGAAGTTTTGGTAACCCAAAATACAAGAATGAGCATTACAGGATGGTTGAAGAGTGATTGATGACTAAAAAAGAGTTCCTTGTACAAGTTTCGGTTGTGCATTACCGTTGAACTTAAACTCATGGATTACAAAAAACTGTTTTATATTTTCATCAAATTTTCGTAAAACGACACTGTCACACAAAAAATAAACGTCAATTGCGGTAAATAAACAGTTCGCTTTTTCAAGATTTTCTGGAGTTAATCTTCGTGCAATGGACAGGTGTGGATCATTACTTTTTTGCATGTTCAAGTTTCGAAGCGATTCGTAAACCTGTTTCATTAGGAGTTTCACACGGTTTTTAGAATCTTCGTTTGGCGACATAAAAAATGCACCATTGGGATAGGAGCCAAATTCATTTAGAGAAACTTCAGCGGGTTCCAAAGTATCGCACAATCTGTTTAATTGATTTTTAATGATTTCAATTTGTTTATCAGTTGCTTTGAATTCACAAATGGTAATATGACCAACAGAATTTCTACTGTGAAACCATCCCACTTCCTGGGCTAATTGTTCTTTCATCGACTTAACCAAAGCAACAACTGCTTCCGAAGGGTATATCGCAACAGAATATTGTTTTTCCATAGGTTATGATTTTATCATACTACAAATGTAAAGAATTACGACAAGCGTTATTGTGAATCTTATGAAGAGTCCTGATATGTATTAGATGACAAAGTTACGGATTCGTTAATGTTTATAATTTCCCATAAACACGTGCAATATAATTCCCGTTTAAAAATTGTATTGGATCAATTTGGCTTTGCAAAACAACTCCGCGATGAGGAGTTTCGAGCAATAATTGTGCTGCTTGTGCTAGTGGCGCTGCCGTAGTTGTTTGGATGGCTCTCAATTGATGTTTTCCTACTTTTTGAGGAAGTATACATTTCGCAATCTCTCGTCTGCGTAAAATTCCAGCTGCATCTTTGCCTTCTACGGCAGCATACAAAACAATTTTGTCGTCTTCAATATGAGGGATTACAGCTTCCATTTTTTCTTGAAGAGTTTTAATTGCGTCAGATGTATTTCCTAAAGTAGTAAGTTGCTCTTGTACCCAAGCATAATGCCCTTGATGACGTAAGGTTTTGTAGTCAAGTGAACGCACCTTTCCTAACAATGCATCAGGCAAATCTGCTGCGCCACCAGAGGTGAGATCCTCTTCATAAGCAATGCCGTCAATAATAATAGTAGCTTTTTCCGACAATGAAGGCAGCGTAGTTTTTTTAAAATCCCTTAAGACTATAGTTTCTTTCAGATATTCGGTAGCAACACCCACTGGACTCCAAGTAAATCCATAATAATGCGGAGCAACAGCGTGATTGGTCAGAGCGCCAACTTTCATTTCTAATTTATCCACTTTATCTACTCCAAAGTCAATGCAAAACTGTTGAAAAAGACCATTGGCGAGCAAGTCGATGTAACCGGGAGCCAGACCTGTTTGAAGCACAAAACCAGTTTTGGCATCTTTTGCCAAAGTCATTATTTCTTCGGTTTCTGAAACATATTCTGTGAGATTAGCATAATGCAGATTAAAATCTTTTGCAAATTGGGCTATCCTTGGTGCTTGGCTGCCCGGTAGGCAGTCGAGAATGATATCTCCTTGACGCAAGATTGCTGTCATTTCCTCCGTTAGGCCTTTTTCAGCAAGGTGAAAGCCGGTAACGGAGTAGGATTTCGTTGTTCCTTCTTCAATCCAACGAGCTACTTTTTTTGCTTTTGAATGGGTTCTGTCACCAATAAAAAGAGTAGGGGGGACTTCGCTCCATTCCATCAATAACAAACCGACAGCTTCGGCAATTCCACCAGCTCCGGCAACAATAATATTGTGATGCTTTTTCATATACTAAAGTTACTGTTTTTTCTTGATTTAATATTTGATGTAAAGTGTTAATTTGCTGACTTTTAAATAATTATATTTGTGTTAACTACGTCAAAATTGGATTTTTTGTATTGCACGTTGGTTGAATGATAATTATTAATTCTCATAGTAAAAAATATTTTTGTATACAATTAATTCATACTTGGAGATTGAGGTATTTTGATCTTATTTTTTTTCGCCATTAACAAATATAAAGATACAGCACCTAAAATAATCAGTAAAGCGATCTGAA
The DNA here is from genome assembly GCF_048286775.1 of Flavobacterium glycogeni. NCBI lineage: Bacteria > Pseudomonadati > Bacteroidota > Flavobacteriia > Flavobacteriales > Flavobacteriaceae > Flavobacterium > Flavobacterium glycogeni. The sequence continues at coordinate 167,495 of NZ_JBLVPV010000006.1, forward strand.
GTTGACCAAGTATGTTATTACCGTTATACAAGGCATTTGAGTTTGACAATTTTGAACTACCTTCTTTAATTTGAATTTGTGATAGTTGCTCCAGCGTTTGTAAGGCCTGATCAGTTGAGTAAACTACTTGATTCCAGTTTTTATTTTTAGTTTGTTCATTAATCGCTGAGGAAGAAGCCAGAAATGCTGTAAAGGATATTTTTTCTTTGGGTGTTAATACTGTTTTTAAATATAATTTATCTATGCTTTGAATGTTTTTTAATGCGGCTGTAATCTCCTCCTTTTTTTGGATATCATTTAGTTTTATTTGTATTGCGTTTGCTTTTATGAAATGAAGTTCATTTGCATACTGAAAGATATATCGGGCCACGACCAATCTGTCATTATAGATTGCATTAATATTCTCATTTGCCTTTTTTGAGTTTTGTAGCGTATTGAAATTGCTTAATATGATAATAAGCATAACAATAAGTATGACAAAAGCCGCTTTTGTTTTATTACTATATTTTTTTAGATCTTTCATCGTGATGGATTTTAGGACTACTGCAATATAAGGCATTGTTTTGGATTTGTTTCAACAACAGGAAAGATTACAAAAAAGTGCTGAAGTTTCTTTTTTAAATTAACTTCTTTAGTGTATTATAACCCTAATATTCTGCATAACAGATCCAATAATTTTCTGTTCTGTATGATTAATTTCCTTTTAGTCGTTTGAAAATCTTCTGAAGCAATCGTTTACCGTCTCGTTTTTCTTTGGTTACTTCAACAGCTTTTAATTCTGAACTGGTTTGGATAAATTTATAACTGAAAGCAAACTGTGGCCGTTTTGGATTGTCATTTAACAAACCAAAACGTAAATCATTGAAGTATAAGGTTTCGTTTTGTTTAGAAACGATGTACCAGCCCTCACTTACTTTTTTTAGCTTTTCAAAGTCAGAATTTCCTATTAACCGGTGCTCTAAATTGGTATCCCTAACATAGGCGGTAAACGAAATTGGCTGACTGTCAAAAAGGGAATAATCCCCTAATAAGTAATCATCAGCAGTTGCTATGTTCGCATTCCATAAAATTAGGTTGAAAGCTGTTGGTTTTACTATAATTTCAGAATATTGGATTCCTTGTTTCGTTAATGCTTTTTCAAATTGGTTCAAAGCATATAGTTTTATAAAACAGGACAAGAACAAATAAGCACTGCTGATATATAAGCCTCTCATAATGTATTTTTTACGGAGCAATACTTTGTTAGTTCTCCAAACCATTATCAATGAAATAAGTAATGGGATAGTGTATAAAGGATCAATTACAAATATTGTTTTTAATGCAAATCGATGGCTAAGTGGCCATAAAATCTGTGTGCCCCAGGAAGTAAACATATCAAGTAATACATGGGTGAATAAGCACCAAAATACCATCAATGTTGCTCCAAGAAAGTTAATTTTTTCCTTCTCTATTTTTGAAATAATCCAACCCAAGAAAGGGGATAGAAACAGAAATAAGATAAGAGAATGACTTATGCCGCGATGAATCATAATCCCGTCAACCGGATTCAAAAATAAACCGATTACTACATCTAAATCAGGAATTGTTCCTAAAATCGCACCATATAAAAAGGTTCTGTTTTTAAGTTTTTTGCCTACACATACCTCGGTAACGGCAATTCCTAAAACAATTTGTGTTAATGAATCCATTTATAGTTTTACTTCCCAATGCAGAAATTAGCAACCTTGTGTTTACAGACCATTATTTATTTATTTATGGCGTCTTTTGAGTCTCAGAAGTATTTGAAAGAACACATAAAACCAGTGGTGGTACAAAGTTATAAAATAATAATATAAGAGTTTCGAAGTTTATGAAACATATTGGTTTCATTATTTGGCGTCAGCCACACACCTGAAACCGGTATGTTCTAAACCGGTATCGGGAGATGATTTCATTCGAGCCGTAACCCGATACCCTTTGCAATAGGATGCATTACAAAGAAAAGAACCGCCTCGTACCACTTTTTTAGGAACAGAGGGTTCCATAGGATCGTAACTTTTTGCCGGGCCTTGCGGGTTAGCCGAAAGACCGCTACCCAACTCCTTATAATATTCCGGGGTATACCAGTCGCTGCACCATTCCCAAACATTGCCCGCCATATCATACAATCCAAATTTGTTCGACGTAAAAGATTTTACAGGAGCAGCTCCTTTAAATTTATCGATTGACTTATTTAAATAGGGAAATTTTCCTTGCCAGATATTTGCTTTTGGCTTCCCTTTTTCGGGATCTTCATCGCCCCAAAAATATTTTTTGTCAACCAATCCACCTCGAGCGGCGAACTCCCATTCGGCTTCTGTCGGCAATCTTTTACCCGCCCATTTTGCATAAGCATTGGCATCATCCCAAGAAATATGCACAGCAGGATAATTATCCTTCCCTTTGATGCTACTTGTTGGTCCTTGCGGATGTTTCCAACTTGCATCTTGAGTCCAACTCCACCATTGAGAGGCATCATTTAAATTTACCGCCGTAGCAGTGGGTGTAAACACCAAGGAGGCTGCCACTAATAAACTCTCGTCTGGTTTTGGCGTACCTGCCGGTAACTGCTTTTTCATTTCTTCCCAATCCGGTTTTATTTCGGCAGTGGTGACATAGCCCGTTGCATCCACAAATTTTTTAAATTGGGCATTGGTAACTTCTGTGGCATCCATCCAAAAACTATTAATTTTCACACGGTGTTGCGGATATTCATCAGATCTTCCTTCATTATCTGAAGCGCCCATCATAAATTCACTTGCGGGTATCTGTACCATTCCCTCATAAGAAACCTTCCCCGATTTATTGATAGCAATGGTGTCTTTTGTTGCCGAAAAACGGGACGGAAGCCCCGATTCACAACTCATAGAATCATTAGTAGCGTTAGAAGTTTTGTCTGACTTCTTATCGCAAGCCACGAGTGAAAATAATAGTAATCCCAGAATGACCGCTTTATACTTCATTTCTATATTTTATTAAATCTAATTGCCAAATTTTAAAGAAATAATTTAATGGCTCTACTTTTTATCTCTTGCTTTTTGCAATAAAGCCGCTAACTCATTTACCCTCATCGGATATTGATTCGCAAGATTATTTTTTTCTCCAATATCAACACTTAAATCATACAACTGAGGCTGTTGGTTATTACCCAACTCCGTATTGGTAGACATATCCATCGCCGGTCCATTATTCGGCTCAATGTATTTCCAGTTGCCTTGAACAATGGCCAATGATCCCGATCCTTGTTCAACCAAAACAGTGCGACCTTTTGTTGATTTTCCCAGTATTACATTCAACATATCTTCACTATCCGAGGCATCACTTTCCTGCAATTTAATGTTCAACATCTTAGAAAAAGAGCTAAATAAATCAACCTGACAAAGTAAGGCGTCAGAAACAGCCTGTTTTGTTTTCCCTTGCCAGCTCACTATAAATGGAACTCTTGTGCCGGCTTCAAATAAACTGTATTTTCCACCTCGTAAAACGCCTGCAGGTGTATGCCCGTTTAGTTTTGTGACCGCTTCGTCCCGATAACCATCGTCGAGTACCGGGCCATTATCACTGCTGAAAATGATAATGGTATTTTTTGCAATGCCAAGATACTCCAACTGTTTCATAATTTCCCCTACCGTCCAGTCTAATTGCAAGATTGCATCACCACGATAGCCTAACTCACTTTTCCCTTTAAACATTGTGGAAGGCATGCGGGGCACATGTGGTTCAGTCAACGTATAATAAAGAAAGAACGGATTGCGTTTATTAGTTTCAATAAATTCTTCAGCTTTTGATAAAAAAGTCAACGGCATTTCTTCATCGGTCCATCGGGCTTTATTGCCACCGCTCATATAACCAATACGACCAATCCCATTGACAATTGTATTATTATGCCCCTGCCCGGGAGAAGATTGCATTTTTAATAATTCGGGATGTTCTTTTCCTATTGGATCATTTCCAACTATTTTTTTATAATCAACCTGAATTGGGTCAGCGGGATCCAATGCAACTACCTTGTGATTTTCTACAAAAACCGTGGGTACACGATCTGCAGTAGCCGGAAATATAAACGAATAATCGAAGCCCACTTCATTAGGTCCAGGTTTTAATTCACCATTCCATTCTTTTTCTAAACTATTGCCCAATCCCAAATGCCATTTCCCAACTATACCCGTTTGGTAACCTGCCTTCTGAAACAAGGAAGGTAAAGTTGTTTTATCCGTTGGAACAATTAAAGCGGCATCCCCCGGTAGAACTCCCGTTCCTTTTTTTCGCCAGGGATATTGCCCCGTCATTATTGCATAACGAGAAGGCGTGCAGGTGGCCGAAGTAGAATGCGCATTGGTAAACCGAATGCCATGTTTGGCCAGTTTATCAATATTGGGCGTGTTGATCTTTGTGGCTCCATAACAACTCAGATCGCCATAACCCAAATCATCCGTTAAAATGACTATAACATTTGGTTTTTGCTGAGCAAACAGTACACTCGTTACCAAACATGTGATTAGCATCACTCTTATTTTATTCATATGTAGATAATATTTTTTTTATCGGAATATGGAATTCGCATATCTTCATCGGTGCTTGCATCGAGTTTCCGTTATGCTCATTTCATGCTGAAAGGTTATTAATTACTTATTTTATTAGCGGATTCTTAAAACTACCCTTTAAATTTCTTTCTTTATTTTTCAGAAAACTTTGGATCTATAAATTCCCAATCTTTTATATGAGAGGATTGATGTTCTTTTTTTACAATCTCTTCAAACTTCTTTGCAAGTTCCGGATGTTGGGTAGCAACATCAGTCGTTTCTTTTTCATCCGTAAGAAGATTGTAGATTTCCCAAGGTGCATTCCTATTTTTCTTCATATTGCTTTTCACCCCTTTCCAGTCCCCAATACGAATAGCTACCTGACCTCCCTTTTCAGGAAATTCGAAATAAAGATAGTCGTGTTTCTTTTGTTTATTATCATTACCTATCAAAGTTGGTAAAAGCGAAATTCCATCATTGTCCCATGCTTTGACTCCTGTTATTTCAGACAAGGTCGCCATTATATCAAATTGCGCGGAAACATGATTCGTCACTTTCCCCGCCGGAATTTTTCCCGGCCAACGCGCAATAAAGGGCTCGCGGATTCCGCCTTCGTATAAATCTTGCTTTCTTCCTCTTAATCCTCCGACACTATTAAAAAACTTTGTGTCTGCTCCGCCTACATCAAATGTGGCTCCGTTATCGCTGGAAAACATCACTATGGTATTTTCATCTAATCCAAGTTCTTTCAACAACTTCATAATACGACCAACCTGCTCATCCATATAGGTAATCATCGCTGCATAGGTCGATTTGGGATAAAGTGTAGAAGCATATCCCTTTTCACCACGATAAGGCTGTTCCTCAAATTGACCAATGTATTCTTTCACCGCTTCATCCGGTGCCTGAAGAGAAACATGCGGTCCTGTATAAGGCAAGTACAAAAAGAACGGTTTCTTTTTGTTCTTTTTAATAAAATCCAAAGTTTTCTCAGCCATTTTTGTTACTGAATATTCTTTCCCTTTGAAATAGTCGAAAGCAGTATCTGGAGCATCTTTAGCCAGTGGTTTGTGCACTTGTATGTACGGATTCTTCAATGTATCCCATTTTCCATTCTCCCAAAGATGTGTCGGATAAAAATTATGCGCTTGTTTCTGGCAGAGGTAACCGTAGAAATAATCAAAGCCCTGTTTGTTTGGGTCACCGGTGGTGTTACTCATTCCCAATCCCCATTTTCCGATGGCTCCTGTAATATAACCCGCCTGTTGCATCAATTTTGCAATCGTGAAAGTACCTTCGGGCAGTGGCATTTGTCCGCCCTCGTTCTCGTCTTCAAATCCCCCTAATTCGTAATTCCCGCGAATATAAGAATGCCCACTATTCTTTCCGGTCATCAACATGCAACGGGCAGGTGCGCAAACAGGCGCTCCGGTATAATGTTGGGTAAATTTTATTCCTTCCTTGGCAATCTTATCTAAATTGGGTGTTTTTATTTTTTGTTGGCCGTAAGAGCCTAATTCCCCATAGCCCAAATCATCTGCATAGATGTAAATGATATTAGGTTTTTGCTGGGCAAATACTATACTTGTTATCAAACATGCGATTAATATATTCCATATTTTATTCATATTGTGGATGTTTTTTTGTCATATGTAACTCGCATATATCTTAATTTGCGTTATGCTCATTTCGTATCGAAAATTTTACTTCTTCAAAATACTGCATTATAAGCGACGAAAACAAAAAAAGCCTACCGGAAAATCAATGGAAATTATTGTTGTGGTATAATAATCACAAAAAAAAACTACAAGGCCTATTTTTTAGCAAATGAAACTTCTTAAAAAAAAAACAGCACCATTTCATTCTTTAGAACAGTAAGAGAAAATCCGATGTAACAGGCTTTAGGTTTTTATAGATTTTTAATGAAAAAACAAAGCAATTACAATCTCGAGAGCAATTAATATAATAACAACCCATTCCAGACGGGAACTTTCCCTTACGTTCAGTACGTCAGTAAACAACGTAAGATTGTTTTCTACAATTTGAAGGCGGTAATCAAGGTCTTTGAAGCGGGTATTGATATCAAAATTAGCTTTGAGGTGGCGGTTGAGCAGGTTGAGTTCTTCGTTGTCCCAAACGAGATTTGGATCATCAAGAATATATAAATTGTCTACAATACTATTTTTGACATTCAGGACTTTTCCGATGTATTTCAGCAAATTGGTTTTGGAAATACTGAGTTTACCGCGTTGTTCCAATTCCAGAATATAGTTTTTTGAAGACGTAATGAGTTCATTGGTCAATACCTCATAATAATCCAGTGCTACTGATTGCCCAATGTTAAGCATCACAATACGCAATATGGAAGAGTCTATTTGAGGAACGGTGACATAATTGTTTTTCACGGTGACCTTTTGTAGTTTATTATCGGTTTCAATGCGGTATTCTTCCGATAAATCCAAGTCAACTAAAGTTGTCGCATAATTTTTTATAAAGTTTACGAATTCACTTTTGGCAACCACGTCATAATTTGCAAAGACCACCACACCATAATCAAAAACATACAAATAACGCTCGCTTTCCTCTAATGCATAGAAAACTTCCGAAGTGGAACCGGAATGTGCTTCGGCACGAAAATCCCCGCGGAATTTTTTGATATTGAAAGATTCAGCGATTTGAACAGCTTCGATTCTGATTTCCATAATCAAACTATTTTATACAAATTTAAGAAATTTTCACTTTGGAGAAAGATTTTCAGGGTGTTATTGTATTAAAATTCAACGTTTCCATTACTGACAGATCATCATTAAACGTAACGAAACTAGCCGGAAATCCAAGTTTTATTTTACCCAATTGATCCTGCATATCAATAGCGCTTGCAATACGGAAGGCAGTAATTTTGATGGCTCCATCAGCAGATACATTCAAATGGTTGATAGCACTTTGTACTGCTTCCTGCATCGAAATGTAGGTTAAATTTTCGCCATTTTCATAATAAATTCCCAGTGTACCATCAGGTAAATCCGTGACGACTATTTTTAGGACTGGACATATTACAAAGAATTTCTAATGAGTAAAGCGCTCTTATTTTCTATTTGTTCTTTTTTTCCTTTCAAAATCATTTGGGATAAAATCTTTCCCATGGCCACAAAATTTGTCGAAATGGTTGTTATTCCGTTTTCTACCACTTTTTTCAATGGGGTTTCGTTGTAGGAGATAATTCCGTAATCGTTCCCCAATTTCAAATTTTGAAGTTTTGATTTTTCTATGACAGCCACCAAATCCCTGTCGTTCGGAATAATGTACACTTCGCCAATTGTGATTTCTCTATCGCCAAATTCCGTAATTACCTGATATTCGAAAGAGAAATCATGACAGAAATTGATAAAGCCTTCCTTCATTCCTAACGGTTCGCGAAATCCAGGAAAAATCAAGATCAGTTTCTCATATTTATTTAAATGGGATTTGCCTTTTATTAAAGCGTCATAAATGTCTTTCTTGTGGTTTTGATAGACCGCAGGGAAGGATTCCAATTCGGGATTAGTTTGATCCAATATAAACACCTCGTTTACCGGTAGGGTTTTAATGATTGAAGCGGCATCGGCTAAATTGGTTGGCATTATGATGTATTTGGTGTAGTTACCGTTGCTTTCAGTAATTAATTTTCTAAACATTTCGATGTTAAAGTGGTGAAAATATATGTCTACCTGAACATCCTTTCCGGTGTTCTTTAAAAACGAATTGTAAATGTCTTCTTTGAAACTGTTCAATTCATCAAACAACAGGAATATTTTTTGTTTTATGGTTACCTCTATGCTCTTTACGTAATAGCCCTTGCCAAGAATGGCATAGATGATGCCTCTTTTTTTCAACTCCTCATACGCTTGTAAAACGGTGTCTCGAGATAATGAAAATTCCAAACAGAGTTTGTTTATCGAGGGAAGTCGCTCGCCTTTTATCAGTTTTTCATTTTCAATAGCCTTCTCGATTGATAAAACAATTTGCCTGTATTTGGGTATGCCAAGATTATTTTGAATAGAAATGATTTTCATAATAAGAAATGATTTTTGTGCAAGTTACAAAAAACTGGTAGGTACTGGTATATTTTTTTTGAAATTTAGTATAATTTTGAATTTCATTTTTCTTAATAAAACAATGAAAATAAAACAAGAATCCCATTTTATTACCAATTCCGAAACAAAATTATTTGGTTTAATGCCGGATGGCGAAGCAATTTTCGCTTACCAAATTTCCAATAAAAACGGAATCAAATTAGAAGTTATCAATTATGGCGCTACGGTTAGTTCGTTGAAAATTCCGCTGAAAAATGGCGAAGTTGTAGATGTCGTTTTGGGCTTTGATAATTTGGAAGCCTACCTAAAATCATTCGATTTAGAAAGTGCACCTTATCTGGGAGCAACTGTCGGAAGATTTGCAGGAAGAATTGGCGATGGGACTTTTAGCTTAAATGATAAAATATTCCATCTCAATAAAAATAACAATAAGCATTCGCTTCACGGAGGTACTATAGGCTTTAGCCAAGTAGTTTGGAAGGTGAAAAACGTAAATTATGGAGAAAATCCATCCATAACGTTGACCTATCTTAGCCCAAATGAGGAAGAAAATTACCCGGGAAACCTGTCTGTGGAATTAATTTATACCTTGTCTGAAGGAAACGAGTTGATTATTGAATACAGCGCAACAACGACAGCGAATACTATTGTGAATTTGACGCATCACAGTTATTTTAATCTCAACGGACACGATTCAGAGGTGTTGAGCCAAGAAATGACAGTTAGCTCCGATAAAGTATTGGAGAAAACAACAGAGAATATTCCAACGGGCGTGTTTTTGGATTTGGCCGATTCTCCTTTTGATTTTTCATTGCCCAAAAAATGCCCCGCCACAATTGACACCACTTTTGTTTTAAATAAAGAAAGCGACGTGGCAGCATCACTTTATAGCCCAAAAAACAAGTTGAAAATGACTGTTTATACGGATCAGCCTGCGGTTCATATTTATGTTGGAGGGAATTGCGGAACTATACTCGGGAAAGAAAAAGTGTTGTACCATTCGTCGAGTGGCATCTGTTTTGAAGCGCAAAATTTCCCGGACGCTCCCAATCAAGCGCATTTCCCGGATGCAGTCCTAAAAACAGGAGAAACGTATTGTCATAAGACCAGATATAAATTTGAAATTTCTTAAAAAAAGAATGCTCTTACAATTACTAAATAATGAATGATATTTTAATACAAAAAACGATAAGTCATTTTCAAGAAAAATTTGGTTTGGCTCCAGAAAAAGTAGTGCTGTCTCCAGGGAGAATCAATATTATTGGGGAACATATCGATTATAATGACGGTTATGTTTTGCCCGCGGCTATCGACAAAATTATCTGTTTTGCTTTCGAAAAAAACAATTCGAACCAATCCAGAATAGTTGCCGTAGATCTTGATGATGAGTTTGAAATAGATCTTGCAGCTGTTGTTGCGTTGAACGAAAAGGTTTGGACAAATTATCTTCGTGGTGTTATCAACCAGTTGAAAATTAATGGGTTTGTTTTTGAAGGTTTTAATTGCGTTTTTAGCAGCAATATTCCCGTTGGTTCTGGATTGTCCTCATCGGCAGCCTTAGAATGTGGTTTTTTATATGGGATAAACGAACTGTTCCATTTGCATATAAAACCAATTGATATCGCCTTGATGGGACAAAAATCGGAGCATTGGGTGGGAATCAATTGCGGTATAATGGATCAGTTTTCGAGTGTTTTGGGACAAGAAAACAAAGTGATAAAAATCGATTGTCGAACGTTGGAATTCGAATACCACGATGCGGATTTCAAGGATTATTCCCTAATCTTATTTGACAGCAATGTGAAGCATTCTTTGTTTACTTCGGCTTACAACAAAAGAAGAGAAGAGTGCGAAGAAGGGCTTGCGATTATCAAAAGCAATTTCCCGGAGGTTGGTAGTTTTAGGGACTGTAACGAAAGTCAGGTTTTGAGTGTGAAAAACCAGATGAGTGAAGAGGTCTTCAAAAGAAGCCATTTTGTGATACAAGAAATTGGTCGTGTTGCCAAAGCCTGTGAAGCGCTGGATAACGGAAAAATTGAAGTTTTAGGGCAGCTTATGTTCGAAACGCATCAAGGATTGTCAAAAGAATATGAAGTGAGTTGTGATGAATTGGATTTTCTGGTTGACGCTGTTAAGAATGAAGAGGCCGTGATTGGATCCCGACTAATGGGAGGTGGTTTTGGCGGGTGCACCATTAATTTGGTAAAAAAAGGACATGAAGAGGATATCAAAAATAGACTCTCGAAACTGTACCATCATGCATTTGGAATAGAATTAAAAAATTATGATGTCAAAATCGGAAACGGGACATCACTTTATATCCTGTAATTAAAAATGAAAAATTTCGATATCAACGAAGATCCGCACAGACGCTACAATCCATTAATTAACGAATGGGTTTTGGTTTCTCCGCATCGTGCCAAACGACCTTGGCAAGGCCAAAACGAAACGGTAGCTTCTGACGCATTGCCTGAATATGACCCCACCTGTTATTTGTGTCCGGGAAATATTCGGGCCAATGGCATGACGAATCCTGAGTATGAAAATAGTTTTGTTTTCGAAAATGATTTCGCCGCACTAAAGCAGGAGGAAATTCTTTTTGAGGACAGTATTAAGGAGACTTTTTTCAAAGCACAACCCGAGAGAGGTATTTCAAGAGTGGTTTGCTTTTCGCCAAAGCACAACCTGACGTTGCCCGAAATGACGGTAGATGGCATTGAAAATATCATTCAAACCTGGCAAAAAGAATACATTGATTTGGGCAAGATTGATTATATCAATTATGTCCAGATTTTTGAAAATAAAGGAAGCGTCATGGGGTGTAGCAATCCACATCCGCACGGTCAAATTTGGGCGCAATCGTCCTTGCCTACCGAAGTGGAGAAAACGCAAAACAACCTGAAAACCTATTACGATTTACACCAAAGCAATCTGTTGCAGGATTATTTGCAGGAGGAATTAAAGCTAGACGAACGAATTGTTATCGAGAACGATCATTTTGTGGCGCTCGTTCCTTTTTGGGCCATTTGGCCTTACGAGACGATGATCATCAGTAAGCGCCATTTTGGGAAAATTACCGATTTCACTTTGGACGAAACAACTGCTTTCTCAACGATTTTGAAACAATTGACTACCAAATATGATAATCTTTTCGAGACATCATTCCCGTATTCGTCAGGAATTCACCAAACTCCAACCGATGGGGAATCGCATCCGGAATGGCAATTTCATATGCATTTTTATCCGCCTTTGTTACGTTCTGCCACGGTAAAAAAATTCATGGTGGGTTACGAAATGCTTGGCGAATCTCAGAGGGATATTACACCCGAGAAGAGTGCTTCGATATTGAAAGCGATTTCAGATACGCATTATAAAAACAAATAAATCAATTAACTTTTAAACCGAAATTATGCATAAAACATTGTCAACCAATGATTACATTGTTTTTTTCCTCTATTTCATAACCATTGTTGGTTATGGATTGTGGATTTACAACCGAAAAAAGAAAGAGCAAGCCAGTAGCAAAGATTATTTTCTTGCTGAAGGCTCGCTAACATGGTGGGCAATTGGCGCCTCTTTGATTGCCAGTAATATTAGTGCCGAGCAATTTATAGGAATGAGCGGGAGTGGTTTCAAATTAGGATTGGCCATTGCAACTTATGAATGGATGGCAGCATTAACCTTGGTTTTTGTAGCAATATTTTTTATGCCGGTGTACCTGAAAAATAAAATTTCGACCATGCCACAATACTTAAATCAGCGTTACAATGGTAATGTTGCCATGATTATGGCTGTTTTCTGGTTGTTACTTTACGTATTGGTCAATTTAACATCGATTCTCTATTTAGGTGCACTTGCCGTGAGTAGTATTTCAGGTTTAAACATCACCCTTTGTATGGTTTTTTTGGCTCTTTTTGCTGTAATGATTACCCTTGGAGGAATGAAAGTAATTGGGTATACTGATGTTGTTCAAGTGTTTTTCTTGATTTTAGGAGGTCTGGCAACTACTTATTTGGCACTTAATTTGGTTTCTGAAAAATTCGAAACTACTGGAGTGATCAACGGATTTAATTTAATGACTGAAAAAGCCGATGGTCATTTTCACATGATTTTTGATAAGTCAAATCCGAATTATATGGATCTTCCCGGATTATCTGTATTAATAGGAGGGATGTTAATTATGAATTTTAATTACTGGGGTTGTAATCAATATATAACGCAACGAGCCCTTGGAGCTGATTTAAAAACGGCCAGAAGTGGTATTTTATTTGCTGCGTTCTTAAAATTATTAATGCCAATTATTGTAGTATTACCTGGTATTGCTGCTTATGTTCTTTATCAAAATGGAAGTTTTCAGACAGAATTATTACAAGATGGAAGTTTGAATCCTGATCGTGCTTATCCAGTATTGTTGAATTTGTTGCCTACAGGATTAAAAGGGCTTTCATTTGCCGCTTTGACCGCGGCTATTGTTGCTTCATTGGCAGGAAAAGCGAATAGCATCGCTACAATTTTTACTTTAGATGTTTATAAGAAAAAATTAAACGTTGAAGCAAGTGAACAAAAATTAGTAAACATTGGGAAAATGACCATTATCGCGGCTATGATTATTGCTGTTATTGTAGCGCCATTTTTAGGAATTGACAAAAAAGGAGGTTTTCAATACATTCAAGAATATACCGGTTTTGTAAGTCCTGGTGTTTTTGCCATGTTTATTTTAGGATTCTTTTGGAAAAAAACCACATCTAATGCAGCAATGTTTGCTATGATTGGCGGTTTCTTAATGTCGATAGTGTTCAAATTCATGCCTCATTTTGTTGATTTGTCATTTCTAAATGGCATGGGCTTTTCAGTGCCAAATGCAGAAGGTGTTTATGAAATTCCATTCATGGATCGTATGGGATTTGTGTTTTTGATATGTGTCATCGGAATGTATGTGATAAGTATTTATGAAACACAAAGAGGCGTTAAAACAAATGGCTTGGCAGTTGATAAATCTATGTTTAAAGTTTCGCCAGGATTTACTGTAGGATCTTTGATTATAGTTGCTGTCCTAGCTGCTTTGTATACCTTTTTCTGGTAAGAAATAATTTTACGCAGGTGGGATTTTTTTTAATAGAAGTATTACGTTTCGTTTTTTGTCATTTTTTTGATAAAAAAGGATTGGTTTATAATGTCCCGCAACACATCTCAAATTTATTTTTGGGTTTACAAAAACGGCATAGCTTATAATGTTTATCTTTTGCGGGGTAAATAATATAAACTATGCCGTTTTGATTTTTGCAATACATGAATTGCCATTGGTTTGACTGATAATATGAAGCTTTTAGTAGCATCGGCTTTAGCTTGAAATTAAAAAATTGTATTTCGGGATTCTTTTGAATTGGGTAATTTTTTTACACATGCCATAAAAAAAACTGGTAGGTACTGGTATATATTTTAGAGGAACTGTTATATTTTTGAATTTATAAAAATGAAATCAAAAATTTGCGTGAACTGAGTTTTCAAGAAGTCAGGTATAATAGGCAAAAAATAGGTTTAGACACTATAAATAGAGTATTTGCAAATATTTAATATAGTCTAAGAAGATTTGGATAATGTAATAAATGAAAAGAGAAGCGGCATGAATTGCCTTAATACATAAAACTAAAATGGATATAAATATAATGATGAAAACAATGTGGAGCAAAAGTAGGAAGCTACAGAAATCGAAAGGAATCACCATTTTTGGAAACATGAAAAAAACAAGAATGGCGATTGTTGTCTTGTTAGTATCAGTAAATATTTTTGCGCAGCTGCCTGCCGAACTGCAAAATCCTGAAATCGTTTCCTTGAATCGAATGCCAATGCGAAATAGCGCTTTTGGTTTCGAAAATATGGAAAAAGCCAAACAATACGACAGGGAAAAGTCGGCTAACTTTTTTTCATTAAACGGGAGTTGGAAATTTAATTGGGTACAAGACCCGAACCAGCGTCCGCAAAATTTTTTCGAACTTGCTTACGATGATACCAAATGGACGGATTTTCGTATACCAGCCAGTTGGGAAGTAAATGGGTATGGTTTGCCTATTTATGTGAACCAGCCGTATGATTTTGCCGGTCATAATTTGCGTTATGCAAAAATGAATCCGCCATTCGATATTCCTGCTAATAACAATCCCGTAGGTTCTTATCGCAAAAAAATCAATTTACCTGCCAATTGGAAAGGGAAACAGGTTTTTATTCATGTAGGTAACGCAAAATCGTGTCTGTTTGTGTGGGTAAACGGAAAGAAAGTAGGGTATAGCGAAGACAGTAAGATGGCTGCCGAATTTGACATCACCAAATTTGTCAAAGCTGGGGAAAATTTAATCGCTTTTCAAGTATATCGTTGGAGTGACGCCAGTTATTTAGAGTGTCAGGATATGTTCCGTTTTTCGGGCATCGAAAGGGATGTTTTTTTATATGCCACTGAGAAATTGAACATTCGTGATACAAAAATTATCAGTACACTCGATGATACGTATACCAATGGATTACTTAGTATTAATACAGAAATCGCCAGTTACAAAACTGAAAAAGGATTATACAGCAAGAAAGACAGTCTAACGGTTGAAGTAAGCTTGGAAGATGCCAAAGGAAATGTTGTTTATCAAGACAAAACTAAGGATTTTAAAACCATATTAGGGAAATATAAAACGAATATTGAATTTAAAACCACTATAAAAAACGTCCAAAAATGGACCGCGGAAACGCCTTATTTGTATCGTTTGTACATCACTTTAAAAGATGCTAAAGGAGTAGTGAAGGAAGTGGTGCCACTTCGTATTGGTTTCAAAAAAATAGAAATTAAAGGAGCTGATTTTTTAGTTAATGGTAAACGGGTTTTCATAAAAGGGGTTAACCGACATGAGCATCATCCAACAAACGGACACACGCTCAGCAAGGAAGATATGAGAAAGGATATGGAGATGATGAAGAAACTGAATGTCAATGCCGTTCGTCATTCGCATTATCCGCCGGATCCGTATTGGATGGAACTTTGCGACGAATTTGGTTTGTATGTTGTTGATGAAGCTAATATTGAATCACATGGTTTGGGTTATGATTTAGATGTAACATTGGCTAACAATCCGCTGTGGAAAGAATCGCATCTGCAACGTATTCAGCGCATGTATGAAAGAGACAAAAATCACGCAAGTGTGGTGACCTGGTCTTTAGGAAACGAAGCGGGTGACGGAACTAATTTTTACGCAGCTTACGATTGGTTGAGAAAGGAAACGACTTTGCCAATCCAGTATGAAAGAGACATTAATTATGAGAAACCGAATGATACTCATTATTCAGAGATTTTTTGTCCGCAATATATGTCTCCGGATGATCTGTTGAAATATTCAAAAAGTGACGCCAGAATACCAAATATTCAAAGTGAATATGCCCACATTATGGGGAATAGTTTGGGGAATTTCCAAGATTATTGGGATGTTGTAGAAAACAACCCTAAACTACAGGGAGGATTTATTTGGGAATGGATTGACCAATCTATTGATACGGTTAAGAACGGCAAACGCATTAAGGCGTATGGTGGAGATTTCCCGTTGGAAGGGCCGGTTGACGAAAATTTAAGCGATAATAATTTCTGTGTAAAAGGAGTGGTTACGGCATACCGTGAAATTACGCCAATGGCTTTGGAAGTGAAAAAAGCGCACCAAAACATTAAAACAAAATTCGTTGGTAACAACACCATCACAGTTAAAAACGGCTTTTTCTTTAAAAACCTGGATAATGTGATGATGCGTTGGGTATTAATGGAGAATGGAATTGCCAAAGAAAACGGTACCATTAACACGATTTCATTGGAGCCACAAGCGGAAAATGATTTTAAATTGGCCATCAAAACGGTTCAAAAAACGGATAAAGAATACCAGTTGAATGTGTATTATTCGCTAAAAACCGAAGAGCCTTTCTTGCCTAAACAATATGAAATCGCTGTTGAGCAATTGATATTGAAAACGCTTCCGGCAACTGTTTTTATGCCGAGTTCAAAAAAGGTTTTGCAATTAAAAGAAACGCAAGAGCAGTGTACCATTTCAGGAGACAAATTTGAGGTTGTTTTCGATTTGAAAAAAGGAATTTTGTCTGGTTATAGTGTCAAAGGCGAGCAGTTTATAGAACAAGGGCCAAAACCTTCTTTCTGGAGAGCTCCAACAGACAACGACATTGGTGCCGGATTTAATACAAGCTTAAGAAAATGGAGAAATGCTTATGATAATGGTACCGAAATGCAAGCTGTAGTATCAAAGAATACTGACGGTTCAGCGCAGGTAAAATTCACAACGAAGTTGGTTGACGGAGAAGCCTCACACCAACAAATATTTACGGTTTACGGCGATGGAAGCATAAAAGTTGATAATGAATTTACGGCCATCAAGGGAAAAAATCCTTTATTGTTGAGAGCAGGAAACGATTTGGTTATCAATAAAAATTTCAATACAATCAATTGGTACGGTCGTGGTCCGGGTGAGAATTATTGGGACAGAAAAACAAATACTTTCATCGGTCAATTCAAACAATCAGTGGAGGAACAGTATTTTCCTTATGCCAGACCTCAAGAAAGTGGTAACAAAACAGAAGTACGCTGGGTAAGTTTCAGTAATGCAAAGGGAAGAAAAATACAATTTGCATTTGTGGACAATTTATTGAGTTTTTCGGCTTTGCCTTATAACTTGGATGATTTAGATCCTGAAGCTCAAAAGAAACAATACCATAGCGGGGAACTCAATAAAAGGAACGAAATCTACCTGCACATGGACTTACAACAAACCGGTTTACAGGGAATGGATAGTTGGGGATCCTGGCCAATGGAAAAATACAGAATTCCTTTTAAAAATTACAGCTACAGCTATTGGATGAAATTTGAATAATGAATTAGTGCCAAAAAAGAGGAAGGAAATACTATATTTTCTCCTCTTTTTGTTTTTCCGTAATAAAGAGGCAGTCACATGTTTTTGATAAAGTAAAAAAAGGAGCATGATAACAAAACAGCCTGTTCGGATATCGTGAAAATAGAATTTAGTAAAAAAATTATAAAGTATGCGTGCCAAAAACAAAGTTCTTCTATTCGTATCTCTTTTTGCTTCTGCGTTTTGCATTTATGGACAAAGCGACCAAGAAATCAAGTTTGATGCTCCCGCAACGCACTTTACACAATCCATCCCTTTAGGAAATGGATGTTTGGGCGCCATGGTTTATGGCAATCCTACTAAGGAACGCATTGTGTTGAACGAAAACTCGATGTGGTCAGGCGGAGTAGAAAATCCCAACAGAGATGATGCCTCACAGCATTTACCGGAAATTCAACGTTTGCTGAAAGAAGGAAAAAATAAAGAAGCCCAAGAATTGTTGCAAAGCTATTTTGTCAGTGCCGGTCAAGGTTCTGCCTATGGAAATGGAGCAAAGGCAAAATTTGGCTGCTACCAGATTTTTGGGGATTTGTTGATTAACTGGAAAGATAGCGTAAGAGCAGTTTCTGACTATAAAAGAACGTTGCATTTGGATAAGGCATTGGCTGTAACCGAATGGAAAAAGGGCGGTACCACTTTTAAAGAAGAAGTTTTGAGTAGCGCACCGCAAAATACAATCATCATTCGCTTAAGTGCCACTAAAGCCAAAGCTTTAAATTTTAAGGTTTTATTAGATCGAAAAGAAAATGCAAAATTCTCTTCGAATGGAAACGCGATTACCATGACCGGACAGTTACCGGGTGGGGATGGTGATTTAGGAATTCGTTTTGCAGGCTACGCCAAAGCGATTGCTGTTGACGGGAAAGTGATGGCTCAAAATAATGGTTTGACTATAGAAGGAGCAACAGAATGCATACTAATTTTCAGTGCAGCGACCGATTTAAACTGGCCAACGGTTGAAAAGCGAGGAACAGATCCCTTGCCTGTTGTACAGAAAGCGGTGAATTCCGCCAGTAAAATTTCTTGGAAGAGTATTAAAGATAAACACATTGCCGATTTTCAATCCTATTATAATCGCTGTAAAATACAGTTTACTGCGAAGCAAAATGCGACTATCGCAAACCTGTCAACCGCAGAACGTTTAGTGCGTTTTGCAAAAAGCGAAAGCGACGTGACCTTGCCGGCATTGTATTTCAATTTCGGAAGATATTTGTTGATTTCCTCTTCTCGTCCGGGTGGATTACCAGCTAATCTACAAGGGCTTTGGGCTGAGGAATATCAAACACCATGGAATGGCGATTATCATCTGAACATTAATTTACAAATGAATTATTGGCCTGCCGAATCCACAAACTTGGCTGATTGTCATAAACCACTAGTTCAGTTTACAGAACAATTGGTAAAACCCGGAGAAAAAACAGCTCAGGCCTATTACAACACTAAAGGTTGGGTAGCTCACGTAATTGCCAATCCTTGGAAATTCACGGCACCGGGCGAAGGCGCAGAATGGGGATCGACCTTATCAGGGGGCGCTTGGTTGTGCGAGCATTTGTGGCAACATTATTTATACAATCCCAATAAGGAAGTTTTAAAAGAAATATATCCGGTTTTGAAAGGAGCTTCAGAGTTTTATAAAGGTATTTTAATAGAAGATCCTCAAACAAAATGGTTGGTAACGGCACCTTCAAATTCACCTGAAAACTCATATAAGACCGAGGATGGTTTTGTTGGGCAAACCACTATGGGACCAACAATGGATATGCAAATAGGAAGGGAGTTATTTACCAATACCATTGCAGCTGCTAAACTATTAGGCTTGGATGCTGATTTCGCTGATACTTTGGAACAATTAAAGAGCCGTTTGGCACCCAATCAAATCAGTGCAAAAACGGGCGGAGTTCAAGAATGGATCAGGGATTATGATGAAACGGAACCTACACACCGTCACGTTTCACAACTGTATGGTTTGTATCCTTACGATGAAATTAATACTATAGAAACTCCTTTGATGGTTGATGCAGCCCGTAAAACTTTGTTGAGAAGAGGTGATGCAGGGACAGGATGGTCGAGAGCTTGGAAGATTAATTTTTGGGCCAGATTGGAAGATGGCGATCACGCCTTGAAGGTCTTGAAAGGATTGTTGATTCCTGCTTTCAAAGAAACTGGAACGACCTATACAGGAAGCGGAGCCGGTACTTATCCTAATCTTTTCTGTGCACATCCTCCATTTCAAATTGACGGGAATTTTGGAGGGACAGCCGCCATTGCAGAAATGCTTTTGCAGAGTAATGGCAAGAATTCGGTTATTCGTTTTCTACCTGCTTTACCTACAAATGCTGATTGGAGTTCGGGAAATGTAAAAGGAATCTGCGCCAGAAATGGGTTTGAAATAACCTTTGACTGGGATAATCACAAATTAACAAAAGCCGAAATTATTTCTAAATCAGGAACCAATTGTTATGTAAATTTACCTATGGGAATGAATGTTTATGATACGAAAGGTAAAAAAGTAAATGTGAAATCCGCAGGGATGAATATTGTTACATTTTCGACTGTAAAAGGAATGAAATACGAGATAAAATAAAAAGCTTAATGTTGTATATTAATTACTAAAAAAAACAGATTAACAAATATGATAAAGCAATTGCTAATAACCGTATTATTAATAATGGGATATATGACCACAGCTCAACAAACGATATTTCTATATAAAAATGGAATTCCCAATAGCAAACCTGCAGAAATAAAAGAAAATCAGGAGCTAGGGAAGGATGGGATTTTACGAATTAGTAATGTTATATCTCCAACACTAACTGTTTTCAAGCCAGCTGCTGCCAAAGCCAATGGGACAGCGGTAATCATTTGCCCAGGAGGAGGTTATGGTATTGTTGCGTTTGGTCATGAAGGAACAGATGTGGCTAAAGTTTTTAATGAATGGGGTGTTACGGTATTTGTTTTAAAATACAGGTTGCCTAATGATATGATTATGGATGATAAAAGCATCGGGTCACTGCAAGATGCACAGCGAGCCATACAAATGGTAAGGGAGCATGCACAAGAATGGAATGTCAACCCCAAAAAAATTGGTATAATGGGGTTTTCTGCCGGTGGGCATTTGGTATCAACAGCCGGAACGCATTTCAATAAAGCATTTATCGAAAATCCGGAGAATACCAATCTTCGCCCCGATTTTTTGATGCTCATTTATCCGGTCATTAGCTTTACAGATAGCATTGGGCATATAGGTTCACGAAATGCTTTGCTTGATAATAATCCTTCTATGGAAAAAATATTGGATTACTCAAACGAATTGCAGGTTACCAAAGAAACGCCAACCAGTTTTTTAGTGCATTGCAGCGATGACGATGCGGTAAAAGTGCAAAATAGTTTGTCTTTTTACGAAGCTTTGCAAAAAAATAAAGTGCTGTCCGAATTGCATATTTATGCCAAAGGAGGGCATGGCTTTGGAATGAATAACCCAACTACTAAAGACAAATGGATGGACAGACTAAAGAATTGGATGGACGGAAATGGTTGGATTAAAAAATAAACAGGAACCGATTGTAATGTGAATTTACCTTTCAGGATAAATATTGTTGCGTTTTCGACTGTAAAAGGAATGAAATGCAACATAAAATAGTGATATCATTAGAAGACAATTGCATTAAAAGAAATAAAAAAAACCATGATAAAAAATATTTTTTCAATACTATTGCTAGTATTAAGTTCTTTAATTCTTCAGGCACAAGCAGTTCCCGAGGAAATTATTCTGCAAACTAAAAATACGGCATTGGTTTACCGGGTGAATAATAAAAAGCAATTGTCACAAGTGTATTTTGGTGTCTCTTTATTATTTCGGGATGATTACAAAAAAATGGCTACACCACCCGGAGATGCTTTTACAACTGGCGGTCTAAACTACGTAAGAGACCCAGCCATTCAAGTAACACATGCTGATGGAAACCCATCTTTGCAATTACAATATGTAAAGCATACAGTTGAAAAAACGGATGACAATGTAAGCACAACCCATATTGTTTTGAAAGACCCGGTTTATCCGTTTGAACTGACCCTGCATATCAAAACCTATGCAAAGGAAGACGTGATGGAACAATGGACGACCATTCGGCATAAAGAAAAAAAGGCGGTATTGTTGAACCAGTATGCATCAGCGGCCTTGCAATTAAAAGGGGATAAATATTGGCTGAGCCATTTTTTTGGCGATTGGGCCAATGAAATGCGAATGGAGGAAGTGCAATTGCCCGAAGGTATTAAAACAATCGAGTCGAAATTAGGGGCAAGAGCGACCAATTTCGATCTCCCGTCGTTCATGCTATCCATCAATAAACCGGCTGAAGAAGAAACTGGTGAAGTCTTGGCGGGTACATTGGCATGGAGTGGGAATTATCGTTTGTTGTTTGAAAATATACGGTATAGCGAAGATGTAGATCATTTGTTGCAGATCAATTCTGGCATCAATCCATATGCTTCAACCTATACTTTACAGCCTAAAGAAACCTTTACTACGCCCGCTTTTATTTATACGTATACTGCAAAAGGAAAAGGTCAGGCCAGTCGCAATCTTCATAGCTGGGCTTTGAATTATGGAATATGGAAAGGAAAACAACAGCGACAAACCTTGTTAAACAACTGGGAAGCTACTTATTTCAAGTTTGACCAAAATAAATTGGTAACCCTCTTTGATGATGCCAAAAAATTAGGGGTTGATCTGTTTTTGTTGGATGATGGTTGGTTTGGTAATAAATATCCACGCAATAATGACGATGCTGGTTTGGGAGATTGGGACGTGAATAAAACCAAATTACCTGATGGGATTGGATATTTGGTGAAAGAAGCTGAGAAAAAAGGAGTGAAGTTTGGTATTTGGGTCGAGCCCGAAATGGTGAATCCTAAAAGTGAGTTGTATGAAAAACATCCTGACTGGGTTTTAAAATTGCCTAATCGTGATGAAAATTTACGCCGCACACAGTTGGTATTGGACCTCAGTAATCCTGCGGTGCAGCAGCATGTATTTGATGTGGTCAATAAGCTGATGAAGCAAAATCCTAATATCGCTTATATTAAATGGGACTGTAATCGTTACATGACCAATGTGTATTCTCCTTATCTGAAAAACAAACAAGCTAATTTGTATGTGGATTATGTGGATGGGCTCTATAATGTATTAAAAAGAATAAGAGCTAATTATCCCGATCTGGAAATGATGTGGTGTAGTGGTGGTGGTGGCCGCGCCGAATATGGCGGCCTGAAATACATGCAGGAGTTCTGGCCGAGTGATAACACCGATGGGCTGAGCCGTATTTTTATTCAATGGGGGTATTCTTATTTCTTTCCGGCGGCGGCAGTTTGTGCCCATGTTACATCATGGGGCAATCAATCCATTAAATTCAGGACCGATGTGGCCATGATGGGCAAACTTGGTTTTGATATACAGCTAAGCCATCTCAAAGATGATGAATTGAACTATTGTAAACAGGCCGTTCAAAACTATAAACGTTTGCAGGATGTAATTGGTTATGGCGTTGTATATCGATTAGTGGCGCCATACGATAATTTGGCGGCCTCATTGATGTATGTGGATGAAACAAAGAAAAAATCAGTGTTGTTTGCTTTTTCGTTGCATCCAAAGCACGGAGATGTTTTTCCAAAACTTCAATTGAAAGGGCTGGATCCCGCAAAGAGATATGTAGTAAAAGAAATTAATTTGATGGACGAAACCAAACCCCAGTTCAAACAAAGTGGACAAACATTCAGTGGTGATTATTTAATGAAAGTCGGACTGGATTGGTATATGCAACAATCCTTAAAAAGTTCCGTATTGGAAATAAATGAAACGGAGTAAAATAAATTTATAAAAAAGGATGTATAAAAATTAAGACATGCAATTAACAAAACCACTCAGAAATTGTTTTATCCTGGTGAAGTTTTTGAAACCTTTAGATAATATAGATATGAAAACAAGGTTACTCTTTTTATTGTCCTTTTTAATCTTTGGATGGGCTTCTCAGGCGCAACAAATTTCGACCCAACCCAAAATTAATGGACCAAGGTTATATGGAGCCAGCCCAGGAAAAGAATTTATGTATACTATTCCGGCCAGTGGAGTAAGGCCTATGGAGTTTGAGGTGAAGAATTTGCCCAAAGGTGTTAAGATCAACAAGGCGAACGGAGTTCTCTCTGGGGCCATAAAAAAGGCGGGAGAATACGCCATTGAATTGATAGTCCAAAACAAATTTGGGAAGGTTTCAAAATCATTTACATTGGTTATTGGCGATAAGTTGGCATTAACACCACCGATGGGATGGAGTAGTTGGTATAGTTTTGGACGCAATGTGACCTTAGATAAAGTAATCCGTTCTGCCGAAATCATGAAAGAGAAAGGCTTACAGAATTACGGCTGGAGTGTTATTGAGATTGATGATCCTTGGACCAATCAGCCCAATAAAAATGATTCCGTATGGAAACAACTTAAATCAGGAGCGAAAGAAGTATACGGATATTATGAAGGGCCGGATAATCTTCCCGAAAGGCAAGGAGAAATGAGGAGTTCAAAAGGAGAATTGTTGCCCAATTCCTATTTTACCAATATCAAAAAATTCCCGACTATCATGCACCAAATGGGCTTCAAGGCTGGTATCTACAGTTCACCGGGACCGATAACCTGTGGTGGTGTGGCAGGCAGTTATGGCTATGAATTGGTGGATGCAAAATTTTTTGCTGACAATGGTTTTGATTATTTAAAATACGATTGGTGTAGTTATGGTTCTTTTGCCAAAAGTAATTCGAAAGAAGAATTGATTAAGCCCTACCGTAAAATGTCAGACGCTTTGAAACTCCAAAAAAGAGATGTCATCCATGCTCTTTGCCAGTATGGGATGGGGAATGTTTGGGAATGGGGTGATGAAAGTGGTGGACAGCTTTGGCGTACCGGAGATGATGTACACGACACTTGGGAATCGGTACGGAATGCTTTTAAAAAACTATCCGATAAATCAGCTTTTGTGAAACCGGGTAATTGGAATGATCCCGATATATTGCAAGTGGGAGCAGTGGGAGCGCAAAGTTCCGGCAAGGCAGGAAAGAATCGTTTGACATTTGAGGAGCAAAAAACGGTAATGAGTATGTGGTGTATGTTGAGTGCTCCTTTATTAATAGGTACTGACATGGAACAGCTTGATGATGCCACGCTCAGTTTACTGACCAATGAAGAAATAATTGCTGTAAATCAAGATGCATTAGGCAAAGCGGCTTCTTTGCTAACTACTTTAGAGAATACAGAAGTGTGGAGCAAACAGCTGGAAGACGGTAGTCTGGCGTTGGGATTATTAAACCTGTCGAATGAAACGATACAGACGAAATTCCCTTTTTCCGCACTTCAATTGAAGGGGAAATACAAAATGCGCAATCTTTGGAAAAAAGAAGATTTAGGCATTCTTGAAAATGAATTTGAAACAAATATTCCGGCTCATGGAATAGTGATGTTGCAAATTTTTAAACAAAAATAAGCAGTTTGTTGTAATTGGTTTATTGAGTAAAGTTTTTTAAAATAAAAGTAATATGAAAACAAGGTTTGGCTTTTTATTGTTCTTTGTGGTTTTTTGCGTAAATCTTCAGTTGCAGGCACAGGATTTTAGAGGTGTAACTGCACTAACCCAAAGAATCGCTCCCTGGACAAAGGGTAAAATTGTTTTTCATTCACTCCCAGCATCCGCCAATGACCGCTTTGAATTGATTAGTCAAAATAAGCAACTGCATATCTCGGCCACATCAGCTTCGGCGGCAGCAATGGGTTTTAATTATTATTTGAATCATTTTTGCAATCAAAGTGTATCTCATGGTGCCGAAAATTTAAAGCCACTGGACATATTGCCAGAGGTTAAAGAAAAACTTGTAATTGAAACGCCTTTTGAATACCGTTATGCATTGAATTATTGTACGTATAACTATTCCATGAGTTTTTACCAATGGAAGGATCCAATAGCTATCGGGTGGGAGAAAGAACTGGATTGGATGGCTTTGCATGGAGTGAATTTAATGTTGGCTATAAACGGTACCGAAATCGTTTGGCAAAAAACATTGGAGCAATTTGGTTTTACCGATAAAGAAATAAAAGGCTTTATACCGGGTCCTGCTTATACGGCTTGGTGGTTGATGGGGAATCTGGAAGGTTGGGGCGGTCCGGTTACCAATGATATGATTAACCGACAAGCGGAATTGCAGAAGAAGATGCTTGCTCGAATGAAAGAACTGGGTATTGAGCCGATTCTTCAGGGATTTTATGGGATGGTGCCTTCTACATTGCAAGCTAAGTTTCCATCGGCAAAAATTGTTGCGCAGGGCAAATGGGCGGGCGATTTCCAACGGCCTGCAATGCTTTCCCCACAGGACAGTCTGTTTACAAAAATGGCAGATGTATATTATCAGAATATAAAAAATATTTACGGCGATTGTAAAATTTTTGGAGGAGATCCTTTCCACGAAGGCGGAAGCAGTAAAGGACTCGATGTTTCGCTTTCGGCAAAAAACATTCAGGGGCAAATGCAATCTAATTTTCCAAAAAGCACTTGGGTATTACAAGGTTGGGGCGGTAATCCCAAAAAGGAATTATTGCAGGATTTACAAAAAGAAAAAGTTTTGGTGATCGATCTTTTTGGTGAAAACCAAAACAATTGGGAAACTTCCAATGCGTATAATGGAACACCTTGGATATGGTCTAGTGTCAATAATTTTGGTGAAAAACCAGGTTTGTATGGGAAATTGCAACGCATTATCGAGGAGCCACATCGTGCACAACAAAGCCCGCAAGGGAAATACATGAAAGGCATAGGTATCATCCCCGAAGGAATCTTGAATAACCCTTTGTTGTATGATCTGTCACTGAACAGTGCTTGGGGCAACACGACCAATACGGATAGTTTGCTGCGCGATTACGCAAAATATCGCTATGGCAAAGAAAATAATGATGTGATCAATGGATTGCTTTCGCTGAAAAAATCAGCCTATATTTCCCATACCGATTATCAGGAAGGATGTACCGAATCCTTGTTTGCCGCAAGGCCTGCTAAAAAAATTGAAACGGTGTCAAGCTGGGGAACCAGAAAGCTGTTTTATGATAATCACATATTGGAAGAGGGATTGAAATCTTTTTTGAAAGCCTCTGATACTTTCAAAAACAGCGAAACCTTTCAATATGATATTACGGATATCGCCAGACAGGTATTGGCGAATCGCGGCCAAATGGCTTACGATTCTTTGATGAAATCTTTCGGACAAAAGGATGTTGTTACTTATAATCGGTATAAAAAGGAATTCATTCGATTGATGCAATTTCAGGAAAAATTGATGGCGACCAATAAAAACTTTTTGGTGGGAAGCTGGATCAAACAGGCTAAAGATTTTGGTAAGACCGCTTATGAAAAACAATTAGCCGAAAAGAATGCAAGGATGCAAATCACCATTTGGGGGCCGGATACAAATCCAAAAACCAATTTACATGAATATGCCCATAAGGAATGGTCAGGTCTGATAAAAGATTTGCATGAACCGAGATGGAAATTATTTTTTGAGCAATTGGATAATGAACTGGCTGGCAAACCTTTTAAAGAAGTTGATTTTTTTGCAATGGAATTAAAATGGGCCAAGCAACAGAATATTTATACCACAACTCCAAAAGGAAATTATTTGGAAGTAATACAAGCGATTATCACTTTTTGCAGGATTTAGTAAATCAAATTGGGGGTAAAGCAGGACATTTTGCTTTTAAAAATTATTTCAAAACATGCACACGAAAATCCATATCGTGTGTGATTTCTCCTTCGTCGAAATGACAAAATCACATTCTATAAGTGATTTATTTTAAAAATGGTTGCCCTGAATAGTGATGTTTACAGCCTATTTTAAACCTTAGTTTTAGCTTTTTTCTGTATTCTTTAGGAGTGGTTCCAGTTATCTTTTTGAAAAATTTATTAAAATGGGAAGCCATAATATACATTTTAGTAGGGTTTATTTATTCCGGTAAATTCTAAACTAAAATAGCATCACAATCATAAACCTGTCCGAAAATTAAATCTAAATTTCTTTTGCAACTATTTTTAGCGGCAACCATAAAAATATCCCTTCCACTTTTAATTAATTAACCAACCCCGGAACACCTCTTTCAATTAATAAAATGCATTTCAAAAACATTTAAAACATTTATTAAATTAATAATAACGTTTTCATTTTTATTGAAATGTTTTATTGAAAACACACCGTATCAACAATTATTACACTTTTAAAAGGAAAATTAAAACAAAAAAAATTCAAAAACTATGTCAAATAAATACATAAACAATAATTAATTGCATAAAATGCTAATGATATAGCTGAAAATTTCTTTCAAAAGAGTAATTATCGTATGTGTTTTGAGTTGTTTTTACATATTTCAATTTTATAATTTGGTTTTATGAAAACGTTTTTATAATATTGTCAAATAAACTAAACCAACCAACAAATTATAATGCATATGAAAAAAGATTTGAAATTGAAATGCCAACCGCCAGCAATACTATTTAAATATTTGCTTGTTGGATTTCTGATGTTAGTTGCACCTGCATTTGCACAGGCGCAGAATAAAACAATAAGCGGCGTAGTGTCCGATGTAAACAAAATGGGGATTCCCGGAGTAACAGTCCTCGTAAAAGGAACCAAAGCCTCAGCTGTAACCGATTTTGACGGTAGATATCAAGTTAAAGCTTCAGGCGAAAATCCCGTATTGGTATTCAGTTACATTGGCTTTGAGAATAAAGAAATTGCAGCAGGAAATAAAAACCAAGTAAACACAACATTAAAAGAGAGTCTTTCTCAACTTAATGAAGTGGTTGTCGTTGGATACGGAACCCAGAAAAAAGAAAACCTGACAGGCGCCGTTTCTACAGTGACTTCTAAGGCGATTGAAAATCGTCCCGTTACGAGTTTGGCAACTGCGTTGCAAGGGACAGTTCCGGGAATGAATATAACACGAACAAGCGGACAACCCGGTAACGAAAATCTAAACATTCAAATTCGCGGGGTGACTTCTGCTAATGGGAGCGTAAATCCATTGTTACTTATAGATGGCGTAGCAACCCCTTTGTTTAACTTACAAACCATAAACCCCTCAGATGTAGAAACTATAAGTGTTTTAAAAGATGGAGCAGCGGCGGCAATTTACGGTGCGCAAGCGGCCGGAGGTGTAATATTAGTGACTACAAAAAAAGGTAAAGAAGGTAAAACTATATTTGAATATTCCACTCAGTTAGCGGGTCAAAAACCATTATACCTCCCACAAAGAATGTCATTATTAGACGAAGCAACTATGTCTAATCTTGCCAGAAAAAATAAAGGGGTAGCGCCTGAATACTCTCCGGCAGACTTAGATAACATTAAAAATGGCGTGGAATTCATATTGGATCCTACTGATCCTAACAAGTATATTTTTTACAATCAAAAAGATTTTACCAAGCAGATGGTAAGAGAACAATCATTTATCAAAACACATAATTTAAGCGCTCGTGGTGGTACTGAAAAAACAAATTATTTATTTTCTGTAGGCTATTTAGATCAGGAAGGAATGTTTAAAGTAGGTGAAGATAATTTTAGTCGTTTTAACTTACGCATGAATATTGGAACTGACTTAACAAAATACATTCATTTAGATTCAAATATATCGTATGCCAAACATGACACGGATTCGCCCTCAATTGATATTAATGGCGCTGGCTTACTCTCTCAACTGTATAAAACAAGACTTAGATTCCCAATATTTACCCCTGAAGGACGTTTAAATGGTTTAGCCGGATCATCAGGAATTAATGCCTATGCCAACTTAACACAAGGAGGATTTAACAAACGTACCATAGACGATATCGACGGGACATTTCAAATGACCATAAAAGATTTGGTTAAAGGGCTTAAATTCAGAACAATATATGGACGTAAACTAAGACTAGCAGAGTCAGAAACTTTTAGAAGAACTGTTGAATTATGGGGACGTACAAAACCCGTTTTTTACTTGGGTAACCCAAATTCATATACCATAAATCAAGTTGTTTCGTCTGAAGATGACAAAAATCCAGGTGTTTTGAAAACAGAAAATTTTCAATTCCTGACCGATTACAATCTCACAATAGCCGAAAACCATAAATTTACTGTTTTAGCGGGTTACCAATGGGAAGATTACCGATTTTCAGTTGTCACTTCTGGCGCGACTAATTTAAAAAGTAACGATGTCCCTTCTTTAAATTTGGGAGATGCAACAACTAAATCAAACAGCCAGACTATTAACACGTATGCGAACCAATCGTATTTCGGGCGTTTTAATTATAGTTATAAAGGCAAATATCTTGTGGAAGCAACTATAAGAACGGATGAAAGTTCCCGTTTGGCACCCGGATTGCGTATAAAAACGTTTCCATCTGCTTCATTGGGATGGAACATAAGTAAAGAAGAATGGGTATCAAAAAATGCTCCTTTTATTTCTGAACTTAAACCAAGGGTATCCTGGGGACAATTAGGAAACGCAAAGGGTATTGGCTATTATGATTACCTAAATATGCTTTCCACAAATTCTAATTTGGTATTAGGAGGCTCAGAAACAAGAACATCTTACTTTTATCAAAGCACTATACCTTCTTCCGATTTATCTTGGGAAACAGTAGAAACATTCAATTATGGAGTTGATTTTGGATTTTTCAAAAACAAGTTGACAGGCAGTTTTGATTATTATACAAAAGAAAATAAAAACATGCTGACTCCCTTGCGCTTACCCGGCACCTTTGGCGTAGGCACACCAAAGATCAATAATGGTATATTAGAATCCTGGGGTTGGGAATTGGCAGTAAATTATAGAGACAAAATAGGCAGTGATTTTAATTATGGCATTGGATTCAACCTGTCTGACAATCAAAACAAACTGGTTAACTATGCCGGAGTCAGTGTAATAGGAATTGGAACAAATACGCTTATCGAAGGGTATCCTTTAAATACTATATGGGGATATAAAACGGCAGCAGGATACATCAACACTCCGGAACAATTAGCAACAACACCAGTTTATTCTACTCTTACGGGAGTGGGTGATATTGCTTATATCGATCAAAATGGCGATGGAAAAATTAATCAAGGTAAAGGAACCGTAGCAGACCATGGTGATTTAGTACAATTAGGTGAAGATCAACAACGTTATTTATTTGGAATTAATGCTAATGCAAATTGGAAAAATTTAGATTTTAGCATTTTAATTCAAGGGGTAGGTAAGAGAGCTTTCATGCCTAACTCAGAAATGATAACACCATTTGCCGAAGGGTGGATTATGCCAATGGCAATTCACGGGGATTATTGGACCGCAGAAAATCAAAATGCTGCTTTCCCAAGACCTTATTTAAACGGATACCACAACTATATTACTTCCGACAGATGGGTTTTAGATGCCGCCTATGCACGACTAAAAAACATACAATTGGGCTATTCCTTGTCAAAAAGCGTGTTGGATAAAGCATTTTTAAGCCGAGTAAGATTCTATCTCTCAGCAGAAAATATTGCTACCGTTTCTAAATTTGGCAAGTTTAAAACAACCTTTGACCCCGAACAAAAAAATGGCATTTATGCTGATTACCCAGTGTTTGGAACAGTTTCATTTGGAGTTAACCTAACATTTTAATTTTTTTTAAATTACGAATTATGATACCTAAAAATAAAACAATCGTTGCCGTATTATTTTTGATAGCAACTATAATATCATGTGATGTGGACCGAGTTCCGGAAACAAGTTTAAGCGACCCCTCTTTCTGGTTAAGCGAAAATGATTTGAAATTAGCTGCGAATTATTTTTATTCCAGATTACCCACTTTGCCGGTAACCAACGACACTTGGTCAGATGATGCTTATGGAGGAGGCCCAAATGCCATTAGTGATGGGTCTAGAATTCCCGGAGCAACTGATGGAAGCTATAATAGTAATTACACCACCATTAGAGCCGCCAATAATATGATAGAAAAATCGGCTAAAGCTTTAGCGGCAGGTGTGACGGAAGAACGTGTCAATTGGTATGTTGCTGAAGCCAAATATTTCAGAGCCTGGGCCTATTATCAATTATTGCAACGTTATGGAGGCGTTCCCTTAATACTAAAAACATTGGAAGTAAATGCACCTGAATTACAGGCTGCGCAAGCCACAAGAGAAGAAATTGTTGATGCCATATATACTGATTTGGACGATGCTATTCTCAAATTAAGAACCGTAACGCAATTAGGATCTGTGGATTACGGACGAATTTCCAAAAACGCTGCTTTGACTCTAAAAGCCCAAGTTGCTTTGTTTGAAGGAACACGTTCAAAATTTCATGGATATGGAAATCCTGCAAAACACCTGACTATAGCCAAAGATGCTTCAAAACAGGTAATGCTTTCAGGAGAACACAGCTTGTTTAAAGATTACTTTCAACTGTTCCAATATGAAGGAGAAGGTTTTGCCAATAAAGAAAATATTCTGGTGAGACAATACGGTAAAAATATCTCGGAATCGATACTTAATCATGTTGTTCAGAGAAATTTAGAGGGAGGGGCAGCTAGTCCTACAAAAGCATTGGCAGACTCGTATTTGATGACAGACGGTTTACCTACAACCCAGTCTCCTCTATATGTAACACCTACCAAAACACTTGAAGTTTTCAAAAACAGAGACCCTAGAATGGGCAACCGATTTTTTAAGACAGGAGATCCCTATATTGGAACGGCTCCAGTATTCACCGTTGCTCCATTACGTTTTGACCAAACAGGTTTTTCCAATAGATGTTATGCCAATATTGCTGATTGGACCTTACAAAGATCCTATATTGACTTGCCAATTACAAGATATGCAGAAGTGTTACTGATGTATGCAGAAGCCACTTATGAATTGAATGGCAGCATTAGTGATACTGACCTGAACCTCTCCATTAATTTACTGAGACAAAGGACTTCAGTTAATATGCCTAAACTAACAAATGCTTTTGTGGCGGCTAATGGCTTGGATATGAGAACAGAGATAAGAAGAGAACGCAGAGTGGAACTTGCTCTTGAAGGGTTTCGTTATTGGGATTTAATCAGATGGAAAATTGCCGAAACTGAACTTCCTAAAGATGTGTTAGGGAATTATTTCTTTACCGAATTTGGCACCTCAGTTATACCTTTGTTAAATCCACAAAATTTCATCATAGCTCAAAAAAGTGCTGTTAGAAAATTCGACGTTGCCAGAGATTATTTATGGCCTTTTCCTATCAATGAATTGGCTCTTAATCCTAACTTAAAGCAAAATCCAGGTTGGTAATTGACACAAAAATTAAAAAGCCGTTTACCCCAAAAAATTAAACGGCTTTTTATTACTAATAACCCGTTGGGTGTAATTAGTTTTTGATGATAATTTTCGTCAGTTCGAGTGATTTTCTCCCGAAGCCTCGGGAAGAAAATTGTATCGAGAACTAGAAAATTAGTATTAAAAACGGTTCTCGATACATTTTTTGTTCCGTTTTACTCCACAAAAAACACTCAAACTGACGTTTTGAATTACACCCAACGGGTTACTAATACTCTTTTAGTTTTGTATTTACTGGAATAAATAAACAGATAGTTTGTGATACAACATTATCAATAAATATTCCAGTAAATTTTTAAAATTAAATGGAATTAGATACTATAAAGTTGAACATTATTAAAGCATTTTATCATGACAGATTTTTTTTCAATTTCCTTCAAAACAAGCAAAAGCAATAATAAGTCCTCCCTTGGACGGCTTATTTTTGGAATGTTTTTACTTTTTTCTATTGTTTCAAATGCCCAGAAAAAAAGAGACTTACTCACGGCAATAATTCAAAAAGACGTGATAGAGTCACTCGATTCAACACAATACAAACCATTTGAAAAAAAAGAATTCCATAATCGCCTGATGAACTTGCCTAAAGACGTCCAAAAAAAGATACTATCTGACGCCAAGGAAATTATGACGTATAATTGGCCTAGTATTCCGGCAACTGCGTATCTTGATTATAAACGTAGCGGAGATCGTATGGGAATGGAGAAATATTGGTCGGATGGCCTTGATGTTTTAAAAAAATTGGTTCTTGCTGAGGTTTTGGAAGGAGAAGGAAAGTTTTTGGATGCTATTATTAATGGAAGTTGGGCTGTATGCGAACAATCTACATGGGCCTTATCAGCTCATTTGTCCGCTCAAAAAGGAGGTATCGGAATTCCAAATATTAACGACCCAATTATAGATTTAGGCGCTGGAGAAACCGCGAGTACACTGGCGTGGACGTATTATTTTTTTAAAGATGACTTTGAGAAAACTTCCCCTTTTTTAAAAGCAAGGATTCCTTATGAAATTACCCATAGAATTATCGAACCCTACACCGTTCGAGATGACTTTTGGTGGATGAGTTTTAAAAACGAGAATTTCGTAAACAATTGGAACCCATGGTGTAATTACAATGTACTATTAAGCACCTTGTTATTGGGGAACGAAGTAACACCAAAAGTACGTAAGCAAGTAATCACAAAAAGCATGCAATCTGTAGACAAATTTATAAATTACTACAAAGACGATGGCGCTTGCGAAGAAGGACCGGCGTATTGGAGTCATGCTGCTGCTAAGATGATGGAATATTTGGAACTTCTTAAAACATATTCTAAAGGGAAAATATCTTTATCTGATGCTCCTATTATAAAAAATATGGGAACCTATATATTAAATGCTCATGTTAATGAAGATTATTATATCAATTTTGCAGACTCTTCCGTGAGGCTGCATACCTATCCAGGTGTGGTTTTTCGATATGGAAATTATGTAAATGATACTTCATTAAAACAATTTGGGTCTTTTTTGGCTAATCAAGAAAATTTTTATGGCTCTCCTACAAAAGGTTCTTTAGATGTTGCAATACACAATGTCGATCTTTATCCATCAATTCAAGTTACTCCCGCCGTCAAATCAACAGAAATGTCATTTTGGTTTAATGGTACGGAAGTTAGCGGGGGAAGAACCGACAAAGATTCTTCAAAAGGTTTTTTCTTTGCTGCAAAAGGCGGTTATAATGATGAAAGCCATAATCACAATGACATAGGCACTTTTGTTCTTTATCATGAAGGGACACCCCTTTTAGCAGATATTGGAGTAGAAACCTATTCGTCAAAAACTTTTGGTCCTAAGCGATATGAAATTTGGACCATGCAGTCGGACTACCATAATGTACCTATGATTAACGGTTTTTCCCAAGCCTATGGAAAAAAATTCAAAGCCTCACAGGTTAGTTTTCAAAACTCAAAATCCCAGCTCCGCTTTGGTTTAAACGTAGCGGGTGCCTATCCCGAAGAGGCTTCTTGTAAATTTTGGAATAGAACCTATACCCTGAAAAGAGCATCCCAGCCCGAATTAGTAATTGAGGATCAATTCTCATTGAAGGAATACAAAGGGGAATCGAAGCAACATTTTATAACAACACAGCTTCCAGTACTGGTAAAAGCCGGTGAAATAAAACTGAAAGAAAAAGGAGGGAAAAGCATCAATTTCTATTATCCAGCAGCCATTTTTGAAATAAAGATAGAAGAATTGCCCCTTACCGATAAGCGATTACTAACTTCTTGGAAACAAGACAAGTTATACCGCATTATATTGACAGATAAGAAAAAATTATTGCTCAATAATTATAAATTAAGAATAGCCGAAAACTAAAAAACTGCAAATAAATACACAATTTATGAAAACGTTTTTATAATATTGTTAAAACTATTAAACCCCGATTAAAACAAATATAATTTAACCAAAATAACATGAAACAATCATCAAAAAGAGAGTCCATTTTTATACTACTCTTATGCCTATGGATGTCCAACACCATTATTGCACAAGATAAATCAAACAAAAACACCTCAACTAAAAACAAAATGACGCAGCTCATCGATGAGCAGTTCAGTTTTGCCGCCCAGCAATACAAGGTTTTAAGTAAAAATGTGGCTGGGGATGTTATGCCTAAAACATTTAATACCAAAACTAACAAGGTGGAAACGAGCGATACTAAATGGTGGTGCAGCGGTTTTTACCCTGGAACTCTTTTGTATATTTATGAATACACAAAAGATTCAGAAATAAGAATAGAAGCGGAAAAACGCTTGGCGATCCTGGAAAAAGAAAAACATTTCACAGGCAACCACGATCTCGGTTTTATGATGTATTGCAGTTTTGGCAATGCTTACAGATTATTTGGAAAACCTGAAGATAAGGCTACCATCGATACTGCCGCAGCCTCATTAGCAACCCGATACCGTCCTTCTATAAAAGCAATCCAGAGTTGGGACAGCAGTAAAAGATTTAAATGTCCGGTAATTATTGACAATATGATGAATCTGGAATTGTTAAGCTGGGTCAGCGATAACGGAGGAGATCCTAAATATAAAGAGATTGCTATTACACACGCGAATACTACCATCCAGAATCATTTCAGACCGGATTACAGCTCTTATCATGTTTTAGATTATGATTTGGCTACGGGCAAGGTTATTCAAAAAATAACTTGGCAGGGAACAGCAGATTCATCTGCTTGGGCCCGCGGTCAGGGATGGGGATTATACGGTTATACGATGATGTATCGCTTTACGAAAGACAAAAACTATTTACAACAAGCAAAAAATATCGCCAAGTTTATACTCAGTCATCCCAATTTGCCTGAAGATAAAATTCCGTACTGGGATTTTAACGCACCAAACATGCCAAATGCTTTACGAGATGCTTCTGCAGGCGCATTAGTGGCTTCTGCATTATTAGAACTGGGACAGTACGCCACTAAAAAAGAGAAAAAACAATATGTGGCGGCGGCTGAGAAGATGATCCAATCTCTTGCTTCAGACAAATACCGCGCTAAGTTGGGAGAAAACGGAGGATTTCTTTTGATGCACAGCGTAGGGGCTTTACCGTTTAATTCGGAAGTTGATGTACCGCTTACTTATGCCGATTATTATTTTTTGGAGGCATTACAGAGATATAAGAAATGGTATTTGTAAACCTGGTTAAGATTTATTCATTGGTCAAGCCAAATGCAACCATCGATTATCGAAAAAATAAAAAGCAATTTGAAACAGTATAAAAATAGTAACTAATGCAAAGAAGAAATTTTCTCAAATGGTCATCCTTACTTGCTTTTACAGGTTTTGTTCCCGGACAAAATATAGTGGCAGGCACAAATTCTATTTTCGATGATACTGTAGCAACCAAACCAAATGACCGTGCTTACTGGATAGACTTACTGGATAAAATTGCTACTCCCGTATTAAGTAATATGAGTAAGGGAGAATTGCGAAAAAACATGCCTATGGAATACAGCCCGACCTGGGACGGACGAAATGAACAAGTGGCTTACATGGAAGCCTTTGGCCGATTGATTCCAGGGCTTGCTCCTTTTCTTGCCTTACCCGAAGACACTACTGCTGAAGGCATAATTAGAAAGCGGCTCCTTTTGCAAGCACAACAAAGCCTTGCTCATGCCGTAGATCCAAACAGCCCCGACTATTTGTATTGGGGTTCCTCAAAAACACAACAGCCTCTAGTAGATGCGGCTTATATAGCACAAGCATTATTAGCAGCTCCCGATACATTATGGAAACCCTTGGATGCGGTAACCAAAGAACGCTTCATCCATGAATTCAAGACCATTCGTCAAATAAAACCCTGGAACAATAACTGGATTTTATTTGCCGCCATGATTGAGAGTTTTTTATTAAACATTGGTGAAGACATTGATGCGGCAAGAATTGATACTGCCATTGACAAAATAAACAAATGGTATATAGGCGATGGTTGGTATAGTGATGGGGATAAATTTCATTTTGATCACTATAATGGTTTTGTCATTCATACTATGTTAGTTGAAGTACTGAGAGTAAATGTTGCAAAAGGAAGAAGAGACAAAAAGGAATATGACATTGCTTATAAAAGGATGCAGCGTTATGCTTCTTTCCAAGAGCGGTATATTTCACCCGAAGGAACATATCTGGTTGTTGGTCGTTCATCCACCTATCGTGTTGGTACATTTTGGCCATTGGTAAAACTGGCTTTGGATAATGCTTTGCCTAAAGAGATAAAACCTGCCCAAGTACGATCTGCATTAACATCGGTGATGAAGAAAATGTTCATCCCATCCACATTTACAAAAGGAGATTGGCTTACACTGGGATTGATCGGCGATAAACAAAAAAATCTGGCTGATTATTATTCCAACACGGGTAGTATGTACATTACGTCATTGGTATTTTTACCATTGGGTTTACCTGCCACTCATGAATTTTGGTCAGAACCTTTTACAGATTGGACACAACGCAAAGCTTGGAGCGGCCAACCTTTTGAGAAAGATTATGCGGTCGATTATTAATTTAGAAGCTAAAAAAGGACAGCATGTTAAGGAATAGAACTAATCAAATTTAATCAAGAATAGTTAAATGAAAAATTGCATAAAAAAAAGATCCATTCCTGCTATTGCTGCAATAGTATTACTGGCGGTATGTGTGCCAATAACAAATGTTATGGCACAAAAAAGCAAAAATAAATCTAAAAAACAGGTAGTTGCAATGGTAACCGGTGCACAGGATCGGGAATACTGGAGCAACCTGTTATATAAAATAGCCTCGCCTGTTATTTTAAACTTGGCACAGGGCACCTTGAAAAAAAACATGCCTTTAGAAAAGGGTCCGGGTTACGGCTTGCAGGTGGAAAAAGTAACTTACTTAGAAGCCGTTGGCCGTACCATGGCTGGCGTAGCTCCCTGGCTGGCACTGCCCGATGATGATACGAAAGAAGGAAAACAGCGGAAAGAATTACGGGAGGCCTTGCTGAAAGGAATTGCCAATGCAGTTGATCCTAACAATCCGGATTATCTCAACTTCAGAACCGAAAGCCAACCGATAGTTGATGCTGCCTATATGGCCCAGGCTTTTTTAAGGGCTCCAAAAGCATTGTGGGAACCATTGGATTCCGTAACAAAAAAAAGAGTAATAGAAGAATTTAAAGCATTGCGTACCAGAACAGGTGCCTATAACAATTGGCTTTTGTTTGCCGGTATTAATGAGGCTTTCCTGCTGAGCATTGGTGAACAACCGGATCCTGTCCGTATTGATTTTGCCAAAAGAAAAATGATTGAGTGGTACCAGGGTGATGGCTGGTATAGCGATGGTCCCAGTTTCAGCATGGATTATTACAATAGTTATGTAATACATCCAATGCTGGTGGACTTTTTTAAAGTGCTGTTGGATAAGAAAAAAATTAAGATCGAGGAGTATGAAACCGCCGTAAAAAGAATGGTGCGTTATTCAGAGTTTTCAGAACGTTTTATTGCACCTGATGGAACTTACCCCGCCTTTGGACGTTCCATTACCTATCGTACCGCAGCCTTCCAAGCTTTGGCACAAACAGCATTAATGGAAAAATTACCGGAATATGTCGCACAGGCACAGGTCCGTTGTGCATTAAGTGCAGTAATGCACCGCATGTATGACGACTGCAATAATTTTGACAACAACGGATGGCTGGTACTTGGTTTTTGTGGCCATCAGCCCATGATAGCAGATTACTATACCTCTACCGGAAGTTTGTATATGGCTACATTGGGTTTTTTAACATTGGGTTTACCGGCAGACAATAAATTCTGGACCGACCCCGCGACTGACTGGACTTCAAAAAAAGCATGGAGTAGCCAGCCTTTTAAAAAGGATTATCATGTGGAATATTAACTACCTAGAATAATTGCCATTTAATAATAGTGCACACTTGTTTGTGAAATTGAAATAACAATGAATAAAAAAGTAAAAATCATAGCAGCAAAACAGTTACTCTTTATCTTTTTTATTGCAACAGTCTGCTTGCCTGCAAAATCATTTAGCCAGGAAAAAACAAAAATTCCATTGCAGTACGGTTCACACCGAGAAGGTAAAAGAATGGATGCTGATATGGCTCGTTGGAGAGGATATGGACTGGGACAGTTTATCCACTGGGGAGTATATGCCATTCCGGGAGGGCATTGGGATGGAAAATATTATGGAGGAGCAGCAGAATGGATTCGTTCCTGGGAAGGTATGCCGAATGCCGAATATGACAAGCTGTACAAACAATTTAACCCTGTCAATTTTAGCGCTGCAGCATGGGCAAAACAAGCTAAAAACATGGGCGCTAAGTATGTAATTATAACCACGAAGCATCA
The DNA here is from genome assembly GCF_048286775.1 of Flavobacterium glycogeni. Classification (NCBI taxonomy): domain Bacteria; kingdom Pseudomonadati; phylum Bacteroidota; class Flavobacteriia; order Flavobacteriales; family Flavobacteriaceae; genus Flavobacterium; species Flavobacterium glycogeni. The sequence continues at coordinate 207,303 of NZ_JBLVPV010000006.1, forward strand.
TGATGGATTTTGTATTTGGCCAAGTAAATACACGGATTACAACATTAAAAACACCCCTTATAAGAAAGACATACTTAAAGAAATAGTGACTGCTTATGATAAAGAAGGGATTGATGTTTACCTATATTTCTCTATTATTGATTGGAATCATCCGGGTTATCAGGCAGGTACTGGGATAACTACAGAAGACAGACTGAATTGGTCTAATTACAAACCTTTTAAAACGGATGAAGAAAAGACTAGGTATGCGACATTCAAAGAATTTACCCGCAATCAGTTGATCGAGCTATTGACGGATTACCCAACAGCAAAAGGACTTTGGTTCGATGGCACTTGGGATGGCGCATGGATGAAAGAATTTGCTTGGGTGGACCAATTGGAAAAAGAATTAAGAGCAATGCGTCCTGGACTAATAATAGGAAGTCGATTTAGAGCTGATGAAAACGGAAAACGTGGTTTTGATTCTAATGGTGTTTTGATGGGCGATTATGAACAAGGATGGGAACGTGATTTACCAAATTCAATTGAGGATGTACACGGAAATGATTGGGATTGTGTGATGACAGTCCCCGAAAATCAATGGGGCTATCATTCAGATTGGAGAGGGTATGTAAAAACATCTCATGATTTAATAGAAATGCTCGTAAAATCGGTCTCCTTAAATGGCAATTTCGTTCTCAATTTTGGTCCTGATGGGAAAGGAGCTATCAGACCCGAAGAAACCAAATTGGCAAAGGAAATAGGGGATTGGATGAAGATAAACAATGAAGCTATATATGGTTGCACCTACGTTAATTTAAAGAAACAAGGATGGGGTTATTATACCAAGAAAGACAACAAAATTTATCTCACTGTCATAAACAGACCAATTAATGAAAGAGTAAACATCGAAATCCCAAAAGGAGGATTAAAACCTGTTAAAGCCTATTTATTAGAAAATAAAAAAACAGCAGACATTATTAACAGAGGAAGAAACAAACAGAATTCCAGCCTTTATAGCATTGCAATTCCTACGGAATATAAATCAAATAAACCTTTTGTTATCGTACTCGAAGTAGGAGGAACAGAAGAAATAAAAGAAGCCTATCAACAAGCCAAAACGTAAATAGAACTATGAAAAAAGTATTTTTTTGCTCATTTATTTTCCAAAATTTAGTAATAAAAAGCGTTTAACATAAAATAAAAACTCTTATTTTGAAAATAAAATTTATTTTAGTAGCATTTGAAAATGAATATAAAGCAGAAAAAAATAAATAACATTAAAAAACACATCAATACCTTTAAAATTAATTAGTTATCATACTATAGATTATGCCAAAAGAAAAAAAACATCAAGATAATACCATACTCGATATTGCAGAGGCTTTAAAACTCTCTCCTGCAACAATCTCTAGAGCATTAAATAATGGGACCTATGTAAAAGCGGAGACCAAAAAACGAGTGTTGGATATGGCTGAAAAATTGGGGTATCGTCGCAATTTAATGGCTTCAAGTCTACGCAGTAACAAAACCCATACTATAGGCCTAATGGTTCCTCGCATATCGATGTTTTTTCATGCTGAAGTAATTACGACTATACAAAATCAATTGCATAAACTGGGTTATAATTTGATCATTTGCCAGTCAAACGATTCTTTACAGTTAGAGAAAGAACTGGCCAACATTATGTTTTCCTCTCGGGTTGATGCTTTGATTGTTGCCTGCACGCTCCAAACCGAAGATTTCAGCCATTTTGATGTGTTTGTCAACAACAATATTCCTTTGGTTTTTTACGATAGGGTACCTACCAAACCTTATAAAGCAACGATTGTTAAAGGCGATGATTTCAGAGGAGGATATTTGGCTACCCAACATTTATTGGAATTGGGCTGCAAAAAAATAGTCCATATTTCAGGACCGCTGACTTCCAATCTTTATATCGACCGCTCTACAGGTTATAAAAAAGCACTGGCACAATACAACATTCCGATTAATGAAGACCTAATTTTCTATCAAGAACTAACACACGAAAATGCCCGCAAGGCGATGGAAAAAATATTTGAAGACGAAATAAAACCTGATGCCGTTTTCACATCCAATGACACTAGCGCCATTGCGGTATTGGAGTTTGCCCGCGAACACAATATCGCCGTGCCCGAAAATTTGAAAATTGTTGGTTATTCCAATGATTCCAGAACAGAAATCATCAGGCCATCGATTACTACGGTAGAACAATTTCCAACATTGGTCGGCAATAAAATAGTCGATGAATTGATGAAAAAATTAACCGAGAAAACAAATGAAGTCGAGACTACTGTACAAACTGAAGTTACAACAATACCTGTGCAGTTGATAAGAAGGATGTCAACCTAAAATACTTCATTTTTGAATAATTCAGTAGAAAAATCTCATGCCAAAAAAGCAGTATTGGAGATTTTTCAGCTAAATAATGGGCTAAAATCAAACCCTAAGAATACAAAAAAATAAAAAAACACTTATGAATTCCAATTTTGAAAGCCGTTTTGCGGTAAGTCCAAAAGAAGCAAAACAAATGGATACTGAAGCTTTACGCGAAAATTTTTTAATTAAAACCGTTTTTAGTGGCGATGAGGTTAGACTGACTTTATCTCATTTCGACAGATATATTATAGGAGGTGCCATGCCAATAAACCAAAAATTGACGCTACCCAATCCTAATGATTTAAAAGCTAAATATTTTCTGGAAAGAAGAGAAATCGGTATGATTAACGTAGGCGGAAAAGGGATTGTTACCGCAGATGGCGAGCGATTTGAAATCGACTTTAAAGAAGCTTTGTATCTTGGAAAAGGTACAAAAGAGGTGTTTTTCGAATCGGTTGATGCCAACGACCCTGCAAAATTCTATTTAAATTCGGCTCCGGCTCATCATGTTTATCCATCCAAAAAAATAACAAAATCTGATGCAGAGATTGTAGAATTAGGATCAGCAGAAACGGCTAACCATCGTGTCATCAATAAATTAATCGTGAATAGTGTGGTGCAAACCTGTCAGGTTCAAATGGGAATGACCGAACTAAAAACTGGAAGCGTTTGGAACACCATGCCGGCCCACACCCACGACAGACGCATGGAAGCGTATTTTTATTTCGAAATACCAGAAAATCAGAGTGTTTGCCATTTTATGGGTCAACCACAAGAAACGAGACACATCTGGATGCAGAACGAACAGGCTGTAATCTCACCTAATTGGTCCATCCATTCGGGAGCGGGAACCTCCAACTATACTTTTATTTGGGGCATGGCTGGAGAGAACTTAGACTATGGCGACATGGATCATTGTGCTATTAATGAATTAAAATAACTCATTATGAAATTTATCAAATCCCTTTTATTGCTTGCTCTTATCTTGCCAATGGGTCTTTTGGCACAAACGAAAGCGACCATTCGTATTCAAAACAATTCAGCTTTAGAACGAAAAGAAGCCATCGTAGCAGTGAAATGGGAAACTGTTTTATCCCATTATCCGCAAATAGATACCACTAATTTTGTGGTGATTAATCCCGTTACCAAGAAACAGATCCCTTTCCAATTGGAACATCAGGGACTTCCTGCAATTCAAAATTTGCTAATTCAGGTTAATGTCAAAGCAAAATCGACACTTACTCTTTTAATACAAAAAGGAAAACCGGAAACTTTTGTTGCCAAAACCTATGCTCGTTTTGTGCCGGAACGCAAAGATGATTTTGCTTGGGAAAATGACCAAATAGCCTTTCGTACCTACGGTAAAGCCATAGAGAAAACAAAAGAAGATGCTTACGGCTTAGACGTTTGGGTTAAACGAACTGATAAATTGATAATCAACGAACGTTATAAACGGGGAAATTATCATATAGATAACGGCAATGGGATGGACTATTATCATGTTGGTTTTTCATTGGGCGCAGGCAATATGGCGCCCTATGTGAATGACACTATCCGCTATTCGGCAAATTACCACCAATGGAAAGTATTGGATAATGGCCCTTTACGCTCCTCATTCCAATTGACTTATGACACTTGGGATGCTGGCGGAATAAAAGTTAGAGCCACAAAAACTATTTCTTTAGATGCCGGTTCACAGTTAAATCGCATAGAAAATGTTTATACTTTCGAAGACAGCAAACCACTACCAGTTGTTGTAGGTATAATCAAAAGACCCGAAAATGGTGTTATTTCGTTAAACGAACAACAAGGCATAATGGGTTATTGGGAACCCACTCATGGCGAAGATGGCACAACTGGTGTTGGCACCATATTGACCACTCCGGCAAACAACATGATTGTAGGCAATACACAAATATTAGCCAAAACCGCAGTAAAGAATAATGAACCTATCGTATACTACACCGGAGCCGCCTGGAATAAAGCCGGAAAAATAACCAATGCCAAACAATGGTTCAAGTATTTGGATGATTTTTATCAGCAAATAAATTTGCCGTTGACAGTAAACTTGAAATAACCACAATTAATTAAAGACAAAATGAAAACTCTGGATATGTTTCAATTAGACGGAAAACTTGCCTTGGTAACCGGATGCAAAAGAGGAATTGGCAAAGCAATGGCTGTAGCTCTGGCGGAAGCCGGTGCAGATATTATTGGTGTTTCGGCCAGTTTAGAAGCAGCCGGTAGTGAGGTAGAACAAGAAGTATTGGCTAGCGGAAGAAAATTTTACGCTTATCAATGTGATTTTTCCAATCGAGAAGCATTAAAAATATTCATTAAAAAAGTAAAAGAAGACCATCCTCAAATCGACATATTGGTAAATAATGCCGGCACTATTTTACGCAAACCTATTGCCGAGCATCCCGATGAATATTGGGATGAAGTTATAGCCATAAATCAAACCGCTCCTTTTATTCTAACACGGGAAATTGGCAAGGAAATGCTGAAAAGGGAACAGGGAAAAATTATATTTACCGCTTCATTGCTTTCATTTCAAGGGGGAATTACCGTTCCTGGTTATGCCGCAAGTAAAGGGGCTGTCGCCCAATTGACAAAAGCTTTCGCCAACGAATGGGCCTCCAAAGGCGTAAATGTAAACGCCATTGTCCCTGGTTATATTTCTACCGATAATACCACAGCCTTACGGGCTGATGAAAACCGAAGCCGTTCCATTTTAGAACGTATTCCTGCCAATCGTTGGGGAGAACCGGAAGATTTCAAAGGCCCTGTCGTTTTTTTATCCTCAAAAGCAGCCGACTATGTGCACGGTACTTTATTGACCGTTGATGGCGGATGGATGGGAAGGTAAATAATTGATTCAATTATTAAAAGCAATTTTTAACGTTTCATCACTAAAAAATATTTTGATTCAATTATGGGTAAAGTACTTTGTTTTGGGGAAATTCTTTTGAGGTATAGTATGGGGGAAAACTTTCCGTTCCAGCAAGATATAGCGGCCTATATAGGCGGTGCAGAGAGCAATGTTGCTTTGGCATTAGCCAAATGGAATATCCCTGTAGCTTATTGTACTGCTATGCCCGATCATTTCCTGTCGGATACCATTATTGCTTATTATCAACAAATGGGTGTTGATACCAATCCAATTATTAAGTCGGGCGAACGCATTGGAGCCTATTACCTTAATCAAGGTGCCGATGTTAAAAATGCAGGCGTAATTTATGATCGTAAGTATTCCTCTTTTTCAGAATTAGAACCGTCAAGCATCAACTGGGAAGAAATTTTTGAAGGCATCTCTTGGTTTCATTTTACTGCCATATCGCCTGCGCTAAATGCAAATATCGCAGCTCTTTGCGAGGAAGCGCTGATTGTAGCCACAAAAAAAGGAATCACCATTTCCTTGGATTTGAATTACAGGGAAAAACTTTGGAAATATGGCTTTGAGCCCATAGATGTAATGCCTAAACTGGCAAGCTATGCCCATGTGATTATGGGTAATATCTGGGCTGCTAAAAAAATGTTGGGCATCGCAATTAATCCGAAATTAATAGAGTCAGGAAGCGATTCCGATTTAGTGGACCAAGCCAAAAATACCTCTGAAGAAATTTTGGCAAAATATACCAATTGCAACACTGTTGCTAATACCTTCCGGTTTAATGAACAAGAAAGTGTAAAATATTTTGCGGTTTTATACCAACAAGGGAACATTTATAAAAGCAAAACTTTGTTTGCAACAAAACCCATAGACAAGGTGGGAACTGGAGATTGTTTTATGGCCGGGCTCATTTATGGCATTCTACATAAAAAAGAACCGCAACAAATAGTTGAATTTGCGGCAAGAGCAGCTTATCAAAAATTATTTTTAAAAGGAGATGCTACCACATCTGAAGCAGAAGAAATCGAACAGTTAATACAGCAAGATGAATAGAAAAGAACGTGTTATTCAACAAATCATACAGTCGGGCTTGTTGCCTTTGTACTACCATGAAAAGAAAGACGTAAGCATTAACATATTACGGGCTTTGTATCAATCAGGAGTCCGCGTACTCGAATATACCAATCGCGGAGAAAATGCTGCGACTAATTTCGAAGCACTTAAAGCAGTCGCTCAACAGGAAATGCCCGATTTATTATTAGGTATTGGCACGATAAAAACCGCCGAAGCCGCTAAAGAATTCTTGGATTTAGGAGCCGACTTTATCGTGAGTCCCATTGTTTCTCTAGAAGTGGCCAAAATTGTTCTGGAACAAAACTTGGCTTGGATCCCAGGTTGTTTAACCCCAACCGAGATTCACCAAGCTCAAACTTTGGGAGCCACATTGGTAAAAATATTTCCAGGCAATTTAGTGGGTCCTTCTTATATTCAATCTATAAAAGATATTTTTCCCGAACTCCTATTTATGCCTACCGGTGGGGTAGAGCCTGAAGAACAAAACCTGAAGGCTTGGTTTGGAGCCGGAGTGTCAGCCGTAGGCATGGGTAGCAAACTACTGCAAACCAGCTTAATTGAAGAAGGTAATTTTGAAGCCCTTTCCGATTATATAACAAAGGCTACTATTCTAATTCAATCTTGTAAAAAATCCTAAAATGAATATATCTTCAGAAAAAAGAGTTCGATATGGTATACTGGCCTTGTTGTTTTTCGGAACCACTATTAATTATATCGACAGGCAAGTGATTGGTTTATTAAAACCTACATTGGAAAAAGAATTCAACTGGACAGAAACGGATTATAGCAATATTGTGATGGCTTTTTCTGCAGCCTATGCCATTGGTCTTTTGGGTTTCGGACGATGGATTGATAAAATTGGAACTAAGCTGGGTTATTCAGTATCCGTATTCTTTTGGAGTATAGCCGCCGTTGCACACGCATTTGCCAAAAGCACCTTTGGTTTTGGATTGGCCAGAGTAGGTTTAGGTTTGGCGGAAGCCGGTAACTTTCCAGCCGCCATAAAATCGGTAGCGGAATGGTTTCCTAAAAAAGAACGCGCGCTGGCTACCGGAATTTTCAACTCGGGTGCCAATGTGGGTGCCGTTGTTGCTCCCATCATGGTTCCCGCAATTTTAGGTGCTTACGGCTGGCAAGAAGCCTTTGTCATCACTGGTGCCATTGGCTTTATTTGGTTAATTTTTTGGTGGAAGTATTATGAAACTCCTGCGAGACATAAAAAAATATCCAAAGAGGAATTCGATTATATTCACAGCGATAATGAAGTAGTCTTGGAAACGGAAGTTCCGGTTAAATGGATTACATTATTTAAAATAAAACAAACCTGGGCATTCATTTTTGGAAAGCTTTTAACCGATCCTGTTTGGTGGTTTTTCCTGTTTTGGCTGCCTTCTTATTTTGCCGAAACTTTTAATCTCGATTTAAAAAAACCAAGTTTACCTTTAGTTATAGTTTATACTGCCACAACTATTGGCAGTATAGGAGGTGGTTTTTTATCTTCCTATTTAATTAAAAAAGGATGGAATGTGCAAAGAGCCCGTAAAACGACCATGTTTATCATTGCCATTTGCGTATTGCCTATCATGCTGGCACAGTTTACTCAAAATATCTGGGTTGCAGTGGGATTAATCAGCTTGGCAGCGGCAGCCCATCAAGCTTGGAGTGCCAATATTTTCACGACAGTGTCTGATTATTTTCCAAAAAAGGATATCAGCTCAGTAGTAGGTATCGGCGGCATGGCAGGCTCCGTGGGAGGCATCCTTTTTCCTTTAGCCATCGGTATGATTTTAGATCATTTTAAGCTTTTGGGCAATATAACAGCTGGGTATAATATTATATTTATTATGTGTGGTTCCGCATATTTACTGGCCTGGCTAATCATGCATTTTTTAACCAATAAAAAAAAATAGCTAAACTCTTAGGGAATAGCAAAATATAAGAGATAAACGTTCTATCTTGGTACAGTTTTTATAAAATAAACTGGGAATTTGAATTAGTACGCTGGAGTCGAAATTTGTTTAAAGGAAAAAGACTAAAAAAGTGAACAGAACTATTTAAAGTGTAGATTTAAAAAAATCAGAAATATAGAATATGTCCAGATTAGATGAAACACGAAAAATGCCTCTTATGCAAAAGGCAGAACAAATTATAAAACTCACTCAAGGATTAGTACAAATTGTTCCTGCTGATAATGAATTTTTGCAAGAAACTACAGTTCGTTTTATGCTTGAAAATGCAATGATAATTCCAGCAAAAATTGCAGGAGCAGAAGCGGGTGATTTATACGATTTACGAATGGAAAATGCTGCAATAATTAGAAAAGCTGCTCGGGAATTATATGTTCAGGCCGGAAGTTTGCGTTTTGAGGAAGATATCACAGACAAAGACTACATCATATTATTGCGCAAAGAAATTGATGAATTCCGTTTGCTATTCATTGAGTGGGTGACGGGTTTTGACATGTGGAATTATATCAAAGATGAATGGGGATTATTCAATCCACCGGGAGTTTCTGCCCATGACAAAGACCCAGATGATGATATTCCTTTTAATCCGAAAGATTTTTTTGATTTTGACGATGATGAAGAAAATTAAACTTTAAGGATTGTTTGCTATTGTCTAAAATTATTCTTTCTTGTTAGTTCAAATTGAAATCGCCATTGAACTTACTTTCCGATGCAAAAATTCGCAAATATATTCCCCAACAATTCATCGTTAGTAACCTGTCCCGTGATCATCCCAAAATGATACAGCGCTTCCTTAATATCAAGAGCCATCAAGTCACTTGACAAGTTAGTTTCAAGTCCGTATTTTACTTTTTGAATTTCATCTAAAGCTTTCAGTAAAGAATCGTAATGCCTTGTATTGGTTATGATTGTTTCATTATTTCGTAATGCTCCAGTATTCACAAACGAGAGCAATTGATTTTTAAGATCATCGACGTTTGTTTTTTCTTTAGCAGATAAAAGCAAAACTTCCGGAATCTCTTTTTTCAGATTTTGAATTTCATTTTCTTCTAATTTATCGGCTTTGTTACCAATGATAACTAAAGGTTTTAACGGAAATTGATTCTTGATTTTCTCTAGTTCCACTTTCAACTTTAAACCGGATACTTTAAATTCGGAACTATCAAAAAGAAAAACGACAACCTGCGCTTGTTCAATTTTCTCGAAAGTCTTACGAATTCCGATGCTTTCCACAACATCTTCGGTTTCGCGAATTCCTGCGGTATCTATGAATCGAAATCCGATTCCTCCAATCACTAATTCGTCTTCAATCGTATCACGTGTAGTTCCCGCAATTTCGGAAACGATGGCGCGTTCTTCGTTTAATAAAGCGTTCAAAAGTGTTGATTTCCCTACATTGGGTTCGCCCACAATAGCTACAGGAATCCCATTTTTTATGACATTACCCACCGCAAACGAATCGATTAATCGTTTTAGGACAAATTCAATTCTGTTTAATAATTCATGGAACTGGGTTCTGTCTGCAAATTCCACATCTTCTTCGGCAAAGTCTAATTCCAGTTCGATTAGCGAAGCAAAATTTAATAATTCTTCCCGTAATTTGGCTATTTCGTTAGAGAAACCACCACGCATTTGTTGCATCGCAATTTGATGTGAGGCTTCATTATCGGAGGAAATTAAATCGGCAACGGCTTCGGCTTGTGACAAATCAAGTTTTCCGTTTAAGAAAGCTCGTAACGTAAATTCGCCTGGATCTGCCATACGGCAGCCTTTTCGAAGCAATAACTGAATGATTTGTTGTTGGATATAAGTGGAGCCGTGACAGGAAATCTCAATCGTATTTTCGCCAGTATAGGAATTTGGTCCTTTAAAAATAGACACCAAGACTTCATCCAAAGTTTTGGTATTATCCATAATATGGCCCAAGTGTAACGTATGTGTTTTTTGCGTTGTTAAATCTTTGTTTTTGATAGATCGAAAAACAGAATTACCAATAGTAATGGCATCTTCGCCGGAAATCCGAATTACGGCTATTGCTCCGGCTCCCGAAGGAGTTGCCAGTGCCACTATGGAATCTTGAGGTATCATATTTGTATTCAATTTTATGCAAAAGTAAGTAAAACTTGTAAAGCAACAAGATTCCCTTATAAAACCATTAACTTTATTTTCAGTTAAAAATAAGACTATGAGCTATTTATCCTAATTAATTTATTTTTTTGTTGTAATTTTATGTAAATAATTGACTAACAATTAATTAATAGGTGTCATGAAGAAAATTCTATTTCCAACCGATTTTTCGGATGCATCCAAAAATGCATTTATTTACGCATTAAAACTGGCAGATTCGATAGATGCTGAAATTATTACAATGCACGTGTATCAATTTCCAAAGGTCAATTATGTTAATGTTTCGGAATACTTACATGAAATTTATGATGTTACCGAGTTAAGTAATTTCGAAAACTACAAAGATGAAGTTCCAATTTTAAGAAATATTGCCGAAGAAAATAATTTGGATAAAGTAAAAACAAGTCATGTTTTGATTTTAGGGAATTTGATTGATGAAATACAAAAAATAATAAAGCACGAAAATATTGATTTTATAGTAATGGGAACTAAAGGCGCGACCAGTTTAAAAGAGACTTTTTTGGGTACGGTAGCGACAAAAGTAATGAATGATGTCAAAGCAATTGTTTTGGCCATTCCTGAACACTGTAAATACCAACCTATAAAAAATTTACTTTTTATTACAGAATATAAACCCGAAGATATTGAATCCTTTATTCGAGTGAAGGCTTTGGCTAAAGTATTTCAAGCACATATTGATTGTTTGCGCGTACAATCGCCACATCATGTAAATAAGAATGACTATATGGAAGATTGGAATGAATTAATTAAAGGCCATAACATAGCTTTGCATTCCATTTCAGGCGATGATGTAGAAGGTATAATATTAAATTTCGTTGATTTATATAAAATCAATATGATTGCAATGCATGTGTACCATAAAAATTTCTTTGAAAAATTATTTCAAATTAGTCTTTCAAAAAAATTAGCCTTTCATGTGAATGTACCTATTCTTGCTATTCATGAATAAAGCATTTAAGATTTGGATAATTTGATTTTATAAAGATTTAGGATAATGACTGAATTAACCGATAATTTTAATACATTGTCTGATATTAATCATATTTAACTTAAGTTTTTATAATTATCTTTGGTAGACGTACCATTTTAATACTTAATAAAATGAAAAAGATTCTATTCCCGACAGATTTTTCTGAGGTGGCCACAAATGCTTTTGTCCATGCTTTAGAATTTGCAAAAATAGTTCAGGGTGAACTCGTTTTATTGCACACCTTTGAACTGCCAATATATGATAATCAGTTTTTCCCTGAAAATTACGCTGTCATTTATGATTCTTTACAGTTGGCAAAATTTAATATGTTCAAGGAGGAAATCCCAAAACTCCGCGCAATAGCGGAAGAACGTAATCTTGACAAGATTAAGATTTCTCACAGGCTTATGGATGGAGATTTGCTTTTTAATATCAAAAGATCGATTAAAGAAGATAAAATAGATTTTGTAATTATGGGAACTTCAGGCGCCACTGGTTGGGAAGCATTTTTTATAGGAACTAATGCAGGAGCTATAATCTCTGGAATTGAAGTCCCGATGTTATGTGTTCCTGCTGAAGCAAAATTTAAAAAAATTGAGACCATTGGTTTTACAACCCGTTTTAGACCTAAAGATAAAAAAGCTTTGAAAATGGTTTTGGAGATTGCTAAAAAAACAAAAGCCAAAGTGAAATGTCTTTATGTCAAAACCAATGAATCTGATGTTTCCAAAGATACAATAACTAGTTGGGAAGAGGAATTCATGCAGGAGCCCATTGAGTTTTTTGTTATTAGCTGTAATGAAGTGAAAGAAACCATTTTAGACTTTATTATGTATAAAGACATTGATATTTTGACAATGCTTACGTATAAAAGAGGTTTTTTTGAAGGGATTTTTAATCCTAGTTTAACCAAAAAAATAGCGGTTAACTTTGATATTCCAATTTTAGCGATTCATATTGATTAACGTGTTAAATTTGGCTTTCCCCCGAAATCTAATTTGCTATATTTGTCTTTCATTCAAATGAATTATGGAAATATACAAAGCAAAAAAAGAAGGGTTTTCAGCAGTATTAAATGGAATTAATAAAAAGTACAATAGTATAAGCATCTTAAGATTGCTGGCTATTGTATTTTTTTTGGTATCCCTGTATTATTACATCAAAAACAGCGGAATTGTTTTCATTGTTTTGTCAGTGCTTCTTTTTGGATTCTTTGTGTTCTTGATGCGTATTCACAGTAAATTACTTTTCCAGAAGCAAGTCAATAAAGCATTATTGGATATTAATGAAAATGAAATTTCCTATCTCGAAAGAAACAAAATCCCTTTCGAAAACGGACAGGAATTCAATGATTTTCACCATCCGTATGCGTATGATTTAGATATTTTCGGCGCACATTCTTTGTTTCAAAACTTGAATAGAACAGCTACTTTTATTGGTAAAAAAACATTCGCAAACCAACTTTTATCCATTTTGCCAAATGAAGAGATTCTTAGAAATCATCAAGCGGTAAAAGAATTATCCGAAAAATTAGATTGGCGTCAGGATTTCGCGGCTTTAGCCAAAATAAGTAATGACAATCAATCCAGTTATGAAACTTTATTACAATGGTGTAAATTCAATAGTTCTCCTTTGTCAAAAGCTAGTATATTGGTTTCCTTTATTACGCCTTTTCTGTTTTTGGGAACTCTTACTGGGTATTTAGTTACATCAAACCCAGTGTTTGCATCCTGTCTATCGTTTTTGTTTGTTTTTAATTTGGCTGTTTTGGGTATTTTCTATAAACGAATTAGCATTGAAATTGCCAATGCTTCAGCTATTGATAAAATCATCAATCAGTACGGTTTACTGCTGCAGAAAATCGAAGTTGAATCCTTTCAATCCGAAAAACTAATCGATTTGCAACAAAAATTAACTTATAAAAAAGAAAATGCCAGCGTTCATTTTAAAAAATTGGCTTCGTTGTTTTCTAATATGGACACGATCGGGAATTTTGTGACAGCACTATTATTTAATGGTACGTTTCTTTTTAATCTGCATGTTTTAAAATCATTAATTCAATGGAAAAAGGATCATGCGGAAGCCTTGGAAGATTGGCTAGAAGTTATTGGGGAATTCGAAATGCTGAACAGCTTGGCTAATTTTTCCTATAATAATCCCGAGTTTGTGTATCCAACATTAAACACCAATTTTGAAATTGATTTCACTGATTTAAGTCATCCATTGCTAAATGAAAAAACCAGAGTAGGGAATGACGTGAGTTTTCAACCGCAATCGTTTATGATTTTAACGGGTTCTAATATGTCCGGAAAAAGTACTTTTTTGAGAAGTTTGGGAATCAATATGGTTTTATCAGGAATGGGTTCGCCGGTTTGTGCCAGCCAGGCAAATGTACATACGTTACCCGTTTTGGTTTCGATGCGATTATCGGATTCGTTGTCAGACAGTGAATCCTATTTCTTCGCCGAAATAAAACGCTTAAAGCAAATTATGAACGAACTGGAAAACAGGCCCGCTTTTGTATTACTAGACGAAATATTACGAGGAACCAATTCAGATGATAAACGCAACGGAACAATCGAAGTGGTCAAAAAAGTGATTGGTAAAAAAGCCATTGGAGCCATAGCAACGCACGACATCGAAGTTTGTTTGACCACAAACGAATATCCAAATATATTGACTAATAAATGCTTTGAAGTGGAGATTGTCAATAATGAACTCCATTTTGACTACAAACTTCGAGACGGAATTTGTAAAAATAGAAGCGCAACATTCCTGATGAAAAAAATGGGAGTGATTTAGTTTGGGATTGTTAGACTCCTTAGATTTTTGGATTAATTAGATTTCAACGTTAAGTTGTCATTCCGACGAAGGAGGAACCTCACACGATGAGATTCCTCCTTCGTCGGAATTGACATAAATAAAAAGGAATAAAAGCAAAAAACCGTCTCGTAATTAAACGAGACGGTTTTTTAAATATAAAAATGGTTTGGTTAATAGCGTATCTGTTATACAATGGTAAGTATTATATTTGAATTTTAAAAATTAAAATACAACAAAATCATAATATAATGTTAACTGTTCAGCATTACCGGCATTACAAGCATGGTAACAGTTTCACCTTCTTCTAATCCATCAACAGGAGTAAGGATTCCGGCTCTGTTTGGCAATGACATTTCAAGCATAATCATATCCGATTGCAAGTTAGTCAACATTTCAGTTAAGAAACGAGAATTATACCCTATTTGCATATCATCACCTTGATAATCACATGTCAATCTTTCTTCGGCTTTGTTTGAATAGTCAATATCTTCAGCAGAAACATTCAATTCAGCACCAGCGATTTTCAAACGAATCTGGTGTGTAGTTTTATTCGAAAAGATAGCAACACGACGCACAGAACTCAAAAATTGAGAACGGTCAATCATTAATTTATTTGGATTCTCTTTTGGAATTACCGCTTCGTAATTTGGATATTTTCCATCAATCAAACGACACATTAAAAGATAATTGTCAAAAGAAAAAGTAGCATTCGAATCGTTGTATTCAATTTTTACTTCAGCATCCGAAGTACCAAGAATATTTTTTAAGATGTTCAAAGGTTTCTTTGGCATAATGAAATCAGCCACTTGAGAAGCCACTACGTCAGTACGCGCATATTTAACTAATTTGTGTGCATCAGTTGCTACAAATGTCAATCCTTGTGGCGAAAACTGGAAGAATACACCAGACATTACCGGACGCAAATCATCATTTCCGGCAGCGAATATTGTTTTGCTTATTGCTGTTGCCAAAACATCAGCAGGAACAAGTGTTACAGATGGATCGTCTAAGTTAACCGATTTTGGAAATTCATCTCCAGGAGCATAAGCCAAAGCATATTTTCCAGAATTAGAACTGATTTCTATCGTACTATTTTCTTCAACCGTGAAAGTTAAGGGCTGTTCCGGGAATGTTTTAAGGATTTCCAAAAGCAATTTTGCAGGGACAGCAACGCTTCCTTTACTTTCTGAATCAATTCCTAAAGTAGCAGACATGGTTGTCTCTAAATCAGAAGCAGAAACCGTTAGCACATTATGGTCTAAATCAAATAAAAAGTTATCTAAAATAGGCAAAGTATTACTGCTGTTGATAACGTTACCTAAAACTTGTAATTGTTTCAATAAGTACGAACTCGATACTATAAATTTCATCTGTTTTGTTTTATTTTTTACGGTATTTCTTTAAATCCGAAATACGATACATTTTACAAATATATCGTAAACTATTCTAGTTTGGAAACTTTTTTATTAACATCTATTTGCTGTATTTTCTTTTTCGAAGGAAAGTAAATACGACACCAAAAAGTATCAAAATAAGAATTGGAAGCCCGATAGTTAGGATTTGTGTTCGAGTATAGTTTTCATAAACTTTTTCTTTATCCAATAAAGGTAAATCAAGATCTTTACTTCGAATGTTAATAAGTCCGGTATCATCCAATAGATAATTGACGCAATTTATCAGGAAATCTTTATTATCATACAAATTACCAGATCTTTGATCATAACCCAATTCTACGGGTTGAAAGTTTTTATCCAATTGGTTTTTTATCAAATCCCCATCAGAAATCACAATCATTTTGTTGTCTTTTCCTGTGGCTTGAAATGTTTTTTGTTCAAATGGCAACACTCGATTTTCAAACATAGAATGAAACGAACCTTCCAATAAAACCGAAAGTGGAATCTTTCCTTTATTTAAATAATCGTTTGGCGAAGTTTCTTCGGCAACACTATTCAGGTTTATCTCCGTTGGAGTTCCTATTTTCTTCGAATATTGAGACGATTGCAACAAAATGGTTTTCTTAATTCCGTTTTTCAGGGTATCGATAGGATTCGCAAAATCAAATTTGATTCCACCTAAATTTTTCACAATCGGATGCAAACTGTTTGGATACACCTGAGGCGCAAATTTCCAATTAAATTCTTGAAATTGAGTCGCACTTCCTTGTTCTCCGGTGGCTAGTTTTATTGGACTTCCTTGTTCGTCTTTTACTAAATCAGGATTGATTCGAATTCCGTATTTAAAGAACATGTCATTCAAATTCAAATCTTTCGGATACGCCAAAGTGGCTCCGGATGAATCATACAAACTATCCATTTCTGCCGAAACTTGGTCAATTAGCCACAATGTTTTTCCGCCATTGATGATGAATTGGTCTAAAACTTGTTTCTCCGCATCGGTAAATGTTTCGGTAGGTTTAGCGATTACAGCCAAGTCATATTTTTCTAAAGCTTCAAGACTTTCAATAGGATTTTTGGCAACCGAATCTAAAGTAAAAGGTCCGATATGATAACTTTCGCGAACCTGCAAAAGAAATTTAGCCATCAAAATATCTTGCAATTCACCGTTTCCTTTGATAACAGCAATTTTCTTTTGTTTGGCTTTGGTAATTTTATTCAACCCTTCGGCAATGGAGTATTCCAAGTGCTGAACAGATCCAATCACTTTTTGGGTAGTTGTTGCGCCCATAATATTTTTCAACAATGGAATATTAACTTCCTTATTGTCATAAACGGCAATCGCCCAAGGAAAAACCATCGCTTGGGATTGCTTTCCTTTGTCGTCAACGGTTATGTTTATTGGCGTAAGCCCTTTTCGATACAAGTCTTTAATATTGTCCATGCTTGTGTCTTCGTTCTCCAATGGATCTACGAATTCAAAAACAATATTGGTATTGTACGCCTGAAATTCTTCCAGTAATTGCTTTGTTTCTTGTTGTAAACGTTTGAATTCAGCCGGTAAATCGCCTTGCATATATACTTTTATAGACAAAGGATTTTGAACCTGCTTAATGATATTCAAAGAAGTAGGGGAAAGCGTGTATCTTTTATCTTTTGTTAAATCAAAACGATGGAAAAAGTGATTTCCAATGCCATTTGCGATCAACAAAATAACAATGGTGAACAATACGTTTTTTAGATTTTTGTTTTTAATGGGTATCATTACGATTTGAAAGATTTTAGATTATAAACAGTAAATGAAAGAAAGACAACGGTTATGCTTGTAAAATAAAGGATATCTCTGGTGTCTAATACGCCTCGGCTCATGCTTTTGAAATGATCTTGCATTCCTAATGAAGCAATTATGGAAGACCAATTTGGAACTACAGAAGCTAAACCTTCAAATCCAAAATAGAAGAAGAAGCATAAAAATACCGCAACAATGAAAGCCACAATTTGATTGTCAGACAATGTTGATGTGAATATTCCAATGGCTGAATAGGCAGCAATCAGGAATAATAATCCAAAATATGAACCAATTGTGCTTCCCATATCGATATTGCCCTCCGGCATTCCTAAACTGGAAATAACGGCTACATAAATGAATGTTGGGATTATTGCCATTACGATTAAAAGCAAAGCACCAAAAAATTTTCCGTTTACGATTTGCCAAATACTCAAGGGTTTGGTCAGCAATAATTCTAAGGTTCCTTGTTTTTTTTCATCCGAAAAACTGCGCATCGTTACTGCAGGAATCAAGAATATCAAAATCCAAGGCGCCAAGGTGAAAAATGGAGTCAAATCAGAAAAACCGGTATTCAAAATATTGTAATCTCCTTCGAAAACCCAAAGAAACAATCCGTTAATAATTAGAAAAATGGCAATAACTAAGTAGCCTATGGGCGAACCGAAAAAGGATTTTATCTCTCGTAATACTATTGATTTCATATTTTATTTTTTTGCACTAAGACGCTACAGGCGCAAAGTTTTTTATATCGCAATTTTTATTATTCTAAACTTACTAATTTATCAACGCTCCAAGCTTCCGGTTTGTCGTTGAATAATTTCTTGGTGAATGTCCAAACATCGTAAAAAAGTTCAGAATTCCTGTAATTTTCTAAATCAGCTTCGGTTTCCCAATAACTGTAAGTAAAGAAAATACTTTTGTTATTTTTATCCTGGTACAATTCTAAGAAACGATTTCCGGGTGCATTCCGTATTTTATCTTTCATTAACTCAAAGTTTTCTAAAAATGCAGGAATATGTTCCTCGTGAAAACTCAATTTTACTATTCGTACAAACATTTGGGATTTATGATTTTAGATTAACGATTTTAGATTTTTTAACTGATTACTGAACACTGTTATCTGAATACTATATTTATAATATCCCTATAATTCAATCCCAGCAAGCTATTTGCAGATCCTACTTTAGAAGGATTGCTTCTAAAAATGGCAATTTCAAGATAACCGGCTTCGTTGAAAATAGCTAGTTTTTCTCCTTCATACGATTTAATCGGATATTTTTCAGAACTCGCAATTGCGGAATAATTGGGCAAAATTGTTTTGATATTTTTGGTTTTCAAAACAATTTCATAGGGTCTTCCTTTGGCAACTTCGATAAAATATTTTTTAGAAATATTGGTAATTACATTCCCAAAATGATCAATGTAAATCACATGACCTTTTAGCGAATTCCCATCATCTGAAATAGTGGCTTGCAGATTTGTAACTTGCTTAATCGTATTTATTTCTTTACCAATGACATTCATTAAACCACCTTTGGCTAAATGGCAAGCAACTTTTACAAATACATCCAGATCAGTAGCTTCACTCGGCAAACGATCATGAATATTAATCGCAACTATTTTTTGTGGAACAATTTTTTGCGAAAGCATGCTTAAAATCCCATTATCGGCGGCAATAAAATAGTGATCGTTCCATTGCATCACAATATGTTGATTCTCTTTGTTCGATTCCATATCCACTCCTACAAGATGAACCGTACCTTTTGGGAAGCTCGCATACGATGCTCCAATAATGTAACTTGCTTCTACTGTGTTGAATGGGTCGATATCATGTGAAATGTCAATAATTATTGCTTCGGAATACTCAGACAAAATTTTCCCTTTCAACGCACCTACAAAGTGATCTTTCAAGCCGTAATCGGTAGTTAGGGTAATTGTTGACATAAATTTGTTTATAACTATTGGTGTTATGTAAACCTAATTTTATTAAATTTGAGAAGTGCAAAGCTAATAATAGTAAACTCAAAAAACGAAAAACAAAAAACAAATTCAATTTAAAAACAAGAAATATACCCGACAGCCAATTGATTTATAAAAAAATTAATTCTAATTTAAAACTACCTCATTTGAACGAAAGAATAATCGAGCTCATAGACATCGCTCCAAAAGACTTTTGGGGCGCTCAAGACACTCATCTTGAAACAATTAAAAAATACTACCCAAAATTAAAAATTGTCGCTCGGGGAACAACTTTAAAAGCTTTTGGAGAAAAAGAGGTTTTAGACGAGTTCGAAAAACGTTTTCAACGGTTAATGCTTCATTTTACACGTTACAACACTATCGATGACAATGTTATTGAACGCGTTATTCTAAGCGACGGTCAAGACGAGAGAAAATTATTGGGACATGATAAAATTTTAGTACACGGAGTAGGAGGAAAAATCATCAAACCTATGACGCCCAATCAACAATTGTTGGTGGATACCATGGAAAAGAATGATATGGTTTTTGCAGTGGGACCTGCGGGTACCGGTAAAACCTATACCGGAGTCGCTATGGCAGTAAAAGCATTGAAAGAAAAAGAAGTAAAAAGAATTATTCTTACCAGACCAGCAGTAGAAGCAGGGGAGAACCTTGGTTTTTTGCCAGGCGATATGAAGGAAAAACTAGATCCTTATATGCAACCTCTTTACGATGCTTTACGCGATATGTTACCCAACGAAAAATTGGAAGATTATATTTTAAAGGGAATTATCCAGATAGCGCCATTGGCATTTATGCGTGGAAGAACGCTGGATAATGCTTTTGTAATTTTGGATGAAGCCCAAAATACTACGCATTCCCAAATGAAAATGTTCTTAACGCGTATGGGAAAAAGTGCCAAATTCATGATTACTGGTGATCCCGGTCAAGTCGATTTACCGCGAAGAACCATTTCAGGTCTTAAGGAAGCTATTTTGGTTCTAAAAGATGTAGATGGAATTGGGATTGTTTATCTGGATGACAAAGACATTGTAAGACACCGATTGGTCAAAAAAGTGATTGATGCCTATAAGCAGATTGAGAATAACGATTAAAAATTGAGAAGTTAAATTTTTTTGAAGCGGAAAGAAGGATCATTTTCAATAGATAATGTATTCGCTTTCCGCTTTAATTTTTTGCGAAACAAAAGAATTTCCTTTAATTTCTTAAAATAAAATCCAAACGATTCCTTTTGTATCTCTTCAAAATGCAATAAATTTGGAATTATTAAAAATGACAGTTAAAAAAAAATGATTTCAACAGAAAAAATTAAAGTCGTAATTAGCGATTTAGACGGAACTTTACTCAATTCAGAACATAAAATATCCCAATATACCAAAACCGTTTTTCAAGAACTCCACAATCAAGACTATTTAATAATTGTTGCTACCGGCCGTCATCACCTAGATGCACTGGATATTGTAGCAGATTTGGGTTGCCCGGTTTATCTGGTAACTTCAAACGGAGCCAGAATCCATTCGCCCCAAAAAGAGCTTCTTTTTTCTTTTGATATTCAAAGCGATGCTGTAAAATCTGTTTTTGATTTACAAATTGATCCCGAGATTACCACTATTTTATTCAGGGAAAATCTTTGGCAGACTAATAAAAATAACGAAAAATTGAACAGTTATCAAAAAAAATCCAAATATCTTCCCGAAATTGTTGATTTTAAGACGTTGGAAGATTTTGAAAGTATAAAATTTTATTTCACTCATGATAACCATCAAAAATTAGTCGATTTAAGAGACCAAATTCTAGAAAAACATCCGGATGATTTTAGCCATGCTTTTAGCCTTCCTTTTTGTTTGGAGTTTATGGATAAATCGGTAGATAAAAGTGTTGCTATTGCCAAAATTTTGGAAAAAGAGAATTTTGTTTTCGAACAAACAATTTCTTTTGGAGATGGATTTAATGATGAAAATATGCTTAAATCTTCTGGTAAAGGTTTAATTATGGGTAATGCACCCGAAAGTTTAAAAGATAGACTTTCTCATTTAGAAGTGATTTTGACTAATGATAATGAAGGAGTTGCAAAATACATATCGCAGCAACTATTAAATAGTTAAAAGCTTTTAAATAAGTACTTTTGAAAATAATTTTAGAATCCATTTTTTAATAAAAACAGTAAAATGAACAAAAAAACAATCCTTGTTATCTGTATTTTGTTTTCCATAATAGTTCAAAGTCAAACGCTAAAACTGGAAGAAATCATGAAAGGTAACGCTTTCATTGGTGCGCAACCAGAGAATGAAAGATGGTCTTTAGATGGTCAAAAAGTTTATTTTGATTGGAATCCAAATAATGAATTGGGTACGAGTACTTATTTTTGGAAAAACGGATTGTCAAAACCAGAATTAGCGTCACCAAATGAAGTTGCTTTTTCAAAATTAGAATTCAAAAAAACAGCCAATCCGGATTTGTATTATTACATCGATAAAGGAAGATTGTTTTCGTATGCTGCAAAAAGTAAATCATCCAAAAAATTGTACCAACAAAGCAGTCCGATTTCTAATTTGCAAATGGGTTCTGTCGCTGGAATACTTTATTTCAGGCAAAATGAAAACCTCTTCCAGTTCAACACCAATGAAGGTTCCATCATTCAAATCACTAATTTCAGACGAGGAAAAGGAGATGATGCTGCAACTGAAAAAGAGTCCTTTTTGAAAAGCCAGCAGGAGGAATTGTTTCAATTTATTAGAGATCAGGAAGCGTTGAAAAAATGGAATTTGGCAAAATCAAAAACTATAAAATCTGATTTTCCAAAGCCCTATTATTATGGAAAAAGTACCTTTGGAAGCTTGAAAGTGGATCCAAAAGGAAATTTTGCCACCTTCAGATTAATAGAAGATGCAGAACGTAAGAATGAAAAAATGGAACTTTTCATTACCGCTGATGGCTACAATCAAATCGAAGATACTAAAGACAAAGTTTCTGTAGATAATTTGGTAGCAACCAAATTTGGAGTGTATAACATCGCCAAAGATTCAGTTTATTTTGTAGATTTTTCATCGTTAAGTCACATTCAGGATACACCTAAATATTTAGAATTATATGAGAAATCAAAAGCTACAGAAAAAAAGAACAAATTAATCGTAGTTCAGGAGCCTATTTACAATGAAAATGGATCTTTTGCCATTGCCGAAATCAGAAGTCAGGACAACAAAGACCGCTGGATTGTCAGTTTAAATTTAGAAAAAGGAACTTTTCAGGAATTAGATTATCAACATGATGAAGCTTGGATTGGCGGACCCGGAATCCCTTCCAATTCTTACGGAAGAGGAACACTTGGATTTTTGGGAGACAATGAAACCGTTTATTTCCAATCGGAAGAAACAGGTTATTCCCATTTGTACTCGTATAATTTAAAGTCAAAAAAGAAAACCCAACTGACCAAAGGAAATTGGGAAGTGCGCAACGTGAGTTTGGCAAAAGATAAAAAGTCTTTTTATTTAACCACAACTACTACGCATCCGGGAAACAGAAATTTCTATAAATTAGAAGTTGCAAATTCGGTTTTACAGCCTATTTTAACTAAAGATGGCGCGCATGAAGTGAGTTTGTCTCCAGACGAAAGTACATTATTGGTTCGTTATTCGTATAAAAATAAACCATGGGAATTGTATGTAGCGCCTAATAAAAAGAATACGAACTTAAATCAGATAACGTCTTCTACTGCGGAAAGTTTCAAAGGATATTCTTGGCGTGAACCGGAAGTGATTACTTTCAAAGCGCAGGATGGAACTCCCGTAAATGCCAGATTGTACAAACCACAAACTGCGAATGCGAATAAAGCAGCTATCATATTTGTTCATGGTGCAGGGTATTTGCAAAATGCACATAACTATTGGAGTACGTACCACAGAGAATACATGTTTCATAATTTATTGGTCGATTTAGGCTATACCGTTTTGGATATTGATTATAGAGGCAGTGATGGATATGGACGTGATTTTAGAACAGGAATTTACCGTTTTATGGGCGGAAAAGATTTGACAGATCAAATTGACGGTAAGAAATATCTAGTCGAAAATTACGGAATTGACGCTTCAAGAGTTGGAATTTATGGAGGTTCTTACGGAGGTTTCATTACGTTGATGGGAATGTTGACGACTCCAAAAGAGTTTGCTTCGGGTGCTGCATTGCGTTCTGTTACGGATTGGGCACATTACAATCATGGCTATACCGGAAATATTCTTAATTTCCCGGAAACGGATCCGGATGCTTACAAAAAAAGTTCTCCAATCTATTTTGCGGATAATTTACAAGGAGATTTATTGATGCTTCACGGAATGGTTGATGACAATGTAGAGTATAAAGATATTGTTCGTTTGTCTCAGCGTTTTATAGAATTAGGCAAGAAAAAATGGAGTTTATCTAGCTTCCCAGTTGAAGCACATGGTTTTAAAGAAACCTATTCTTGGGTTGATGAGTACAGCCGAATCCTAAATTTATTCAACGATACGTTGCTTAAAAAATAGTTTTAAAGATAAAAATAAAATTTGAGAGTTCCGTTCTTTTCTTTGCGTAACTCTATGAAATAGTTTTAAATTTGCAGGAACAAAAATAAACACACACAACTATTATAATGAGCAATACAATCACAACTACTAATTTTAATTTTCCAAACCAGAAATCTGTTTACCGAGGTAAAGTAAGAGAAGTTTACAACATCAATGATGAACTTTTGGTAATGGTAGCTACGGATAGGCTTTCGGCTTTTGATGTAGTTTTGCCAAAAGGAATTCCATATAAAGGTCAAATCTTGAATCAAATTGCTACTAAATTCATGGAATTAACAGAGGATATTGTTCCTAACTGGTTAATTGCAACTCCTGATCCTAATGTAGCTGTAGGTCATTTATGTGAGCCTTTCAAAGTAGAAATGGTCATTCGTGGTTATCTTTCAGGTCATGCTGCCCGAGAATATGCTCTTGGTAAAAGAGAAATTTGCGGAGTGAAAATGCCAGACTATTTGAAAGAAAATGATAAATTCCCAGAACCTATTATTACGCCGACTACCAAAGCGGATAATGGCGAACACGATGCAGATATTTCTCGTGAGGATATTTTATCGAAAGGAATTGTTTCTGAAGAAGATTATTTAGTTTTAGAAAAATTCACAAGAGATTTGTTTCAAAGAGGAACTGAAATCGCAGCCAGTCGTGGTTTGATTTTGGTGGATACCAAATATGAATTTGGTAAAACCAAAGAAGGTGTAATTGTCTTGATTGATGAAATTCACACACCGGATTCTTCTCGTTATTTTTACGCTGAAGGATATCAGGAACGTCAAAACAAAGGCGAAGAACAAAAACAATTATCGAAAGAGTTTGTTCGTCGTTGGTTAATTGAAAATGGTTTTCAAGGACTGGAAGGACAACAAATTCCTAATATGACTGACGAATACATTGAAACAGTTTCTGAAAGATATATTGAATTATATGAAAATATTCTAGGAGAGAAGTTCGTTAAAGCGGATATCTCAAATATTGATGAAAGAATCGAGAAAAACGTTTTGGAATATCTAGCCAATAGATAATTAGTTTTATAAAAGGTAAATAAACAAAAACCGCAATTTAGACTGCACCCAAAAGTTTAGACAAATTTATAATTAATTTTGACAATAGTGAGCTCGATATTTTATCGGGCTCATTTTGTTTAAATTTGATTTGATTCTTTCGTTATTGTAATAGTTAATATACTGTTTAATTTCAGTTTTTAATTCTTCTATTGTTCTGAACTTTGTTAT
>NZ_JBLVPV010000007.1:0-223777 GCF_048286775.1 Flavobacterium glycogeni
TTCCTTAATCACCAAAATTTTTGCATGTGCCATAATTACTGTTATAATATAGTCCAAATTTACCATAAAAAAACCAATTATCAAAATTGGTCTATATTATATTTTCGTTTGGTATTAGTACGGCTGAAACAATTAAAATGTTACTCCGCTTTAGCTAATAGTGTATCTTGAAATAGGAAAAGTAAACGTGTGAATATTAAATTTTCCTAGGAAATTTATTTTATAATTATTTTCTTATTATAATACTATATATTTGTAAATGTAAAACAATACATACTTTTTTTGAAAAAGTCAGTGCACGGGAAATAATCAAAAGTGGTTTGTATTTGATTTGTACAATATATTTATCATTTTAAATTAAAATCATGATAAATTTTAAAAAACTTTCAAGAGAAGAATTAAAAAATGTCCTGGGTGGTCAAGGTTGCAGTATTGCTGTTCAAGAATCTAATAAATCATGGACAACTAGACAAGGAGAATGTAAACAAGTATTTCAGAATCCAAGAGAGAAGTCAAACCTTGAGATTATGGTAGACTTGCTAAGTACTTTCGGTATAAGAAACGTTGTTATATTTCCTTACGGTTGATAAATGTACTTTTAGAAAAAACATAAAATTATGAGATCATTTCTTTTTACTGCTGTTTTCCTTGCGTTAGTGAGTTTTCTTGCCTCATCCTGTAATGGCTACATTACATATTACAATAAAGCCAACACTATTGATAGAAAATTTAAGGCTAATCATGATACCATTGCTTTTATAAAACGATACAAAAGACTATTTAAAAAATACCATCCACCCAAGAGCAATTTTGCCTTCAGCAAGTATGAAACCTACATTGTTTATGCTGACAAGTACGGCAAAAACTTTGGAGATAAGAAAAGCTTGTATATACTACTTGACTTAGTGGCGCCTTATAACGAACAGTACAAGAGATTGTTTCCTATTTGTGCAAAGTACGGTATAGACAGTTTAAGTGTGGAGCAAAAAATAGATAGGAGTAAAAAAACGATGAATAAACAACTCATCGATTCTTTTTCTGTTGCTTTTGTTCGTGATCAAGGACAAGGACAAGGACGTTCAAATTCTTTGACTATGGTGAAAAATGATAGAATAAATGCTAGACTTCTTAAATGGACGATAGAAAATTATGGGTATCCGTCACCGCAAAAAATTGGTATAACAGGAAATGATGGTGTGTTTATGCCGATGCTGACATTTTTGAGTCATATGGGGGGCAACGTGCCAGAATATTACCCCTATTTTAAAGATACATTATTGAAGTATGTAAAATCTGGAGAATGTTCTCCAAGGGAATATGCAACAATGATAGACCGACATGAACATGTAAATAAACGGGAAATCATCTACGGTGAATACTTGTTTAATTTTTCAGATCTTAAAAAAGTTAACCATAAAAGGAGAAGTATTGGTCTGAAAAGCTTGACCCATAATGTAAATAAGGAAGATAGATAATTAAGTTTTTAAATAAAACTCCTTAGTCAATGAAATATATTCTGGAGTATAAATATGTCGAGCGGTTTCGATGATCAATTCATCAACCATAAAATTGTCATTTTCATTTCGGCTGAAAGCCAATAAACTCCGCTTGATTTCGGTAGTTGGAGTGCCTTTTACCCTGGTTATTTTTAAAGGATATAATTCATATTCTTTGGCTAGAGCCAAGAAATTTTCTTCTTCTTTAAAAGGAATGATTACGGAAAAAATCCCGTTTTCCGAAAGTAACAAGTCGGCCGCTTCAATTAAATCTTCAAAAGGCATTGCGTCAGCAAAACGTGCTAAATCTCTTTGTTCAGTTGCTGATTTAAAATCATCGGTATAAAAAGGAGGATTGGAAACAATTAAATCATATTCGTCTTCAGGTTCTTCCGCAAACTCGTCCAAACCGGCATGAAAACAAAATAAGCGATCACTCCAAGGGGAATTTTCAAAATTATCCACTGCTTGTTCGTACGCTTCTTCGTCGATTTCTAAAGCATCAATTTGTTCGGCGTTGCTTCTTTGTGCCAACATCAAAGCGATTACGCCTGTTCCGGCTCCAATATCTAAAATGCTAAATGGATTATTTTCAATAGGGGTCCAAGCGCCAAGTAAAACGCCGTCGGTTCCAATTTTCATGGCACATCGATCTTGTTGAATTGAGAATTGTTTGAATGAAAACATGAAGAATTTTGATTTCAGATTGTAGATTAACGTCCCGATAGCTATCGGGATTGACTTCAGATTTTGAAATAACCGAAAAACAAATAACCGATTAAACTTTTCTAAAGATACATTTCAATAAGTCCTTCTGGTAAATCCATGATGACTTTTTTGTTTTCCCTGTCAATTTTCACAAGGAAATGGTCAATCATAGGGATAAGAATTTCTACATCGCCGTTTAGAACTTCAAAAAGAGGTTGGGCAGTAGTGTCATTTATGGATTGAATTTTTCCAACAACACCAAGGCGTTTGTCTTCAACTTCAAAATCAATTACTTCATGGAAGTAGAATTTGTTACCGGTAAGTTTTGGCAACATTTTTAAAGGAAGGTACAAGTCGTTACCTATAACGGCATCGGCATCTTCTTCAGTATTCATATCTTCAAAACGAATTCTAAGAAAGTCGTTTTTGTGCAGTGAGCTGCTTTCAATAAAAAAAGGAACCAAGTGTTTGTTGCATTCAACAAACACTGATTCCAAGTTTTCGTATAACTCAGGTTCGTCCGTGTCTAAATAGGCAAGAACTTCCCCTTTGAAACTAAATTTTTTAGCGATTTTACCTAAGTAGAAACAATCTTCTTTACGCATCTTCGCCTTCTAAATTATGCTTCAGTTGTTTCGTTATTTTCTTCTGCAGCTGGAGCTTCTTCAGCTTCAACTTCAGCAACTTCTTCTTCAACAGCAGGAGTTGCAGCAGCAATAGCATCAGCTTCTGCTTGTGCAGCAGCAGCTAAACGTTTTGCGTTTACTTCTTGTTCTGCTTTGAAAGCTTTTGCTTTATCAGCAGCTTGAGCTTTAGTCAAACCTTCTTTTTTAGCATCAACTTTTCCAGCTTTAGCTTCTAACCAAGTAGCTAATTTTGCATCAGCTTGTTCTTGAGTTAGAGCTCCTTTACGAATACCTCCATCAAGGTGGTGTTTCAATAAAGCACCTTTGTAAGAAAGAATTGCTTTAGCAGTATCAGTAGGTTGAGCGCCATTGTGCAACCATTTTACTGCGCTATCAAGGTTTAATTCGATAGTTGCTGGGTTAGTGTTTGGATTGTAAGTACCGATTTTCTCTAAGTATTTACCATCTCTTTTTGAGCGAGCATCTGCTGCTACAACCCAGTAAAAAGGTTTTTGTTTTTTACCGTGTCTTTGTAATCTAATTTTTACTGACATAATCTTGTGATTAAATTTTGAGGTACTCGACCTCGATTAATTAAGGGTGCAAAGATACATTTTTTATCGATAAATACTAATTCGATTGGTGTTTTAATGAATGGTAATGTTTTAGGTATGGCTATTGTTTTTATTTTTTAGTGCAATTTTATTTTTTTAAGGTCTAATGTCATACTTTTGTTTCTCTAAAAGATGCATTTTATGAAAAAATATTTTTTGTTTATTGTCGTGCTTTTTTCTTTAATCTCTTGTGAAGAAGATGTTAGTTTTAATAATCCTTCGCTACAAGGGATGAAGGATAATGTGTTTTGGAGAGGGGTGCAATCCAGAGCAACATTAGCTCCTAATGGGTCTTTGCTTATAGAATCCTTTACAGCAAATGAGACTTTATCCTTGAAAACCACTTCCACTACGGCTCAAACTTATTTTTTAGGAACCAGTGAGTCCAAAAAAGCGACTTATACGATCACTGATGCTACGAATGGTTTGGTTACTTTTTCTACAGGTTTTGGGATAGGAGAGGGGCAAATTGTGATAACAGAATATGACGCTGTAAATAAAACCGTTACTGGGACTTTTAAGTTTAATGCGGAAAATACTGACGATAGTTTATCGGCGAGTCAGATTGTAAATTTCCAACAGGGTGTTTTTTATAAAATTCCCGTAAGTCCAACAGTACTAACGGCTAAGGTAAATTTTGCTCATTAAAGTACTTCTGATTTAATGAAATTATATTTTTATTTTGTCCGTTGTTTAATAATAAAATCATAAATTAGCTAATCTATAGTAGATTAGAGGAAAATTAGAGTACATTTGTTTCATTATTTAAATAAGTACATATGAATATTTTTGTTGGAAGCCTTCCATTCAGTATTGAGGAAGCAGATTTAAGAGAGTCTTTCGAGGCTTACGGAGCAGTTGATTCAGTTAAAATTATTACTGATAAATTTACTGGAAGAAGTAAAGGATTTGGTTTTGTTGAGATGCCAAATGATGACGAAGCTCAAAAAGCAATTGACGAATTGAACGGAGCTACTGTTCAAGGACGTGCAATCGTAGTAAACAAATCTGAGCCTAAACCAGAAGGTGAAAGAAGAAGTTTTAACAATAACAGTCGTGGTGGAGATTCACGCGGTGGTTATGGTGGTGGAAACAGCCGTGGTGGAGATAACCGTGGTGGTGGAAACAGAGGAGGATATTAATATTTTTTTCTACAATATAAAAAAAGGTGTCAATTTATTGACACCTTTTTTGTTACCTATATATTTTTCTGTAGTAGAGATGCACTGTTGTGCATCTCTACAGAATTAATTATTTTACAAATTCGCAACCAACCAATCTCCCACTTCACTGGTTTTATAGGCTTTTGAGTCTTTAGAAGCTAAATCTTCAGTTACAATTCCTTGTTCCAATGATTTGTTAACGACTGCTCTAATAGCTTCTGCTTCTTCTTTTAATCCAAATGCATCTTCAAACATCATCGCAGCAGATAAAACCGTCGCTAATGGATTGGCAATATTTAAACCTGTGGCTTGTGGATACGATCCGTGAATAGGTTCATACAATGAAGTATGTTCTCCTACAGATGCTGATGGCATTAATCCCATAGAACCTGATATTACTGAAGCCTCATCGGTCAAAATATCACCAAATAAGTTTTCTGTAATCAATACGTCATACGAATTAGGCCATTGAACCAAACGCATGGCAACAGCATCAACAAATTCATAACTTACCGTTACTTCTGGATAGTCTTTTTCCATAGCTTGTACTGTTTCTCTCCACAATCGGGAAGTTTCCAATACATTGGCTTTGTCCACACAACACAATTTTTTTGAACGTGTCATAGCTAATTCAAAACCTTTTTTAGCCAAACGTTGTACTTCTGTTCTTGTATAAACACAATTATCAAAGGCAGTTTCGCCGTCGTCTCTTCTTCCTTTTTCTCCAAAATAAATTCCTCCGGTAAGTTCTCTCAAGAAAACCAAATCAGTTCCTTCAATGCGTTCTCTTTTTAAAGGAGAATTGTCAATCAAAGATGGGAATGTAAATGTTGGACGCACATTGGCAAACAAGCCTAATTTTTTACGCATCAATAATAAACCTTGTTCTGGACGAATGGGGGCACTTGGGTCATTATCGTACTTTGGGTGTCCAATGGCTCCAAACAAAACAGCATCTGCTTTCATGCAAATGTCATGTGTTTCGTCAGGATAAGGAACTCCAACGGCATCAATTGCACAAGCTCCAGTAAGTGCAGGTGTCCAAGTGATTTCATGGTTGAATTTTTTTGCAATAGCATCCGAAACTTTTACAGCTTCATTGATTACTTCGGGTCCAATTCCGTCTCCGGCTAAAAGGGCTATGTTAAATTTCATATTAATTGTGTTTTCCTCCCCCCAGCCCCCTCCGAAGGAAGGGGAGACTAGGTGGAATAGGATTGGGTTTATTGTTTGTGTTAAATCTCTTTAATTTTATTTAAAATTTGACGGTCTAATTTCGTCGTGGCTCCCTCCCCTTCGGGGAGTCCCGAAGCTTCGGGAGGGGAGGGGATTACATTCAACATTTTTTGGGTCGCTATGATTGCGGCAACTGTTTGGTCTGAATCCAGTCCTCTGGTTTTGAATTCTTTTTCATTATTCGTCCAGGTAATTATAGTTTCGCATAATGCATCAGAACTACTTCCTGGTGGAATTCGTACTGCATAATCGATCAATTTAGGTAATTCTAAATTTTTGCTTTTATATATTTTTGCCAATGCATTCATAAAGGCATCAAATTGCCCGTCACCTTGTGCATGCTCTTCAATCACTTCTCCGTCTATTTTTAAACACAAAGTGGTTGACGGACGCAATCCTTTGGCATGTGACAGTACGTAAGACTCAACAACAACTTTTTCTTGATAGGTTTGGCTATCCAAAACATCAGAAATGATATACGGCAAATCTTCTTTGGTAACGGTTTCTTTTTTGTCGGCCAGTTCAATGATACGTTGTGTAACTAATTTTAAGTCTTCAGGATTTAATTTTAAACCTAATTCCTGAAGGTTTTTCTCGATATTGGCTTTTCCAGATGTTTTTCCTAAAGCATATTTTCGTTTTCTTCCAAAACGTTCCGGAAGCAAATCATTAAAATATAAATTATTTTTGTTGTCACCATCGGCATGAATACCGGCCGTTTGCGTAAAAACATTGTCACCAACAATAGGTTTGTTAGCAGGAATTCGATAACCGGTAAAAGTCTCCACTAATTTACTCACAGAATATAAAGAAGATTCTTTTACACCGATTTCTATTTGTGGTAAAAAGTCATTGATTACGGCAACAGTGCTTTCAAGCGGGGCATTTCCGGCACGTTCTCCCATTCCGTTTACCGTAACGTGAAGTCCCTGAATACCAGCTTTTACCGCTTCCATTACATTTGCGATGCTTAAATCATAGTCATTATGGGCATGAAAATCAAAATGGGTATCTGGGTATCTCGCTATAATTTTCGAAATGAATTCAAAAGTTTCAGAAGGGATTAAAACGCCTAAAGTGTCCGGTAATAAGATTCTTTTTATAGGTTGTTTGGTCAAAAAATCTAAATATTGGAACACATATTCAGGTGAATTGCGCATTCCGTTACTCCAGTCTTCAAGATAAACATTCGTCTCTATATTATTTTCTTTAGCTAATGCTATTGTTTGTGCAATCTCGGTGAAATGTTGTTCAGGTGTTTTTTTTAATTGATGCGTTAAATGGTTGAGCGATCCTTTGGTTAATAAATTCTGGACTTTAGCTCCAGTTTTTTTCATCCAATCTATTGAAAGTCCACCATCTACAAAGGTTAAAACTTCTATTCTATTAGAATATTCTTTCTCATTAGCCCAAGTCATAATCCCTTTTACACCTTGAAACTCTCCTTCGCTTACACGTGCCGAAGCAATTTCGATTCTATCAATATTTAATTCTTCCAGCAATAATTGCGCAATGGTTAGTTTTTCTGCAGCAGAAAATGATACTCCTGAGGTTTGTTCACCATCACGGAGTGTCGTATCCATTATTTCAATTTTTCTTTTTTTCATTATAAATTTGATGCTAAAAGCGGTTTTGACTTCAGTAATTTGAAATCTTGTCGTTGTGTTTTATAAAAAGGTAAAGCAGTTATCTGGCTTAACAATACTATTGAGCATACGATAACTGCATTTTTATTGTTTGTTTCTAGTAAGGAAGTTGATTGGCAAACCCAACAATTTCTTCTTTGATGTTTTGTAAATAATCAATATCATCAAAACCATTGATCATATTGTCTTTTTTGTATCCAGAGATATCAAAAGATTCTTTTTGACCAGTTGCTTTTAGCGTAATGGTTTGTTCAGGAAGATTAATTTCTAATTCTGTTTTTGGATCCGCTTCAATAGCCTTGAAAATAGTTTCAGCAAATTCAGGACTCACTTGTACCGGTAAAACACCAATGTTTAAGCAATTTCCTTTGAAGATATCAGCAAAGAAACTTGAAACTACAGCACGAAATCCGTAATCGTAAACTGCCCAAGCCGCGTGCTCTCTAGAGGAACCCGAACCAAAGTTTTTTCCTCCTACTAATATTTTCCCACTGTAAGTTGCGTCATTCAATACAAAATCAGCTTTTGTAGTGTCATCTCCGTTGTATCTCCAGTCTCTGAAAAGATTGTCTCCAAAAGCTTCACGTTTGGTAGCTTTCAAGAAACGTGCAGGAATGATTTGATCGGTATCCACATTTTCTATTGGTAGTGGCACTGCACTACTCGTAAGGATGTTAAATTTATCGTATGCCATTTGATTTATGATTTTAGATTTATGATTTTAGATTTCAGATTCCTTGTGTGGAAAACTGAATCTTTTAAATCTTAAAGCTTTTTATTTTTTATTTGTCTTTTTTTGAAATTGGAATTGTCATTGATATTGCTATTGAAATTGACCTACATCAACTCTCTAGGATCTGTCAATACTCCAGTTACAGCAGCAGCAGCAGCCATAATTGGACTTGCCAATAATGTTCTTGAACCTGGACCTTGACGACCCTCGAAGTTTCTGTTTGAAGTACTTACTGCGTATTTTCCTGCAGGTACTTTATCATCATTCATCGCTAAACAAGCTGAACAACCTGGCTGACGCAATACAAAACCAGCTTCCGTAAGAATGTCCAAAAGGCCTTCTTCTTTAATTTGAGCTTCTACAACGTGTGACCCTGGAACTAACCAAGCTGTTACGTTATCTGCTTTTTGTCGCCCTTTTACAATTTCTGTAAAAGCTCTGAAATCTTCAATTCTACCATTGGTACAACTTCCCAAGAAAACAAAATCAATTGGCTTGCCAATCATTACGTCGTTTTCTTCAAAACCCATATAGGCTAAAGATTTTTTGTATGTTTCGGCACCACCTTCCACTTGGTTCGCATTTGGAATATTTTTGGAGATACCAATTCCCATTCCAGGGTTTGTGCCATACGTAATCATTGGTTCAATATCTGCAGCATTGATGTTTAATTCTGCATCAAATACAGCATCAGCATCCGTTTTTAATGTTTTCCAATACGCAACCGCTTTATCCCAAGCTTCGCCTTTTGGAGCGTATAATCTTCCTTCTAGGAAATCAAATGTTTTTTGGTCCGGAGCAATCATGCCACCACGAGCACCCATTTCGATACTCAAGTTACAAACGGTCATACGACCTTCCATAGACATGTTTTCGAAAACGTCTCCTGCATATTCTGCAAAATATCCTGTACCACCAGAAGTAGTTAATTGAGAAATAATATACAATGCAACGTCTTTTGGACCCACACCTTTACTCAATTCACCATTTACGTTGATACGCATTTTCTTTGGTTTCGGTTGCATGATACATTGTGTAGCCATCACCATTTCTACTTCAGAAGTTCCGATACCAAAAGCAATAGCGCCAAAAGCACCATGCGTAGAAGTATGGGAATCTCCACAAACGATAGTGGCGCCTGGCAAAGTAATTCCGTTTTCAGGACCTACTACGTGAACGATACCATTTTTTTGATGACCTAATCCCCAGTGAGAAATACCATATTCTGCTGCGTTGTCTTCTAATGCCTTAAGTTGATTAGCAGATAATGCATCTTGAACCGGTAAATGTTGATTTATGGTTGGTGTGTTGTGATCCGCAGTAGCAAAAGTGCGCTCTGGATATAATACTGAAATTCCTCTTTCTTTTAAACCTAAAAAAGCTACAGGACTAGTAACTTCATGGATGAAATGACGGTCAATAAAAAACACGTCTGGTCCATCTTCAATTTTACGCACAACATGCGAATCCCATACTTTGTCAAATAATGTAGTACTCATTTTAATATGTTTTTAATGTATTTTTTTATAGCCAAATTGGCTAAGATGATAACAATGAAAGCAAAACTAAAAAAAGAATCAGGTCTTTATTTTTTAATATTTCATTATATACGATACCCAAAATCGGATTAGGGTATTTCTTTGTTGATTTTTATCTTTTAGGCTTCTTTTTTATTAGTGCAGTTTTTTATTTATATAAAATAAAAAGTCAATTTCTTGAGGTTTTTGATATTTATAGAATAGTTAGTATCTACTCCTAAAAAGCTCTTATATTTGTGAATATTTAATAAAATGGAATAAAAACCGACTTTTTTTTAATTTTAAATCGACTATTTGAATTTTGTTGAAATTGCTTTTAAATCTGATTTTCTTGGTAAATGGCATATTTTTTAGCCGTATTTCAGTGTTTTTTTTTGATGAAATACTACGACATCCAAAAAATCAATACGTACTCTTTTTATCTTTTTAACAAGGTACTATCAAGATGATTTGTTGAAAGTGATTGTAGTTTTAATAGGAGAATAGTTCTGGAAAATAAATTTATTTTTTGTTGATAACTTACTTCTATTCTACTCTAAAAAAAACTAAATTTGAAATTCATTTTTTGCGATTTTTTTAAATCACAAACACTTCAACTCCAGATATGTACTTAATATTCGATACCGAAACTACAGGATTACCAAAGCGTTGGGGCGCTCCCATTTCAGATACGGATAACTGGCCGCGTTGTATTCAAATCGCTTGGCAGTTGCACGATGATATGGGAAAACTCATCGAGCATCAGGATTATTTGGTCAAGCCCGAAGGTTTTAATATTCCATATGATGCGGAACGAATTCACGGTATTTCTACGGAATTGGCGGAGGCTGAAGGTATTTCTTTGGCGGAAGTTTTAGAAAAATTCAATATTGCATTAGGCAAAGCCAAATTTATTGTTGGTCAGAATTTAGGTTTTGATATCAATATTATGGGTTGCGAGTTTTATAGAATGGGAGTGGAAAGTCAAATGAGTTCGATGCCTATTTTGGATACCTGTACGGAAGTAACCGCTTCTTTATTGAAATTGCCGGGTGGGCGAGGAGGAAAATTCAAATTGCCTACGTTAACGGAATTGCACTCTTATCTTTTTAATAAACCTTTTGGTGAGGCGCACAACGCAACTGCCGATGTGGAGGCCACTACGCGTTGTTTCTTGGAGTTAATTCGTCGTGATGTTTTCACAAAAGAGGAACTCGATGTTCCAGCCAGTTATTTTCAAGACTTTCAAAGTAAGAATCCAAGCGAGATTAAACTCATTGGTTTAAAACATATTAATCTTAAGGAAGCTTCGGATAAAATCCGTCAGCAGTTTGGAGAAAAACAAGCGCCGGCGGTTTCAAAACAAGAACTTTCGGAGAATAAAAAGGTGCTTATTGATGCGCCTTTCGTGCATTTGCACAATCATACGCAGTTCTCGGTGTTGCAATCTACCATTAGTATTGCGGCATTGGTAAAAGCAGCGGCACAACAAAAAATGCCTGCGGTTGCCATGACGGATCATGCGAATTTGATGGGCGCTTTTCATTTTGTTCGCGATATTTTATACCACAATAAAGCGGCTGAAGCCAAAAATAAAGCGGCTATCGAAAATGGGGAAGAACCTACTGAAGTTCCGATGAAACCAATTGTGGGCTGTGAATTTTTTGTTTGTGAAGACCATAAAAATAAGTCGGTTAAAGACAATGGATACCAAATAGTGCTTTTGGCGAAGACCAAAAAAGGCTATCATAATTTGGCTAAAATGTCTTCCATCGCGTATACGGAAGGGTTTTATTATGTGCCTAGAATCGACAGGAAAGTCATTCAGGAATTCAAAGAAGATATTATTGTTTTGTCTGGAAATCTTTATGGTGAAATCCCAAATAAGATTTTAAATATTGGTGAAAACCAAGCCGAAGAAGCCTTGATTTGGTGGAAAAACGAATTCAAAGAAGATTTTTACATTGAGGTGATGCGCCACAATCAAGAAGATGAAAATCGGGTGAATGCGTCTTTGATTTCATTGGCAAGAAAGCATGAGGTCAAGATTATTGCGACAAACAATACCTTTTATATAGACAAAGAAAATTCGAATGCACACGATATTTTGCTTTGTGTGCGGGATGGTGAAAAGCAAACTACACCTATTGGTCGTGGTCGCGGCTATCGTTACGGATTGCCGAATCAGGAATACTATTTCAAGTCGGGAGATGAGATGAAACAGCTTTTTGCGGATTTACCGGAAGCGATTTCGAATCTTTCGGAGATTGTGGATAAAATTGAAATTTTCGATTTAGCACGAGAAGTTTTACTTCCCAAATTTGAAATTCCGGTTGAATTTAATAATCCCGAAGATGAAAAAGATGGCGGAGTACGGGGAGAAAATGCGTATTTAAGACATCTTACTTTTGAAGGAGCTAATCGAAGATATCCTGTAATTACTGAAGAAATTCAGGAACGATTGGACTTTGAATTGTTGACAATTTCGAATTCCGGGTATCCGGGTTATTTCTTGATTGTACAGGATTTAATTGCTGAGGCCAGAAGTATGGGGGTTTCTGTGGGACCTGGTCGTGGTTCTGCGGCAGGCTCGGTGGTGGCGTATTGTTTGAAAATCACCAATATCGACCCATTGATGTACAACTTGCTTTTTGAGCGTTTCCTGAATCCGGATCGTGTGTCACTACCCGATATTGATATCGATTTTGATGATGAAGGACGAAGCAGTGTGATGGATTATGTGATCCGGAAATACGGTTCGAAACAAGTGGCGCAAATTATCACCTATGGTAAAATGGCAACAAAATCGGCTATTCGAGATACGGCTCGTGTGCTGGATTTACCTTTATTCGAGGCGGATAAAATTGCAAAGTTGATTCCGGGCATGATGCCGTCAAAATGGAATTTAGCGCGTTTTTTGAATGAAAAAGAAGATGTAATTAAGAAGGCGGTTCGTCCGGAAGAATACGATAAAATAAAAGAATTAATAGGCCTTGCGAATGAAAGTGATTTAGGTGGAGAGACCATTCAGCAAGCCAAAGTTTTAGAAGGAAATCTAAGAAATACAGGGATTCACGCTTGTGGAGTAATTATTACGCCAAGCGACATTACCAATTTTGTTCCTGTGGCTACCGCCAAAGATTCGGATTTGTACGTGACCCAATTTGATAACTCGGTGGTGGAAAGTGCCGGTTTGTTGAAGATGGACTTCTTGGGTTTGAAAACCCTAACCCTGATAAAAGACACCGTCAAATTAGTAAAATACAGAACGGGAATTGACTTGAATCCCGATGAGTTTCCAATTGATGATTTGAAGACGTATGAGCTTTTTCAGCGTGGAGAAACAGTAGGGATTTTCCAGTATGAGAGTCCGGGAATGCAAAAATACATGAAGGAATTGAAGCCGACGGTTTTCCCCGATTTGATTGCCATGAATGCGTTGTATCGTCCGGGACCGATTGCCTATATCCCGAGTTTCGTTAAGCGAAAAAACGGCGAAGAGGAAATTATTTATGACCTTGAAGCTTGCGAAGAATTACTAAAAGACACGTACGGAATTACCGTTTACCAAGAACAGGTAATGCTTTTGTCCCAAAAACTGGCGGATTTCTCCAAAGGGGATGCCGATGTTTTGCGTAAAGCGATGGGGAAAAAACAAAAGGACGTTCTGGATAAAATGAAGCCTAAATTTATCAGTCAGGCTGCCGCCAAAGGTCATGCCGAAGATAAACTGGAGAAAATATGGAAAGACTGGGAAGCCTTTGCGGAATATGCCTTTAATAAATCACACTCGACTTGTTATGCATGGATTGCGTACCAAACGGCATTTTTGAAAGCCAATTACCCTGCGGAATATATGGCTGCGGTTTTGTCTAATAATATGAGTGACATCAAGCAAGTTTCGTTCTTTATGGAGGAATGCAAGCGCATGGGATTACAAGTTTTAGGACCTGATGTAAATGAGTCGTTTTATAAATTTACAGTAAATGATGATTATGCGGTTCGTTTTGGAATGGGCGCCATAAAAGGTGTTGGTTCTGGAGCTGTGGCAACGATAGTAGAGAATAGAAAAGATGGAAAATACAAATCGGTTTTTGATTTGACCAAGCGCATTGATTTGCGCGCAGCGAATAAAAAGGCGCTTGAGAATTTAATATTAGCAGGTGGATTTGATTCGTTTTTAGGGACAACAAGAGCGCAATATTTTCATGATGATGGCGATGGAATTACCTTTTACGAAAAATCCATACGATATGGATCGAAGTTTCAGGAAAATGAGAATTCATCACAGGTGAGTTTGTTTGGTGACACCAGTGAAGTTCAAATTGCAGAGCCTGTTGTGCCGCCATGCGAGGATTGGAGTACGATGGAAAAATTGGCTAAAGAGAAGGAAGTTGTAGGGATTTATATCTCGGGACATCCGCTGGATGATTACAAATTTGAAATGAAATATTTTTGTAACGCTAAGCTTGAAGCGCTTAAAAACATGGAACTCCATGTTAGTAAAAACTTGACTTTTGGAGGGATTATCAATAATGTACAACATCGTGTGGCCAAAAATGGAAAAGGTTGGGGCATGTTTACATTAGAAGGATATGATGAAAGTTATGAGTTTAGAATTTTTGGGGAAGAGTATTTAAAGTTCCGTCATTTCTTTATTCAAAATAATTTTACGTTCATGAAAGTGTTGGTGAAAGAAGGCTGGACAGACCGTGATACCGGGAAAAAGGGAGAACCAAGATTGCAATTTGTGGAAGTAAAGCAATTGCAAGATGTGTTAGAAACCTTCGCTAGAAAACTAGTTGTGCTTTTGAATATTGCGGATTTAGAAGCTGATTTTATTCATCGATTGAGTCACCTTTTTCAAGAGAATAAAGGAGAAAATACCGTGACATTTGAAATCATGGAATTGGAAAAAATTAAACGAATTGTGGAGAATGAGCCTGTTGTGGTAGAAAATGAAGAGGCTGTTTTTGTTGATGAAAGCGATGATGTTGAAGCATCGGTGCTTGAAGTTCCTGAAATAAATAGTACGACAGAAGTCGAAGAAATAAAAGTGGTGACCAAACTAACCATGGCCAGCAGAAAATTAAAAATCAAAATTTCGAATGAATTGTTAGTGGAACTGGAGAAAATGCAGATTAACTTTAAGTTGAATTGAATTTTTTAAGAGTTAAATTTTAAGTGTAAATTTTATTTTTTAGTTAAATATTTATTATGCACGCATACTTTTAGCTTAAATTCCGAATATTGTAATGATTGTTCTTTTGTGATGCTAAAGCATCTGTGAAATTTATCTTAAATTATTTATGTTTGTATAAATTAATTAAGAATAAAATTATGAAAAAGAACCTGTTTTTATTGGGATTTATGGCTTGTACCATGACTATGGTAGCACAAACTGAAAAAAAAGAAAGTTGGTATTTTAAATTAGGCGGATCTTATTTTGTTCAAACTGCTGCTACTGAATTTCCGACAGTTGGAGGAAATGCAGCTTTAGATAAAGTGTATGTTGGTGGAAAATTAACTTCGGAAGAAAGTGTTACAGGTTCATTTGGTGAGGGT
Source organism: Flavobacterium glycogeni (assembly GCF_048286775.1). Classification (NCBI taxonomy): domain Bacteria; kingdom Pseudomonadati; phylum Bacteroidota; class Flavobacteriia; order Flavobacteriales; family Flavobacteriaceae; genus Flavobacterium; species Flavobacterium glycogeni. Next base: position 15,305 of record NZ_JBLVPV010000007.1, read on the forward strand.
TTTCGTACTGGCGGTACTGTTGGTTACAGATTCAATGCTCGTTTAGGTGTTGAGATGGGTGTTAATTATTATTCTAGTAATGATAAAACAATGGCGCAAACGACTACAGATCAAATATTTATTTCTAATGGGAAACCTGTTTATAATTTCAAATCTGTAGGTCAGATTACCGCTTTTGATTTAGCGCCAGCGTTAGTATTGTTTTTAGGAGAGCATAAAGGTTTTGAGCCTTATACTAAAGTGGGTGTTTTGCTACCTATTCACGGTGATTTAGAAATTACTACAGACGCAGTGGCTCCAACAGGTGTGGCTAACCCAGCAACGGTAGCTGTACATAGTGTAGATAAGGTAAAACCAAATCCAACAGTAGGATTTATGTCTGCTTTAGGGACATCGTATAAATTAGGAAAGAAAATTTCTGCTTTTGCGGAATTGGAATACCGTAATTTTACGGTTCATGGAAAAACTAAAGAAACGACTGAATTTACAAGGAATGGTCAAGATGCATTAGCAGGTAGAAGCCAAGCTCAAATTCATACGAATTATGTAGATCGTTTGGATGTTAATTCAAATAATGCTGCAACAAATCCAAATGGGTTAGATTCAACGAAACCAATGGATGAATTGAGTTCTTATGTTGGAATCAGTGGGTTGGGATTAACTCTTGGTTTGAAATATAGTCTATAATCAAATACAATTGAAATAGAATGAAGACCTTCTGAAAAGAGGGTCTTTTTTTGTGGTCTAAACGTTTTGAAATCCCCAAATGTCATAGCCCTGATGGAAGCGGCATCCTTTTTCTTTTTTCTTTAAAAAGGAAAAGATACAGCGTACAGCAGGAAGTAGCTCCTAATTGTTGTAATTTTGAATGGATTGAAACAGGGTGATAAGAATTGACAATGTATTAATAGTCAAAACTAATTTACGAATAGTGTTTGGTTTGTTTTTAATTTCTAAATTTGTAATCGAGTTTGAGACTTTAAATATTCAAACGATAAACTTTAAATATAAAATTATGGCATTAGCAATAACAGACGCTACTTTTGAAGAAGTAGTTTTGAAATCAACACAACCAGTAATGGTGGATTTTTGGGCAGCATGGTGTGGACCTTGTAGAATGGTTGGGCCAATCATTGACGAACTAAGCAACGAGTACGCAGGGAAAGTAGTGATAGGAAAAGTAGATGTGGATGCAAACCAAGAATTTGCTGCTAAATACGGAGTGAGAAATATCCCAACAGTGTTGGTTTTTCATAACGGAGAAGTAGTAGGGAAACAAGTAGGAGTTGCTCCGAAACAAACTTACGCTGATAGTTTAGACGCTTTGTTGTAATCGGTAGATTATGATTTATATAGAATCTGAAAAGATTCAAATAAAAGGTTTGGCGAAAGTCAAGCCTTTTTTTTGTTTAAAGCCTAAAGCCTAAAGCAGCAAGTCGTAAAGTTTTAAAGTCCTATCTCTATGTCTCTTTGTTTTAAAAAAAAATCTATTTGGTTATCAACAATGAGATTTAGAGATTTAGAGTGAATCAGCGGTTGTGCTATTTTCTTTTCAATCTTTAAATTTTTAAATCGTTCAATCTTTTAATATATTTGGAATATGAAGATCGAATCGCAAATAGAGAAAATTTCCAGTTTTCAGCATCTGGAGTTGCTGGCCAATCAGGTGGTGGAAGGTTTTATTTCAGGAATGCATAAAAGTCCGTTTCATGGATTTTCGGCTGAATTTGCTGAACATAAAGTCTATAATGTAGGGGAAAGCACAAGGCACATTGATTGGAAGTTATTTGCCAAAACGGATCGTTTGTATACCAAACGCTTCGAGGAAGAGACTAATTTGCGGTGTCATATTATTATCGATAATTCCTCATCGATGCATTATCCGAAACTAAAAGACAGTCAGCATTTTTTTGAGAATAAGATTGGCTTTTCGGTTTTGGCTTCGGCGGTTTTAATGAATCTTTTAAAGAAGCAACGCGATGCTGTGGGAATAAGTGTGTTTTCGGATACATACGAGTACTACGCGCCTGAAAAAGGCAGTGATCGTCATCATCGAATGATCTTAAATACGCTTGAAGGACTTTTAGAGAAACCTGTGGTCAAAAAAAGTACCGATACAATTACATTTTTGCATCAAATAGCCGAGAAAATCCACCGCCGTTCAATGATTATCTTATTTACGGATATGTTTCAATCCGGTAATGAAGAAGCGCTGTTTAATGCGCTGCAACATTTAAAACACAATAAGCATAAAGTGGTCTTATTTCATGTTGTTGATAACAAAACAGAGTTGAATTTTGACTTTGATAATGCTCCAAGGAAGTTTGTTGATGTAGAAACGGGAGAAGAAGTAGCTGTTTTTGCCGATAATGTCAAAGAAGAATACGAAAAACAGGTAGAAAATTACTTTAAGAAATTGGCGCTGACCTGTTCTCAAAACCGAATAAAGTACATTCCGGTAAGCGTTGGGGAAAGTTTTGAAAAAATTTTAATGACTTACTTAGTTGAGAAACAAAACTTTGGATAACAGGGTGGAATTTTATTGAATATTTTTTCGAAAAAGGCTTGCGCAAACGGAAATCTATTGTATCTTTGCCACCGCAATAACGCAGAGGTTTGGTAGTTCAGTTGGTTAGAATACATGCCTGTCACGCATGGGGTCGCGGGTTCGAGTCCCGTCCAGACCGCAATATTGGAGAAAGCCTTTCGTAACAGAAAGGCTTTTTTGCCCAATTACGGTATCGAAAGCTAGTTGTGTTGTTTGGTCGGCCTTGTAAGCTGACCGGGTTTAGTAGTTAGACCAATGAAAAGCTTTCCACTTTTGTGGATAGCTTTTTTGATTAAATAGCAGGTTTGGTAGTTCAGTTGGTTAGAATACATGCCTGTCACGCATGGGGTCGCGGGTTCGAGTCCCGTCCAGACCGCTAATCCCGACAGCTATCGGGAGAAGAAAGCCTTTCTGTAACGGAAAGGCTTTTTTATTTTAGGGTAGTTGTAAATTAATAGGTTTGTCGGTAATGTGTCTAATGTTTTAAAAATGGCACGCGGATTAAACGGATTCATTCCTAATTTTTAAGATGTCGTAAAAAAGTACGTTTAATTTTATAATCTGTGACGGAAAAATGAAAATAGGGATTCTTACGAACAAACCTATATTAAAACAATCCGGATCTATTTTGCCATACAATCCAGACAAACAATCCCAAATACATTACGCAAACCACAAACTTCATAAAGCTGGAAGCCAGAAAGCCTACAAAGGAACCTGCGGCTGCTTTCAAAGCCCGATTATGGTCTTTAAAATCATAAATAAGTTCTCCTATTAGCGCACCAACAAAAGGACCGATAATGAAGCCAAAAGGGACAGGAGCAAGAATTCCAACAATCAAACCGATGTTTGTTCCCCAAATACCATACGAGCTTCCGCCAAATCTCTTGGTTCCTTTAGCCGGAATTACATAATCTAAAATCGATATGATTACAGTGACTAACAATGCAATACCTAAAATCCAATAATTAGCCGGAACAGCATTCGTGAAATAAAGCAATGCCAACCCGACCCAACTGATGCCAGGACCGGGTAAAACCGGTAAAAAACTACCAAAAATGCCTAAAATCACACACATAAAACCAAGAACCAAAAGCAGTACATCCATAAATTTATTTTTAGTAATTTTGAAAACACAAAAGCAACACTTAACCAGCTTATGAAAGGGATTAAATTAATCATTTTATTTTCGATTATATTCTTTTTCGTTTTTTCTTTTTGGACTGTAAATGCCCAGGGAAAAATTGCAAATAGCAATGATGCCTTTTTAAAGGAGGCTATTTACAACGAGAATAGAGTAAAAGTATTAAATTTTTCTTTGAAAGAGTTTGATGCGCTTTTTTTTGAGTTTTCCGATAAAAAATCAAATCCAAATTTAGTATTGACAAAGGAGGAATTCTATAAATATACGATTCAGATTGCTATTTTTTCAGACCGATTGGCGGCTTTGTATCCAGATCAAAAAGAAATCGCAGCCGAAAACAAAAAGAAATGGTTTGCTGAAAACTACGAAGATTATTTGCTTTCGAAAGCATCTCAAAAAAAATAATTGTATTTTTATAGAATATTAGTCCAATTCAAAAACAAAACCTTGAAGCAGTATTACCTCTTTTTAGTATTTATATTTTTTAATTCCTGTCAATACTTTGACAAGCAAATCCCTTCGGAAAAGGAATTGTTGCAAAAGGAACTGAAATCCATCAATTGGAAAGAAGTCGATGAATACCCATCGGTAGTAGATTGTGAAAAAATAGAAGATAAAAAACAACGCCAACAATGTTTTTTCGAAGTTTTAACGCAGCTGATTCAGGAGAAATTGAGCATTGACACTCTTTCTATCCTCTATCCTGAACTGGATACGATTGAAGTAAAGGTTACTGTTTTTCCAAATGCAACGATGCAATTCGAACCTCAATTTCCAAAAGATTCTGTTGCCTACGATAAAATCAAAATTGACAGTATTCTTAAAGTCCGTTTGGTTGATTTTCCAAAAATTAACCCAGCCATCAAACGCGGAATTCCAGTAAAAACACAATTTATTCTTCCAGTTATTCTAAAAGTAGAGTAGGTTTTGAAGCTATCCCGATAGCTATCGGGATCAGCTATTCGTTATAATCTTTATGTTTTTGGCAGCAAAAACATAAAGGATTTTCACTGCTATCTGGGCTAGGGCTTTAGTGCAAATTAGAACTTTCTCCCTTTCCATTCGTATTTTCCAAACAACGAATACAAAGCCACGCTTGTACTAAAAAAAGGATAGAACAAACTGCTCAAAATCAAATAACGCATTTTGGTTTTGGTTAAAAAATAATTGGTTTTGTAAATCAAAACAGCATCAACTGAAAATTTCAATACCACTAATAAAAAGATATTTGGAAACGAAATCATACCGAATATCCAAAACCAAACACCCAAAATCAAACACAAATTTCCAGCAAAAACCAGTACTCCCAATCCTTTCCCGAAAGTACTTTGATACGAGCTTGTTTTGGATGCCCAACGAACGCGTTGGTAAAATAATGATTTCCAATCATTCAATGGTTTTGTGATGACAATATTGTTTTGAGATTTTAGATAATGAACTTTATCAGGGGATTTCGCAATCGCTTTTTGCAACAGGAAAACATCATCGCCGCTGGCAATTCCATCGTTTCCTTCGAAACCATTCAGCTCTTGAAAAAAGGATTTGGTATACGCAAAGTTGGCGCCATTGCACATAAATCCTTTGTCAATACCAAAACTCCCAATGGTTGCGCCTTGTAAACTCGCCAAATCCAATTGCTGGAAATGATGCAAAAATGAATTACCACAATCATACGTTACCGCTCCGGCAATCATCGCAACATCATGTAGCTGAATGTAATTATCCAATGTCAATAACCAGTTTGTATTTACAATGCAATCGGCATCGGTGGTAATAATCCAGTCCGTATTTACGATTTGCATCGCGGTTACAATCGCATCTTTCTTGGGCGAATTCGAAATCCGAATGTTCTTTATTATTTGAATATTGTCTCTCGACTGCGCTCGAGATGACAATGGAATTTTAAACGTTTCTTCGGATTCATCATCAACTAAAATCACTTCAAACAATTCCATCGGATAATTCAACTTCGACAAACTCTCTAATAGAATGGGCAAGTTTTCGGCTTCATTCCGGAAAGGAATAATAATCGAGAATTTTGTTTTAGGCTTTACCCCAGTATAATTTATAGTATTTACTTTGGTGAAACCATAAATTAAAAGTCCAATAGAAACTGAATAAATCAAAAGGACTATAAATAAAACAATTGAAATCATAATTATTTTATAAAGTTTCGTCTCCCTCTCCTTTGGAAAGTCCCGAAGTTTCGGGAGGGGAGAGAGTTTTAAAATTCAACACATAATAACTTCCAATCACAACTGGTAAAACGACATTCAGAAACCACATTAGTGTGGTTATAAAAATCACAATCCATTCGTTTACGCCAAGAATTCCAAAGAAATACACAGCCACACTTCCTTTTACGGCAAAGTCCAAAAACTGAAAAGTGGGCAAAGAGGAAGCTAGAAAATAAACGCTTGTAATCGTGGCAATGGCTATTAAATAAGGCAAGTCAACATCAAAAGCCAGGAACAAAAAGTAATATTGGTGCGAAAAAACCAGAAAACGACAAATGCCTAAAAAGATGTTTTTTTGATGAATGGGTTTTGGGATTTCATTAATCTTATGAATCAGTTTTTCGATCGAATAACCTTTGATAGTAATTTTTTTGACCGAAAATAAAACAATGAAAAGAAGTATTAGAAATCCAAAAAGTAGCGCTACCGTTTTTGTGGTAATCACATTGTACTGCGCATTGAAATACAATAAACCTAAAATTCCAAAAATAACGGTCAATATCATTTGGATTCCGTTGCAAATCAGATTCAAGAAAATCACTTTTTTAGTGTTTGATTTGTCAAAAAACAACGCTTTTCCGGCATATTCACCCACGCCGTTTGGCGTAAATAATCCCGCTGTCAATGCTCCTAAAACTTGTTTGGTTGCTGTTCCCAAAGATATTTTATGAATGAATTCAACCAAATTCTGCCATTTTAGGATTTCAAAAAATCGATTCAAAACACTCAATAACAAAATAAAGGCAATTCCGCCAATGGATTGGTTTTTCTGGAATAAAATGATGAATTTCTGCCAATCCAGTTTATCATTATTGGCCAATTGATTGTAAATAAAATAAAACGCACCGCCCACAATCAAAAGTTTGATTAGAAGTACGAGGAATTGCTTAGTTTTGTGTGGAATTGAAATCATTACTGCAAAATAACAAATTAAAATTGGCAAACGAACGCATCATATTAGGAATTGACCCAGGAACGACGATTATGGGTTTTGGATTGATAAAAATTGTCAATAAAAAAATGGAATTTTTGCAATTGAATGAGTTGCAATTGTCCAAATACGACAATCATTATCAAAAATTGAAAATCATTTTCGAACGCACCATTGAGTTAATTGACACACACAATCCAGATGAAATTGCAATTGAAGCGCCTTTCTTTGGTAAAAACGTGCAATCGATGCTGAAGTTAGGAAGAGCGCAAGGCGTGGCCATGGCAGCGGGACTTTCGAGAGATATTCCCATAACCGAATACGAGCCTAAGAAAATAAAAATGGCGATTACCGGAAACGGAAATGCCAGTAAAGAACAGGTTGCCAAAATGCTCCAACAATTATTAGGATTGAAGGAATTGCCTAAAAACCTCGATAGTACGGATGGATTGGCAGCAGCGGTTTGTCATTTTTTCAATTCCGGTAAAGTGATTGGCGAGAAAAGTTATACCGGTTGGGATGCTTTTGTAAAACAAAACGAAGAACGAGTTAAAAAATAGTAGTCAGTTATCAGTTTACAGAACTGACCACTAAAAAAACTGACCACTGAATACTAATAAATGAGCGGAATCTACATACATATTCCTTTTTGCAAGCAGGCGTGTCATTACTGCGACTTCCATTTTTCGACTTCGATGAAGAAGAAAGAAGAAATGGTTTTGGCTATTGCCAAAGAAATTCAAATGCGTAAAAGCGAGTTTGAGAATCAAGAAGTCGAAACCATTTATTTAGGCGGAGGTACGCCAAGTGTTTTAACTTCTGAAGAAATTAATTTTTTAATTGCTGCAGTTTATAGCAATTATTCTGTGATTGAAAATCCCGAAATTACGCTTGAAGCCAATCCTGATGATTTGTCAAGTGTACGAATAATTGAATTGTCTAAAAGTAAAATCAACCGATTAAGCATTGGGATTCAGTCGTTTTTTGAAGAAGATTTACAACTGATGAACCGTGCTCATAATTCGGCGGAAGCCAAAAAATGTTTGGAAGAAGCCACCAAGTATTTCGACAATATTTCCCTTGATTTGATTTACGGAATTCCGGGAATGAGCAATGAGAAATGGAAAGAAAATATTGAAACAGCATTGAGTTTTGGTATTCCGCATATTTCCAGTTATGCGTTGACGGTGGAACCAAAAACGGCATTGAACAAACTCATTCAAACTGGGAAAATTGCAGCGCCTAAAGATGATGTTGCGCAAGAACATTTTGCTATTTTGGTCGAAACGCTCGAAGCAAATGATTTTATTCATTATGAATTATCGAATTTTGGAAAGGAGAATTATTTTTCAAAGAATAATTCTGCGTATTGGTTGGGAAAAAAATACATTGGAGTTGGACCATCGGCGCATAGCTACGACGGAGTTTCCCGAAGTTGGAATGTTTCGAATAATTCCATTTACCTGAAATCAATGCATGAAAATAAACTTCCAAGCGAAAAGGAAGTGCTGTCGATTACCGACCGTTACAACGAATATATTATGACGGGTTTGCGAACGATTTGGGGCGTTTCGTTGGATAGAATTGAGAATGAATTTGGAAGTGATTATTTGGAATATTTAAATAAACAACTGCAGAAATTCCTTGATGATGATTTAGTTTTCATCAAAAACAATATCTTAAAACCAACACCGAAAGGAAAGTTTTTGACAGATGGAATTGCGTCAGATTTATTTTACTTAAATTTGGAATAACATATAACCACTAAGAACACAAAGATGGCGCAAAGTCCACTATGCTTTGTGATCTTGGTGATAATCTTAGTGCCCTTTGTGGTTAAATAATTATGATTGCAACTATTGATAACTTCAAAGTAGATCTATCAAAACCTATTGATATTTCGATTCCATTAACGAATACGGATGAGAATCCAATTGCTTGGTATATCGACAAACCGGTAATTGAACCTGTGGTTTTTGGGGATTGGATAGGAAAAGTTTCGGAAGGAAAATCCTCGACAAATTTTAATAATATTTTTTTCAATCCACACGGACATGGAACTCACACCGAATGTCTGGGGCATATTACACGAGAATTTTACAGTATTAATCAGTCGTTGAAACAGTTTTTCTTTCTGGCTGAATTGATTTCGGTTGTGCCGGAAATACAAGGAGAAGATTTGGTAATAACTAAAAATCAAATTGAAAACAGTTTGGAAGGAAAAACTCCTGAAGCTATAATTATTAGAACTCTTCCTAATTTTAAAATAAAAAGATCTTTAAAGTATTCGAATACGAATCCGCCTTATCTGGATCAAGATGCTGCGTTATTCATTCGCGAAAGCGGAATTCAGCATTTACTGATTGATTTGCCAAGTGTGGACAAAGAACATGACGAGGGAAAGTTATTGGCCCACAAAGCATTTTGGAATGTTACGGATGTCACTAATCTCAATGAAGATGCGAGATTAGAATCGACGATTACCGAAATGATTTTTGTTTCGAATGACGTTCAGGACGGTAGTTATTTGCTGAATTTACAAATCGCATCTTTTGAGAATGATGCCAGTCCGAGTAAACCTGTTTTATATAAAATATGATAACCGTTTCAACCGATAAAAATAAACTGGACGTTCCGTTTATTCAACATTTTCTGAAAGATATTTATTGGGCCGCAGGGCGAACAATGGAAGAAGTTCAAATTACGATTGATAATTCGTTTTGTTTCGGAATTTATTTAAATGATAAGCAAATTGGTTTTGCACGTGTTATTACGGATTATGTGGTTTTTGCCTATTTAATGGATGTTTTTATTACTGAAGAACATCGAGGCAAAGGGTATTCGTCTATTTTAATCGAAAATATGATGAATGAACCTCAATTAAAAGAAGTGAAAATTTGGCGATTGGCAACTTCTGACGCCCATTTTTTATATCAAAAATTTGGTTTTACAGCATTGGAAAATCCTGAAAAAATGATGGAAAAGAAAGTCATTTGAAATTTTATAAATTAAATATGGACTTAGAAAACTACTACGAATATTGCCTTTCGAAAAAAGGGGTTACGGAACATTTTCCTTTTGATGAAGATACATTAGTGTTTAAAGTGGGCGGAAAGATGTTTGCGTTGTCGTCTTTAAGACAATGGGAAAAAGGGGAGCCATCAGTCAATTTGAAATGTGATCCGGAGCGTGCTCAGGAATTACGTGCTGAATACGATGCTATTCAGCCGGGTTTTCACATGAGTAAAATCCATTGGAATACAATTGCTGTAAATGAATCAGTTTCGGATGCGCTTGTCAAAGAGTTGATTGATCATTCCTATGAATTGGTTTTCAAAAGTTTAACAAAGAAATTGCAGAGCGAAATTGAAGAATTAGAAAATTAGGCATTACTTTTGCGAAGAAAATCAGAATAAAAATTATAAATACATACTGAAATAAATTCAGCATATCATATGAAAGAACAATTTAAGAAGTTTTTAAACGAAGAACAAGACCCAAAAGCTATTGAAAAAATCGCTTCAAAATTGAGTGATTTATTGATGAAGAATGAAGAAATCGGATATATTGCTGTTCAAAAAAAACCAGCGATTACCGTTTTGCCGGATAGTATCGTGATGACGAATAAGAGAATTATCATTTGTCAACCAAAAAATCTGGGACTTTCAATGAATTTTATTGATTATACTTGGGACGAGATTGAAGGAACTTTTGTGAAAGAAAATATTTTGGGTTCAGAGTTTTCTTTTACAACCAGAACAAATATGGAAGTTTCCATTGATTATATTCCTAAAATCCAAGCGCGAAAAATTTTCACTTACGCCAAAGAACAATTGGATATATTGAAAGTTGGGTCTGTATTAAACGCAACCATGATGGATGAAGTTCCGGTTGTTCCAATGGAAGAAGTTGAAGTCATTGAAGAAATAGAAACGGAAGAAGTAACTAGTTTCGCTGAAATAATGCCTATTTTACAACCAAATTTCACTGCTGAAAATCAAGAATTCGAAGAAATTGCAATACCATCAAAAGATAAATCTTTAAGCGATTTATCGCAAGATGAACTTTTTGAAAAATTACAGAATTATAAAAAACTCCTTGATAACGGATTGATTTTACAAGGCGAATATGATGCTTTCAAAAAAGAAATTTTGAGTCAAATGTAATAATTTTGAGTCTGATGTAATATTATAGAAGCTGTCAAATTAGATATTTGGCAGCTTTTTTATTTGTATAATTTTCTGTACTGTAAAGGAGAGTTGTGTTTCAATTCTTTGAATTTTCTATTGAAATTAGAAATATTGTTAAAGCCACATAATTCAGCAATCTCTATAACAGAAAGTTCCCGGTTTTTTAATAATAGTTTGCCAGCCCGTTCTATTCGGATATCGATCAAGAACTGAAAAAATGTTTTGTTGGTTCTTAATTTAAAATAGCGGCAAAATGCATTTTTAGTCATATTAGACAAGGAAGCAATTTCTTCCAGAGAAATGTCCCTTTGGTAATTGGTCATCACATAGTCAAAAACCAATTGCATCCTTTTGCCTTCTCTATCGGTAAAGGGTTTGTCATAAATGAAATTGGAAAGTGTTTTTTTCTCGCTGAGACAAATGTTTTTAATTAGTTTAAAGAATATTAAAAAACGATCAAATTCATTGGCCTTTTTTAGCTTCAAGAATTGATTTACTATTTTGTTTGGAACTTCGTCTATTTTAAAACCATTCTTTATGGCAGTAAAAAAGGGTTCAAGTGTTTTGAATTCAGGAAGATCGAAGAAATTGTTGCCGAAAGAATTTGACGTAAAAAACAAGGTCAACATAACCGATGTTTCATTTGTATTGATTTCGCTTCTAAAAACATGGGGCAAATTGCTTCCTATTACAATAATATTTCCTTTTTGATACCCACTGATCGTGTCCCCCACAAGAATAGTTCCTTCGCCATTGGCAATATAACTAATTTGTATTTCCTCATGTTGGTGTAATTTGCCATAAAAAACAACTTCTCGGTCCTCTTGATAAATAAGAGCTTCTTCTTTAGGCTTTGGTATTTTAAAGGGGAATACTTTCATTTTTAGTGGTTTGATGAATTCAAATGTAAAAATAATTTGCATATATTACTCAATATGGGATTATATTTTTAAATAAAAGATAATATAGTATTGATTTTAGGTAATTTATCAAAAGTTTTATCTGCATCAAACATTTAATTTTGAATAAAAAAAATTAGAAATTATGAGTATTCAATGGAAAGGTGTAATACCGGCAGTTACAACCAAGTTTACTGCGGATGATAAATTAGACTTCAACATGTTTGAAGTAAATGTAAAAGCACAGCTTGAAGCGGGTGTTAGCGGAATAATTTTAGGGGGAACTCTTGGAGAAGCCAGTACTTTATTGGAAGAAGAAAAAAGAGAATTGGTTAGAGGCACTGTTGGAATTGTTGGCGGTCAAGTTCCCGTTATCATGAATATCGCCGAACAAACGACTCGTGGTGCTATCGCAGCAGCAAATAAAGCAGAGCAAGATGGAGCAAAAGGGCTGATGATGTTACCTCCGATGCGTTATACTGCCTCGGAATATGAAACGGTTGTTTATTTTTCTGAAGTGGCAAAAAATACTTCATTGCCAATTATGGTATACAATAATCCAGTTGATTATAAAATCGAGGTTACGTTGGATATGTTTGAGGAAATGTTAAAATTCGACAATATTCAAGCGGTAAAAGAATCTACCAGAGATATTTCGAATGTTACAAGGATTATTAATCGTTTTGGAGATCGTTTGAAGATTCTTTCTGGGGTTGATACCTTGGCTTTAGAAAGTATATTGATGGGTTCTCACGGTTGGGTATCCGGTTTGGTAGATGCTTTTCCAGCAGAGACTGTTGCTATTTTCAATTTAGCAAAAGCGGGACGAATTGACGAAGCTTTGGCTATCTATAGATGGTTTTTGCCTTTGTTGGAGTTAGATATTAATGCTTTTTTGGTGCAGAATATCAAATTAGCTGAGGTAGCCACAGGTTTAGGGACAGAATATGTTCGTGCACCTAGATTGCCGCTTCAAGGAGCCGAAAGAGAAAGAGTTTTAGCGATTATTGCTGAAGGTCTTAGAACAAGACCAACATTGCCAGATTACAAAAACTGTAATGGTCAGGTGTTGGCGTAACTATTTTTTTAATTTTTTTCAGATTGTTGGTTAGTGGGGTAGCTCTTTTATAAGTTACCCCTTTAGTAAATGTTTTAAAATAAACCGTGCAATTTGTCTCGTTCTTTTGCCCTTTTTCTTCGTTAAAAAATATTTCAATAGCCCAGCTATTTAAAGATTTTTTGCCTTGAAAAAGACCGAAATAACTTCGCCAAATTTTGTACGCTTTATTTCAAAACCTTTACTTATTCAAAAATTTTGCAGATACAGATATAAATAATGATTTGGGTTTATGTTTCGGAAAAAAGATAAAACAAGTGAATCAAAATTAAATAACGCACAATGATAACAGGTAAAAATTATATAGGAAGCCAGTTAAAGGCTAGTGGGAATAAAACGTTTAAAACGTTTAATCCTCAGTTGAATACAGAAAATCCATGGTTATTTGTTGAGGCAACTCCAGCCGAAATTGAGGAAACTGCTACTTTGGCAAACGAAGCCTATAAAGTGTATAAAAACTGTACGGGGAAGGAAAAAGCTGCTTTTCTAAATGCGATTGCAGATGAGATTTTAGCTATTGGGGATCAATTATTAGATCTTTATTGTGCTGAATCTGGTTTGCCTAGAGGTAGAGCCGAAGGTGAAAGAGGAAGGACTATTTTTCAATTGCGTTCTTTTGCAGATATGCTTATTGAAGGAAGTTGGTTAGAAGCAACATTGGATACTGCAGTTCCGGATAGACAACCTCTTCCTAAAGATGATTTGCGTAAAATGCTTGTGCCAATAGGGCCAATTGTTGTTTTTGGGTCGAGTAATTTCCCATTTGCATTTTCAACAGCTGGAGGAGATACGGCTTCTGCTTTGGCAGCCGGTTGCCCAGTTATTGTAAAGAGCCATTCGATGCATATTGGTACTGGTGAAATGGTTGCTTCGGCAGTTATCAAAGCAGCCCAAAAGACAAACATGCCAGAAGGTGTTTTTTCAAATCTTATTGGTAGTGGAGTTGTTGTAGGAGGTGCTTTAGTAAGTCATCCTCTTGTAAAAGGAGTTGGATTTACAGGAAGCATTAAAGGAGGTAGGGCATTATACGATTTAGCTTCTCAACGTCCTGAACCTATTCCTGTTTTTGCAGAGATGGGAAGTATAAATCCTGTTGTTGTTTTGCCAAAAGCTTTAGAAAACGAAAGCCAAAAATGGGCAACTGTTTATGCGGGTTCAATCACCATGGGAACAGGTCAATTCTGTACTAATCCAGGATTGTTATTGGGTATAAAAGGAGAAGATTTAACTCGTTTTATTTCTGAGTTGTCTACTGAAATTGAAAAAATTGCTCCATCATGTATGTTGCACCCTTCAATTCATGCCGACTTTAATCAAGGAAAAGAGTTGTTGAAATCTCAAACAGGAGTTCATACCGTTGCAGAATATAAAGGGGAAATAGCTCCCAATTTTGCCTCACAAACGTTACTTATGGTAGAAGGAAAAACGTTTTTAGAAAATCCTACTTTAAGTCATGAAGTTTTTGGGCCGTTTTCAATCATCGTTCAATGTGATGATGAAGCCCAATTGACTTCAATTATTGATCAATTAGCGGGACAATTAACGGCTACTATCCTTGCTGAAGGTACTGAAATTGATAATTACACAACGGTTATAGCAGCTTTACAAAATAGAGTGGGTAGAATTATTTTTAATGGAGTTCCAACTGGTGTAGAAGTTTGTCCATCGATGATTCATGGAGGACCTTATCCTGCATCATCTGATTCTAGGTTTACGGCTGTCGGATTAGACGCTGTGAAACGTTGGGTGAGACCATTCAGTTATCAAAATTGGCCAAATGCTTTATTGCCAATTGAATTGCAAGACGAAAATCCATTGGGGATTTTAAGATTAGTAAATAATAAACAAACGTATTCAAATATCGAAAAATGTCAAGAAAAACCTTCTTTTGTGTAGATGCACACACTTGTGGGAATCCCGTGAGAGTTGTTGCTGGTGGAGGACCTAATCTTGTTGGGGCAAACATGAGTGAGAAACGTCAACATTTTCTTTCTGAATTTGATTGGATTCGAAAAGGATTAATGTTTGAGCCCCGCGGTCACGACATGATGAGTGGCAGTATTTTATATCCGCCAAGTAATCCTGAAAATGATTTTGGAATTTTATTTATAGAAACATCAGGCTGTTTGCCTATGTGCGGACACGGAACCATTGGTACCATTACCATTGCCATCGAAGAAGGTTTGGTTACCCCAAAAGTTCCTGGAAAAATCAAGATGGAGGCTCCTGCGGGTTTGGTTGAAATAGAATACCAACAGACAGGTAAAAAAGTGGATTGGGTTCGTTTAACGAATGTAAAATCTTATTTGGCCGCCGAAGGATTAACTATTGATTGCCCAGAATTAGGTGAAATCACATTTGATGTTGCCTATGGTGGAAATTATTATGCTATTATAGATCCTCAGAAAAACTTCTCGGGTGTTCAGGATTTTACAGCTGGTAAGATTGTGCAATACAGTCAAGAAGTTCGCAAACGTATTAACGAAAAATATCCAAATCGTTTTATTCATCCAGAAAATGATACCATTCGTGATGTGAGTCACATGTTATGGACAGGTGAACCATTAGATCCAAATTCTTCGGGCAGAAATGCCGTTTTTTATGGAGATAAAGCCATCGATCGTTCACCATGCGGAACAGGAACCTCTGCAAGATTAGCACAACTTCATGCTAAAGGGAAATTAAAATTGGGAGAAGACTTTATTCATGAAAGTTATATCGGCAGCAAATTCATTGGTAGAGCAGTTGAAGAAACCCTAATTGGAAATATTAAAGCAATAGTGCCAAGCATTCAAGGATGGGCAAAGGTATATGGATACAATAACATCATGATTGATGGCGAAGATGATCCTTATGCGTTTGGTTTTCAGGTAATTTAAGAAGAGAATAGAACAAAGAGAATAGAACAAAGAGAATAGAACAAAGAGAGTAGAACAAAGAGAATAGAGAGAATAGAATAGAGAGAAAAGAAGCTAAATAAATATTAAAAAGACATACTTGTTTACCATTTATTGTCTTGTTTCTTACCTTTTGTTTCTTTATTCTATTCTCTTTATTCTTGTTTCTTCTCTCAAATAATAAAAAATAAATGAAAAAAGTAAGCATAATAGGCGGAGGAATAATTGGGTTGTGTACGGCCTATTATCTAGCAAAAGAAGGATATCAAGTTGTGGTTTTTGATAAATCTGATTTGAATGATGGCTGTTCTTATGGCAATGCCGGAATGATTGTTCCGTCGCATATTATTCCGTTGGCACAACCCGGAATGATAGCGCAAGGAATGAAATGGATGTTTGACAGCCAAAGCCCGTTTTATGTAAAACCCAGATTGAATGCTGATTTAATGAAATGGGGATTACAATTTTATAAACATGCCAATCTTAGGCATGTCGAAAAATCAATGCCTGCATTACGTGATTTATCTCTTCTGAGTAAAGAATTGTATCAAGATTTTGCTCGTGAAAACAATTCATTTTTTTATAAAGAAAAAGGACTCTTAATGCTTTATAAAACCGATAAAGTAGCAGAAGAGATGCATCATGAAGGAAAAGAGGCGGAACGTTTGGGACTGGAGGTGGGTTTTCTTTCAAAAGTAGAGGTGGCAAGCCTAGAGACAGGCACCCGAACTGATGTTATAGGTGGTGTGCACTATAAAAGTGATGCTCATTTATATCCGCAAAAATTCATGCAATTTATAAAAGAAGAGCTAACCCGATTAAACGTTCAAGTTCTGCCGAATACTTTAGTGAAAGATTTTACATTTAATAACAATGCAATTTCTGAAATTATTACAGATAAAGGGGCTTTTACTACTGATGAGGTTGTTTTAGCAGCTGGATCTTGGAGTCCGGAAATTGCCAAAAAATTGAATATCAAACTCAGTATTTTACCAGGTAAAGGCTATAGTTTTACTTTGAAAGACCAAGAAAATAAACCAGCCATTCCCGCTATTTTGTGTGAAGGTAAGGTAGCGGTAACCCCAATGAATGGAGACATTCGTTTTGGTGGAACCATGGAAATAACACACACAAATGACACGAAAATTAATCAAAAAAGACTTCAGGGAATTGTAAATAGCATCAATGAATTTTACCCTGATTTAAAAGTAAACAGACCAATAGAGAAGGACACTTGGTTTGGTTTTAGACCTTGTACTCCATCTGGAATGCCAATAATTGCAAGAGATAAAAAGATAAAAAATTTGATATTAGCAACGGGACATGCTATGATGGGATTAAGTCTTGCTCCAGCTACCGGCAAAGTTATTACCGAAATTATTTCTGGGAAACCAACTTCCGTAAATACTACTATGTTTCAAGTCTAATCATGGGATATCCGGCTATACCAACCTCTTTTATTCGAAGTTAACAGAAGTAATTTTTATGATAAAATGACTTCTAATGCCATTGCTATTCTTTTATCAATTCTATTTTAAAGAAGTAAATAAATTGAGTAAAATTTGGAATGGGGATTTTTGATAAAAAAACACTTGAAACAGTTTAATTTATAAAATTTTTAATAATAATGAAAAAGTTTGTTTTAATTATTTGCCTTTTTGCCCAAGCGATTTTTGCGCAAAATTCTATCAATATTGATAGACTTGATTGGTTGCCAAATTCACACTTGCTTTGGGTAAATGAGCAGGATAACATCACGGTTTATGATGCAAATCAACTTACGGGAAAGAAAGTAGTTTTAAATAAGGAACAACTAAAAGCCGCTGGATTTCAAGGTAAAATTGAGAAATTAGTTTGGAACAAAACTCAGGATAAAGTACTGATTTTCACCAATTCCAAGAAAGTTTGGCGCGCCAATACCAAAGGAGATTATTGGATTTTTGATCTTGTTTCCGGGAAGGGGAGACAAATAGGGAAAAACTTAGATCCATCCTCATTGATGTTTGCCAAGTTTTCAAATGACAGTAAAAATGTAGCCTATGTATACAAACACAATATTTATTTAGAAAATATTGATACGGGCAAAATTAAACAACTTACAAAAGACGGCACGGCCAAAATAATAAACGGAACTTTTGATTGGGTTTACGAGGAAGAATTAAATGCAAGAGACGGTTTTAGATGGAGTCCTGATGGCAACAGCATTGCTTTTTGGCGGGTAGATGCAACGGATACAAAGTATCATTTGATGATGAATAATACCGATTCGCTATATTCGTTTACTGTTCCTGTTGAATACCCAAAGGCGGGAGAGAAACCCTCTTCTGTGAAATTAGGAGTTATAAATATTGCTTCGGATAAAACCAATTGGTTAGATATACCTGGCAAGGCAAGTAATAACTACTTACCAAGGATGGAATGGACAGCCAATAATGAATTGATGGTAATACAATTGAACCGTCATCAAAATGAAGTCAATGTCTATAAATGTGTGGCAAATACAGGAATAGCAAACCGAATTTATCAAGAAAAGAATAATTCTTGGATTGATGTCTTTGACAGTTCCTCTGGCATGTATGATGGTTTTCCGTGTACTATTGTAGATAATGGGAAAGCATTTTTATGGAGTTCGGATGCCGATGGTTGGATGCATGTTTATAAAATTGCGATGGACGGTAAAAGCAAGGAGTTGATTACCAAAGAAAATTTTGACACCTGCTTTTTAGCCTATAATCAAGCTACAAAAACTATTTATACAGCTGCCAGCCCCACCGATGCTACCCAGCGGTATTTATATGAAACTAATTTAGATACCAAAATAACAAAACGTAGTACTCCTAATCAATATGAAGGTACCAATGTTTACCGGTTTTCTCCTGATGCTGCTTTTGCGAAGCATACCAATTCTAATATTAATCGCAATTGGAATTCACGTTTGATTTCATTACAAAATCACGAGAAGATCTATCCAAATGATGCTGATTCATTTTCTGCTCCAAAAAGAGATTATACTTTAGAGAAATTTAAAGTAAAGACTATAGATAATGTAGAATTGGACGGTATTATGGCTAAACCACTTGATTTTGATGCATCCAAAAAATACCCGTTGTTCTTTTTCGTTTATGGCGAGCCAATGTCCGCAGTTGCTAACGATGTGCCTTATTTTAATTCTTTTATTACGGCTTTAATCCCAAAAGGATACATAGGAATTGCATTAGACAATCGAGGTACTCCAGTATTCAAGGGAACTGAATGGCGCAAATCAATCTATAAAAATATTGGGATCATTAATACCCGTGATCAAGTCATGGCTGCCAAAGAAATATTGAAATGGAATTTTATAGATACGGATCGAGTAGCAGTGCATGGTTGGAGTGGAGGTGGAGCCGTAACGCTAAATCTAATGTTTCAATATCCAGAAATTTATAAAACAGGAATTGCAATTGCAGCAGTAACCGATCAGCATTTTTATGATAACATATATACGGAGCGATATATGGGCTTGCCTACTGAAAACGAAGCGGCCTATATTCAGGCATCACCAATTACCTATGCCAAAAATCTAAAAGGGAACCTATTGTACATTCACGGTACAGGAGATGATAATGTGCATTATAAAAACGCAGAAGTTTTGATAAATGAGTTGGTGAAATATGACAAAATGTTTGATTTAATGATTTACCCTAATCGTACGCATGGTATTAATGAAGGGGAAGGGACAAGTCAACATTTGGCTAATACCTTTATGAAGTTTATTTTGAAATATTCTCCTCCCGGAGCAAAATAAAAAGCAGTATTGAAAATATAAACAAGAGGATGTTATAACGGCATCCTCTTGTTATTTTGTTTAATTTTCATTGTATCCAAAGGGGTTGTCAATACTTTGCATAGGGGTTGTAAACCATTTTGGGCCGTTTTTGGTCATGTAAAAATGATCTTCATGACGAATTCCAAATTCACCTGGAATACATATCATGGGTTCATTACTGACAACCATACCTTCTTGAAGGGTAATGGTATTTCCTCTAACCAGATAAGGATGTTCATGAATGTCTAAACCGGTACCGTGTCCCACACGATGAGGCAGACCCGGTAACTGGTAATCGCCACTCAATCCGGCTACCGCAAGATCTTTGCGTGCCGCATCATCAACAGAACCACAAGTTGCACCAATTTGAGCTGCCTCAAATGCTGCTTGTTGTACTTTTTTTTCAAGATTCCAGATTTCTCTGTGTCTTTCGGTTGGTGTTCCATACACATAGGTTCTGGTAATATCCGAAATATAGCCTTCTAACTGGCAACCGGTATCTACTAAAACAATGTCGTTTTCTTTTAAATTCTGAGGAACGGTTACACCATGTGGATATTGTGAATCGTCTGAAAACAAAACGATACAAAAGTAAGATCCTGAAGGAATACTGGCTTTTATATGAGCGTTATTTATAAATTCAGTTACTTCTTTTACACTAATGCCTGGTCGTAGGATGCGAGCTGTGGCACGCTGTACTTCCATGGTAATGTCTTTGGCTCTTTGGATGATTGCAATTTCATTTGCCGATTTTTGAATTCGGCATCCTGTTGTAATCGGTTGTGCATTGATAAATGTGTAAGAAGGGTTTGCTTTAGAAACTCCGTCTACCAAAAAGTAAGCTGCTGATTCATCAACTGCGATGGCGCCATTGGTAATGTTTTTATTTTTCAATAATTCTCCCAGTAAAGCATAAGGAGATTCATGTTCTTCCCAACAGTTTATTGAGGCATCAATGGTCATGTATTTTTTGAAGGTACCCTCTTCAAATTTTGGTGCGATGTATTCCAGACTTGCGTCAGCATATAATAAGGCACCGACCATTCTTTCAGAGGCATTCCATCTTGTTCCCGTAAAATAATACAAGTTGGTTCCAGCATTGAGATAAACGGCTTTAATGTTTAAGTTTAACATTAATTGGGCTGCCTTTTTTATACGCTCTTGGTATTCTTCCAATTGTATGGGTTGGATTCCTTGGGTTCGGTCTGTTATTTTGTCTAATTCGATTTGTGCAGTAGAACCGCCAATTCCATTATTCATATCTGTATCTTTAAAAGAGGGTTAATTATTTTTTTGGAAATAAATTCATTATAAAAATAGGAGGCTGCAACCAGATCTTCTAATGCATGTCCAACCGATTTAAAATAGGTAATTTCTTTTTCTGAAGTTCTTCCTTTTTTGGAGCCGCTACACAATTCGAATAAATCTGCTTTTATAGCTTCTTTGGTTAAAGAGCCGTTATTTAATGGAATCAAAATATCTCCGCTTTCTTTTAATCCTCCCTGATAAGTGTCTATAAATACAGAT
Source organism: Flavobacterium glycogeni (assembly GCF_048286775.1). Taxonomy (NCBI): domain Bacteria; kingdom Pseudomonadati; phylum Bacteroidota; class Flavobacteriia; order Flavobacteriales; family Flavobacteriaceae; genus Flavobacterium; species Flavobacterium glycogeni. The sequence goes on from NZ_JBLVPV010000007.1 coordinate 36,603, forward strand.
GATTTCCTGACAGCTTCGTCATCAGCTTCTCGGGTGTCTTTTTTATAAGCACCCACTAAGTCAAGATGTTGTCCTGCTTGCAATGATTTTCCAAAAACCAATGGAGTAGGAGACAAAGTAGCGCAGGATATTATGTCAACTTCTGAAATTTTATCATCTATGTTTGCGATAGCGGTACAGCTATAAGGGGAGTCTGCAAGCGCATCGCATACGGCCTGGGCTTTTTTCTGACTTCTTCCCCATACATAAACTTTTGTAATAGGTCTGACACTGGCGTGGGCCTGGATTAAATTTTTTGCCAAAGCTCCGGTACCTATCATTAATAGAGAAGAAGAGTCCTTTCTGGAAAGGTAACTGCTGGCTAAGGCTGAGGTACAAGCGGTACGTTTAGCGGTTAAGGATTTGGCATCCAGAATGGCTTTTATACTTCCTTTATGGGCATCCATGTAAATATAAGTTCCTTGAATAGCCGGGAGGTTATATTTACCATTATTTGGGCTTACCGTTACAATTTTTACACCGGCATCTATACCGGTATTAAAAGCAGGCATCAGTAATAATGTTGAATCCTTGTCTTCCGGAGGGTTAGAAAAATCGTGATGATGACGCATCGGTACTTGTATGGATGACGTAGAGAACCCTTCTTTTAAGTGTTTAATAAGCTGTTTGAAATTACAATTGTTTTCTATAAACGAATCGGGAATAAGTTGCATGCTTTTCATTTTTGGAATAGATTTTTATAAAATTAAACTATTTTTTTATCTGTTCATATTTCAACTGAAAACAGGATAAAATAAGTCAATACTAGGTTAATATAATATTATTTTTTAGGACTGTCCATGAATAGTACCACAGCGATAAAATTAGCCACAGATTAAAAATGATTCAAAAAGATGCATTTTACATGATTTTTAGATTTATTTTATTCAATGTAATCTCATGTGTTTGCCCTGGGAGGATATGATACGAAGGGTGTGCTCCAACTCCAAAATCTTGTATATATGCATTGAAAATGGTTCTTCCAGACGGAAGCCACGGCACGAGAGTGAAAAATTCCCCTAAGGAAGATCAGGATAAAATAATAGAAACTTTAAACAGAAGAGAACATTATAAAAAAAGAGGCAAAAACGCCCCTTTTTTTTATAATGTTCTCTTTTGCTTTTCTATAAAATTATTAGATTGTAATTCTAATAAATCGGTTGCATTTTTTCGTTGCAAATCATACAATCTCTTATCGTCCGCAATATCTCCATAGACTTTGTCGTGCATAGCGGCACTTGTTTTTACCAGCAAACCACGTTGGTATTTGTCTTGTTCGATTGTTGCTTTTAGCGCCGTTTCTAAATCTTCCAATTTATAGTCGTATTCTCCTTTTGGAGATAATAGTTTGGCAATAATTGGAGACGTTTCAATGGCTAAAAACAACAACATGATGAAAAATGAAGGCAGCCAAGGCAATTTATTTAATGCATTGATTCGTGCCATTAAACCGTCAAATCCATCAATAATAGGTTGGGTTTCGGTAACTTTTTTGTCTAAATCGGTTTGGAGGGTTTTGGTGTTTTTCTCCATTTCAGCAATTTTAACCAAGTTGGTTTTTTGTAAGGTGTCCAGTTCTTTCTTTACCAAATCATGTTTGGCAATTTTTTCTTTAAAAACAGGGCCTTTGCCTAGTTTTTTGGTTCCGGCAGTTCCTTCAGCCTCTGTGATGTAGGTTTCGTAAAGGGTATTGACTTCTTTTTCTTTCTTGGTAATTTCTGATTTCAAATTGGCTATTTCGGCTTTGTTCTTGTCCAAATCCGATTTGAAATAATTCGCCACTTCCTTTTTGTTATTCAAAGCCATGGCATTTTTCTCTTTCAATAAAACCGTATTGATTTCTTTTTCGAAGATTTTAATCTCCAATGGTTTTGAAATCACTATCGCAATGATTATTGCCAAAATAATTCGGGGAGTTGCCTGTAGAAATTCACTTCCAAATTGGTCTCTTTTTCGAATAGTGGAAACAATAAAACGATCCAAATTGAAAATAAGCAAACTCCAAACTATACCAAACGCGATTGCGGGATAAATGCTGTCAAAAACGGTAAACAGCGCATAAGCACTGGCAATAAAAGCCATGACGGCAGTGAAGAAAACGGTGGCGCCAATACCAACATATTTGGTTTGTTCGCCTTCGGAGCAGCCTTCAAGAAGGTCTTTGTCAGCTCCGGAACAAAGGATAAAAAATTGTTTTAACATGATTGATTTTTTTGATTGATTGATGGGTGCAAATTTAACGCCAAAAAATGAATATTGGTATAAATAGTTGATATGTTTTTAATTAGCCTTTTGTATATAAAAAAAGAGCCGCTCTTTACGAACGGCTCTATTGGTTTTTGAATTAATATTAACTTAAGCTAATGGTGCTCCTGCCATAATTTCGGCATTGGCAAATTCTTCAAACTTGGCGAAGTTAGCTTTAAATTTTTGAGCTAATTCCACCGCTTTTTTATCGTATAATTCGGGATCTTCCCACGTGTTTCTAGGATTTAATATTTCACTAGGAACATTTGGACAGGTTTGCGGTTTAGCAATCCCAAATACTTTGTGATTTTCATACGCTACATCGTCCAATTCTCCGTTTAAAGCAGCGGTAATCATGGCACGCGTGTATTTTAATTTCATTCGACTTCCTATTCCGTAAGGTCCACCAGTCCAACCGGTATTGATTAACCAAACTTTTACATTGGCATCCTTCATTTTTTTACTCAACATTTCAGCATATTTTGTTGGGTGCAATGGCATAAAAGGTGCGCCAAAACAAGCAGAAAAATTAGGCTGAGGTTCTGTAATTCCAGCTTCTGTACCCGCAACTTTTGCCGTATAACCAGAAATGAAATGATACGCAGCCTGCCCAGGAGTCAGTTTAGAAATTGGAGGTAATATTCCGAAAGAATCGGCAGTTAAGAAAAAGATGTTTTTAGGATTTTTCCCAATAGAACCTGGCTGAATGTTATCAATATGATAAATAGGATAACTTACTCGAGTGTTTTGAGTGATAGAAACATCATCAAAATCAACCTCATTGGTATCTTTGTTAAGTACTACATTCTCAAGGATTGCGCCTTTCTTTATAGCTCTAAAAATGTCTGGTTCGTTTTCTTCAGAAAGGTTTATGACTTTTGCATAACAACCGCCTTCAAAATTAAAAACAGTGTTTTCATTGGTCCAGCCGTGCTCATCATCACCAATTAATTTTCTGTTTGGATCTGCAGATAACGTTGTTTTTCCAGTTCCTGATAATCCAAAGAAAATGGCAGTGTCACCGTCTTTTCCAACATTGGCACTACAGTGCATTGGTAACGTGTTTTTGAAAACTGGCAAAATGAAATTCAAAGCAGAAAATATACCTTTTTTCATTTCTCCTGTATACCCGGTTCCGCCTATCAAAACTACTTTTCGAGTAAAGTCTAGAATCGCAAAATTGCTTTGACGAGTTCCGTCAACTGCAGGGTCTGCCATAAAGCTAGGCACGCAAAGTAAAGTCCATTCTGGGCTAAATTTTGCTAATTCTTCCTGTTCAGGTCTTAAAAACATATTGTAACAAAATAAATTTGCCCAAGGTGTTTCTGTAATTACGCGAACATTCAATCTATAATTTGGATCAGAGCATACATAAGAGTCTCTAACGAAAATTTCTTTGTTGGATAAATAAGAAGTGACCTTATTGTATAGTGCTTCAAAAGCAGTTGGCTCAAAAGGAATGTTTACTTTCCCCCACCAAACTTGATTTTCACTGATGCTGTCTTTTACTATATATCGGTCTTGCGGTGAACGGCCTGTGTACTCTCCTGTATTTACAGCTAATGCTCCAGTAGAACTTTCAATTCCTTGACCTGATTTTATTGTTATGTCGTGTAATTCTTCAGGGGATAACTGGTAATGAATTTTTGCATTTTCAATTCCTAATTCTTTTAACGAAATCGATTGCGAGAAAAGCGTGTTACTGTCCATAAATTTATTGTTGTGTAGTTTCTTTTTTATAGACTGCAAAAGTAGAAATTATATTTCAGATAGCCTTTGATTCTTCTAATTTTGTGATTTTTTATTCATAATATTCATCAATAAAACGCCCCAGGCCAGTATTAATAGGAGTCCGCCAATAGGAGTCACGAATCCTATAATTTTAAAATCAAAAGAAGTAAGATTGTTTGTCGCTAATAGATAAATTGATCCAGAGAATAAAATTACGCCAAAAAGAACCAAAAAATAGATTGCTTTTTTTGCTTTTTGAGGGATGTCTTTCATTAGTCCAATAAACAATAAAAACAAGGCATGGTACATTTGGTAACGCACACCGGTTTCAAAAGTAGCTAATTGTTCCATAGGCAGTACTTTTTTTAGGGCATGTGCGCCAAAAGCACCAAGAATTATTGCAATCATTCCCAAAATAGCTCCTGTTGAAATTATCTTTTTGTCCATGTTGATTTTGTTTTATTACAAAAGTATCTCATCTATATTTAAATTAAAAATGTTTTATGAGATACTTTTAATAGGGATTGATTTAGCTGGTGTTGAATTTTTTGCCATTTATGGAAAATTTTAACAACGCTATTTGTTATAAATACAACAATTTTGTATGTTTGTGTTATAATTATAAAAAATGAGAACAATTTTAATCATTGGAGCAGGAAGATCAGCTTCGTCTTTGATACAGTATCTTCTAAATAAATCTGAAAAAGAGAATCTGCATGTTGTTATTGGTGATTTGTCATTGGCATTAGCTCAAAAAAAGACAAATAACCATCCCAATGCAACGGCGATTGCCTTAGATATTTTTGATGAAAATCAAAGAAAAGAAGCGATTCAGAAAGCTAATATTGTTATTTCAATGTTGCCGGCTCATTTGCATATTGAAGTGGCTAAGGATTGTATTGTTTACAAAAAACATTTGGTTACCGCTTCTTACGTGAGTGATGCCATGCAGGAATTAGATGCTGCGGCCAAAGAGAATAATCTGATTTTCATGAATGAAATTGGGCTTGATCCTGGGATTGACCACATGAGTGCGATGAAAGTGATTGATGAAATAAAAGACAAAGGAGGTAAAATGCTTCTTTTTGAATCTTTTTGCGGTGGACTTGTTGCTCCGGAATCAGATACGAATCTTTGGAATTATAAATTTACCTGGGCACCTCGTAATGTAGTTCTTGCCGGTCAGGGTGGAGCAGCCAAATTTATTCAGGAAGGAACATACAAGTACATTCCGTATTGTAATTTATTCCGCAGAACGGAGTTTCTGGAAGTGGAAGGGTATGGACGATTTGAAGCGTATTCGAATCGGGATTCCCTAAAATACAGAAGTGTGTATGGTTTAGATAATGTGCTTACTTTATATAGAGGAACAATTCGGAGAGTTGGTTTTTCTAAAGCTTGGAATATGTTTGTGCAATTAGGAATGACGGATGACAGTTACATCATGGAAGATTCAGAGACCATGAGTTACAGAGAATTTGTGAACTCATTTTTGCCGTATCACCCAACGGATTCAGTAGAAATTAAAACGCGTTTGATTCTGAAGATTGACCAAGATGACATCATGTGGGACAAACTTTTAGAATTGGACTTGTTCAATCGTACTAAAATAGTAGGCTTGAAGAATGCTACTCCTGCTCAAATATTGGAGAAAATCCTCAGTGACAGTTGGACACTTCAACCTAAAGATAAAGATATGATTGTCATGTATCACAAGTTTGGATACGAATTAAATGGCAAAAAAGAACAAATAGATTCAAAAATGGTTTGTATTGGCGACGATCAAACGTATACAGCCATGGCTAAAACTGTAGGTTTGCCGGTTGCAATGGCGACTTTATTAATACTTAATGGTACCATTACGACTCCGGGAGTTCAATTGCCTATCCGTAAAGAAGTGTATGTGCCTATTTTGAAAGAGTTAGAAGAATATGGCGTTGTTTTCAAGGAACAATCCATGTCGTATTTAGGATATAATCCTGATAAAGAGCTTAGTTAGTAGTTTTTTAGATTTTTAGTTTGATAAATCCGCTCCTTTATGAAGCGGATTTGTTTTTTACTATTATGCTTTACTAGAGCGAATGGTAATAGGTAAACTATACATTACTCTAACGGGTTTATTGTTGATTTTTGCAGGAATCCATTTTGGGGATAATTTTAAAACACGAACCGCTTCTGCTCCAGTTCCATAACCCATATCTTTTATGATTTTAATGTCAGAAAGTGTTCCGTCCATTTCAACTATAAAAGTTAAATACACTTTTCCTTTTATCTTATTTTTTTCAACTTCTTCAGGGATATTGAAATTTTTTCCCACAAATTGATAAAATTTCTCTATCCCTCCTGGGTATTTAGGTTTTGGATTGTAGTAAATGCTCGTTGTTTTGTTTTTTTGTACATCTCTTGTGATTACTGGTTTTGCAACGGTACCTTCTTTTATTGTTTTCTCTATTACTTTAAAAGAAAATTTTTTGTCTTTGTTTTTTATTTTTTTTTCAAAATGGGGATTGCTTAATAACAGGTAATGGTTTAGATCAGTTTCATAAGGTTTTCCATTTTTAGTAGGGTTGTAATATCTTGAGTAATATGCAATATAATTGGCGCTATATTTTTTTAAATCGATATTGTTAATTTTTTTACCATCTAATAATCCTGAAAATTTAGTATCGTTTATCCAGCTTTCAAATTCTTTTTGCGTTGGACTTTTCTTTTTGATTGGTGCAGGAGCATTTCCAATATACAATCTCTTTTCACTTAAAGTAAGGTCTTCATATTTTTTATCAATTAAGACTTTTTTACGGTTGTCTTTCACAATTAACCGAACACCTTTGTAATAGTCGTCTCTTTTTTTATCTTCGGATAGAGAAGTCTCGTTTTTATTATTGGCGGGTTGCGCAACTGTTTGTACGCATAAAAAGCTTATTAGTCCAGTAAAAAGCGGAATCAAAACGATTTTCTTTACAATTGATTTAGTTCTTGATGTGGTTTTTGTCATCATGAGTAGTCTTTTTTTAGTTATTAAATAATTCAAATTACTGGCCAAGTAAAAAGTTTGGTTCTCGTTAGCTTTCGATAGTAATAAAGATTGATAGAACGGAACGTTGTTATAGGATGTCACTACTTTCTCGTCGGCAAGAAATTCGTGATTGAGTTGTATGGCTTTTTTATAAAAAATAAAAATAGGGTTGAACCAAAAAACGGTTTTTAAGATTTCGATGAATAAAATATCCAAAGTGTGTTTTTGGGATACATGTGTGAGTTCATGCGTATATAATTCGGCTTCAATTTCACGGTTATTGTATTCCGTTTCATTGATGAAAATAGTGTTTAGAAAAGTATGCGGCAGTGTTTTTTCGGGGACCAAAATCAATTTGGCATTTTTATAATCAATAGGGGTATTCGATTTTATTTTAGATGAAATCTTGATGATATTATTGATAAAACGTATCGCCAAAATGAGCGTTACTACTGCATATAAACTCCACAATCCAATTTCCAAATAGTTTGTTTCTTCAAATACTACTGCACTTCCTTGTAGTATTTGGATGTTTCCTGGATTGACTGTAGGTTGTGCTATTTCCTCTATGACTTCAATAGTTATAAATGGAATTACCATCGAAAAAGCAAGGCTGAACAGCAAGTAGAGCCTATTGAATAGATGTATTTTTTCTTTTTCTAAAAACAAATAATACACTGCCAGTAACACGAATAAAGTAATTGTCGATTTGATCAGAAAGTCGCTCATTTTTTCTTTTTTTGAATTTCACTATCTATTATTTTCTTGAGTTCTTCCAGTTCCGTTTGGGATAAATTGGTTTCGGTGGTAAAGAAAGAAGCAAATTGCGAAGCCGAATTGTTGAAGAAATTGCTAATCAATCCGTTGACGTGTTTCGAGAAATAATCGGTTTTTTTGACCAAAGGATAATATTCCCGGGAGTTCCCAAATTCAGTGTAGGCTACAAATTGTTTGTCAATCATTCTTTTCAGTAAAGTAGCCACTGTTGTGGTAGCCGGTTTTGGTTTTGGATACGCTTCAAGCAAGTCTTTCATGAAGGCTTTTTCCAGTTTCCAAAGGTGTTCCATTAATTGTTCTTCTGAATTGGATAGTTGCATGATGTTTTATTTAATTTCTATTTCGGAAAGTGATTCTCCGTTATTGTATTTTTTTATTGTTGTTAGTTTTCCATCTTCATTAAAGAAGTTCCAGTCGCCAAAATAAAACCAATGTACGTACTTGCCGCTGGTTTCCATTTTTGTTTTCCCTTTGGACTGTATTTTTCCATTTTCATGATAAAAAGTAGTGATGCAAATGTTGTTTTTGTATTTTTCTCTTTTGATGATTTTATCATTCAAGTAATAACTCCATTTTTTTACGGGATCCCCTTTTCGGTATTTTCCAACCGATTTATAATGAGAACTATCCTGTGTGTATTGTTCAATCCAAAGTCCTTCTCTATGTTTATTCTTCATCTGATTGGTTTTACAACCAAAAACCAAAAATAGCAAGCCGATTACAATAATTGTTTGTCGCATAAAATGATTTTGTTCTACGAAAATAGAGCTTACTCTACAAATGTAGAATATAAATTCAAATAAACAAATTTTAAATAAAAAATATTTTGGTTTTCAGGATGTTGCGTTAAGGAGTGAAGTGAAAATCCTTTTTATTTTTTTTCTTTAAAAAATAAAAAGATTGAGAACGGAAAGCCTGCCCCGCTTTTTTGGCGGGAAACGCCAAAAAAAATCCGCTCATTACTGAACGGATTAATAGTTGTAAAAAGGTTCTCGATACTTTTTTGTTCCGTTTCTCTTTGCAAAATCCCGAAGCGTCGGGACGAACTGACGGTATCTAAAAAATATTATTTCGACAACTCCACAAAATATTTATAAAACAACGGAATGGTTTCAATTCCTTTCAGGTAATTAAAAATTCCAAAATGTTCATTTGGCGAGTGAATGGCATCGCTATCCAGACCAAATCCCATCAGAATGGTTTTACTCTTCAATTCTTTTTCGAACAAAGCAACGATAGGAATACTGCCTCCTGAGCGCACAGGAATGGCAGGAACGCCAAAGGTTTCAGTATACGCCATGTTTGCGGCTTTGTAGCCAATGCTGTCTATTGGGGTTACATAACCTTGTCCGCCATGATGTGGTTTTACTTTTACGGTAACGCCGGCAGGAGCAAGGCTTGTGAAATGTTTAGTGAAAAGTTCGGTGATTTGTTCCCAATCTTGATTAGGAACCAAACGCATGGATATTTTAGCGAAAGCTTTGCTCGCAATCACAGTTTTAGCACCTTCTCCGGTGTATCCACCCCAAATTCCGTTGACATCCAGTGTAGGACGAATAGAGTTTCTTTCGTTAGTTACATAGCCTTTTTCGCCATAAACGTCATTTAAGTCCAATGCTTTTTTGTAGTTTTCTAAATTGAAAGGTGCTTTGGCCATTTCAGCTCTTTCTTCCAGCGATAGTTCTGCTACATTATCATAGAAACCGGGAATGGTAATGTGATTGTTTTCATCATGAAGTGAAGCAATCATTTTGGCTAAAACGTTTATCGGGTTGGCAACAGCACCACCATATAATCCAGAATGTAAATCACGGTTTGGCCCCGTAACTTCCACTTCTACATAGCTTAATCCACGTAATCCTGTAGTGATTGACGGTTGCTGATTAGAAATCATTCCGGTGTCCGAAATTAAAATCACGTCATTCTTTAGTTTTTCCTGATTGCGTTCCACAAACCAACTCAAGCTTTTAGAACCGATTTCCTCTTCACCTTCAATCATGAATTTCACATTACAAGGCAAAGTTTTCGATTGAACCATGTATTCCAATGCTTTGACGTGCATGTACATTTGGCCTTTGTCATCACAAGATCCACGTGCAAAAATAGCGCCTTCGGGATGAATTTCGGTTTTCTTGATTACGGGTTCAAAGGGTGGAGAAGTCCATAATTCCATTGGGTCTGGTGGTTGAACATCATAATGTCCGTACACTAAAACGGTTGGTAATGATTTGTCTATGATTTTTTCACCGTAGACAATTGGATAACCCGGAGTATCACAAATTTCAACAAAATCACAGCCTGCTTTTTCTAAACTGGCTTTTACGGCATCAGCTGTTTCAAAAACATCATGGGAATAAGCGGTGTCAGCACTTACGGATGGGATTTTTAATAATTCGATTAACTCATTGATAAAGCGGTCTTTGTGTTCTTGAACGTATGCTTTAATATTTTCCATTATTTGAATTTTGTTTATATTTCAAAAGTACAAAAAAGAGTATGAATATTTTTTGTCAAATTTACTTTGAAAATTGGAAGTTATGTTTATCTTTGCACCCACAATTGCGCGGATATGGTGAAATTGGTAGACATGCCAGACTTAGGATCTGGTGCCGCAAGGCGTGTAGGTTCGAGTCCTATTATCCGCACAAATATTAAGTCTTAATCTGTTGTAGATCAATAGTTTAAGGCTTTTTTATTTTGTATATTCCCCCAATAACACCCCCATTTCATATTGTGGAGCTAAAATGAATCTATTTTAATGTGATTGAATTAGATTAATGTAATAAGTTAAAAATTGTTAAACAGTATCTTTAAAACATCGTTTATCTGTTTCTATAGTATTAACTTGGAATAATAAAAGTTTCGCAGTTTGGTTTTTTGTCCTTAAATAAATGTCTTTGTTTCGTTTTCTGTGTAAATCATTTTATTATGTTGGTTTCTATTCTCGAATAAAAAATGGGGAGTACACTCAAAAAAACGTTTTGCCACGCTAGGTTTTCTTTCTGGTGGTTTTGGTGGGGGGTATAAATTAATTTTTTCAAGAAATTGTATTTTTAAAATCCCTACAATATTAAAATAAGTTTTCTAACTTTGTGAATCAATCACATATATGAATGATAGAAATTTTCCTTTGCAACCTTATACTACGTTAGCAAAACGTGTTAGCAAAACCGCAAAACCTAACATTGCTTTTAATTAAAATATGAATAAAGAAAAAACGGTTCTTGATTTTGCAATTTATGCATTAATGGACGTTGAAGAATTATGTGATTATATCACATATTTTTTTGGGGAAAAAGATAAACTCGACCCTTTTTCTGATAAAAATTTTTTAGAATATGAAGAGTTTATTAAGGGAGGTATTGATATAAATCAAATAATTATAACCTCGAATTGCAATCCTGAATTAAAATCAATTTCTGATTTGCTTAATAATGAAGAAATAAATAATTTATTGAACTATTTAAATGAAAACTTTACAGAGGGTTACCCTGATGGAGACGGTTTTGGAGCACCTACAAGTTTAGAATTTAAAACTACTGATTTACATAGATTATTTTATGAATATTTTGAATTAAGAAAACACAATCAAAATGTATTCATTACTTATTATATACAAATGTTTGATATTGTAGTACATGAGTGTATGAAATTAATTATAACAGAAAAGTTGAAAATAATTAATATCGAGAAAGCAAAAGATTTATTAAATCTTGATTTGTCTTCTGAATATTTGGATTTTAAAAAAAAAGAATACAAAACTAAGCTCTTTAAAAGTGTTGAAAATAATAATTTTCAGTTAAAAGGATTTTCAGATAGTAAAGGACTTCACATAAATTATGACAAGTCTTTAACAGATTATTTAGAATTTTTAAATAAACAAGATTGCTCAAAGATTGTTTATTCTGTTTACTTCGAAAAGTTAGAAAATTCAATAGATTATTTATTGTACCAATATTTAGAAGATAGATTGTTTAACACTAGTAATTTAGTCAATATCAACTATAACGAGTTGGAAAAAGAATTGTATGAAGATTTAATATCATTAAAAAAGAGAAACAAAAAACTAGTTACTTATTTGAGTAATAAAAAATTTACCGAAGCTGAAATAGAGGATGTTCTGAATGTTCTATGTAATAACAAGTACAGTGAGCTAAAAAAGAGAAATATTTCAAAGATTAATCAAATTGAATTTTATAATTTTTGTAATTTGTTTTACATATTAGATTATTTCACAGAAAACGAACAAACTGATTTCTCAAAACTAAAGAATTTTGATTGTGTTTTAAATTTCGACGAAAATAAAATTTTAAATTACAGTAAAACTGATTATCAAAAATATTTCAAAGGAATTGATTCATCTGTCAAAAGTATAGATACATTGTATAAAAAAATAGAAACAGACCTTCAAATTAATAAAGCTAGATTAAAAGCAATTCAATAATTTTTCCCCTTTTTTAAATCCCTTTTTTTTCCCTTTTTCCCTTTTTTAATCTTTGTAGAATAAATTTAAAACCACTACAAATGACTGAAAAAAGCGTACAATTAATTCAAATGAATATTTCTGAACTTACAGAAATTATTTCTGCCTGCGTAAAAGCAGAACTTCAAAAAATCAATAATGTTATTCAGCTGAACCCAAAAGCTGAATCAGATGGATTATTATCAAGGAAGCAAGCTAGTGAATTACTAGGGGTTTCTTATACAACCTTATTTCATTGGAATAATGATAAGACCTTGCCCGCACAAAAAATGGGTGGTAGGGTTTATTATCAAAAATGCGCAATCATGGATAGATTAAACCATGTTGCATAATCCTTAATCTTCACTTACAGGCAAATCTGCCATAAATAAATCAATTTAACACAAAGACAATTAGCGATGTTCTTACACGTCAGGGCTTCGCTATGTCTTTTTTAACCAAAGATAATGACAAAATACACTATATTAAAACTAAAAAATATAAACATAGAAGAACGACTGAAACAGTTCACGCCACAACAAGGAAACCTTACAATTAAAGATTTCAATATAGATTTTGCTTACTTAATCCTCCACTTTGTATTGCAACAAATGGCAAACAGAATCGAGAAAGATGGACATGCTAACTTATATGATGAATATAATCGTTTATCTTCGATAAAGCTTGAAAGTTATAATAAAAATTACCGTTTTCATATTCGTTATTTATGTGAAAATTTCCCAAATATTGGTAATATTTTGGCTAGGGCTAACTATTCAGAAAACAAATGTTACGGTTATCGTTTGCGCTATTTTTATTATTGGGAACAGTTAGAGCCGTATGTAATTACTGATAGATTATTGGTTAAAAAATTGAATAATGAAAATAGGTTGGTACTTAAACCCGAAGTAGAAAAAAACTTTGAATTTTTGACGGAATATTTTAACCCCAAAAGACTAACAATTCAATTTCAAGAGGCGTTAAACCATAATTCCGATATATTGGAAGAAAAAGGAAATATGAAAAATTATTTAGTCAATGCGTTTAAGATTCTGAAAATACAAAATGGAACTTATTATATGAGCCATAACCCCAAAACAGACGGGCGATTTCATTCTAATATTACAGGATTTTCAAAAGAATTCAGACCGTTTTTGCGATTTGACGGCGAGATAATTTCAGAAATCGATATTTCTGCTTCAGTTCCTACTTTTCTATTTTATCTTATTAGTAATTATAAGAATTCTAATTCTCAATTAGATAAAGTAATTAATAGTACTAAATCTTTCTATATTCATTATATGTTCTCAAAAGAAGCTATAAGCATTGATAATAAAGAGATTCAAGATTTTGGAAACAGTATTTTGTCGGGAGAGTTTTACTCTAGTTTTATTCCTAAATTAGAAGAGTTTTACAAAGCAGAATATACCTATACCAGTTTCATTCCGATATTAGATGAATTTGGTAAACCACATTATACGTGTAATAATTCAAATTATATGAATGCTTATAATCAATGGCAATTCGAGGAATATTATTTTCCACAGGACAGTTACAAGAATTACTATAAAAAGCCTTATCCAAAAACAGTAACAAAAGAGTATGCTAAAGATATAATCTTGAAAATGTTGAATGCAAAAAATAAAACGTTCCTATATGAAGAAATGGCTTTCAAAAGTTTGTATCCAACTATTTTTGAATTTATAAGTAAAATTAAAGAAAAGCATCACGAACATTTTTCACATTTGATGTTACAAATAGAATCTTATTTTATGTTGAAAATTGTTGCCCGAAGACTGAAAAACAAGTTTAAAAAAGTACCGTTTTTTACGCTACACGATTGTATTTGTACAACTGAATCAAATCTAAATCTTGTAAATGAGTTTATGAAAAACACTTTGACAACAGAGTTAGGATTTACGCCTGTTATTAAGATGAAACATTGGATTTAAGCATTGTTTTAGGCTATGGGAGCAAATTGTAGAGTTGGATAATGTGTTTATGTTGATTTGGATTTTAGGGTCTTGAAATGACTTATAATTATTTTATTTACGCAAGTACATTAAATAATATTCATTTGAAATAGCGTTTAAAAATTTTATCACATTACCAGCTCCTTTAATTTCAACTTGTACATAACTAGTATTACCGCTAACAATGTACTGTTCGAATTCTGTTCCTTTAATTGTTTCATAAAGAACACTTCGTTTTAAGGTGTATAAATCATCATTATTTGAAGTAATATTATGCAAAGTCTCGTAATATTCACGGTCTATTTCGCTCTTTTTTAAATCATATTCATTAGATGTAACTTTGTCTTTAAGTTGCTCGTTTTCGTCTTCTAAATCAGAAATTCTGTTATTGAGTTCTTCTATTTGTTCCGTTAAATCGTTATTATAATCTATATAATTCTGTTTGTCTAAATATGTGGTTATAAATAGCACAATTAGTACAAGAATAACGCCTGAATAACCTAAATGGATTTTGTTTGAGTTGTTTTTAGCATCAACAATATATCGCTTAATTTCACTGAAATAAACTAATATTAAAAATAAAAATATTACCGCTAAACCAATCCATAAAATGTATTTTTTATCAGCAATTGTCCCTTTTAAATAAAATTCTGATTTGTTAGAATAATTATCAAAATCGGATTTATAATTAACATCTGATGCAGTCCATTTTCCGCCATCAATTTCAACTTTATTTTTAAAATAAGTATCAAAATAAAAAATTCTAATTTTAGTATCCGCTGGAATATATTCTTGAAAACTGATTTTTCCATCTGCACGTGGAGGAGAAGTATAATCATAAAGAAAACTGATTTTTCCCAAATGATTTAATCCATAGACTAAAATAGATGCAAAAAGAAAACTGAAAAAAGTAATTTTGATAATTGTAGTTGTATTCTTTTCTTTCATTTTTTTTGTAAATTTTTATTTATCAATATCTTTTTCCATACTTACATATCTGTATAAACTAGTCAAATCAATTACGAGTTTATCAAATATTCCATTTTTGTTTAAGCTCTGAAATATGCTTAATATTATCATAACGGGAAGTATTAATAAGAAAGCTAATAAAAATCGTAAAATTATATAAATTACATCAACGATATTTTTCATTTGCTTAAATTTTTATTTTTTCTTTAAAACGATACCAAACAGGCGAATAAAAATTAGAATCATTATATAAACAGGTTAATGTTATAGTGTATAGTAAATTACCTTTTTTTAATTGATATGTTTTAGAATACAATTTAGGTTCTTCGCTTGTATAGTCATACCAAAATGCAGGTAAATTATTTAATAATGTTTTCCCTGATTTAATGAATTTTGGTTTTTTCATATACTCCTTTGCCCCATCTTCCCAAGAAGAGCCAAAACCTTTTAATTCTCCCAATATTTCCCAAATTGTTAATTTATTAACTTCTTTAGGCAATGAAATTACTACTATTACAATAGAGGCAATTCCGTTGTTTGCTTTAAAATCTACATTTATTCCAACTGATGTGGATTTAGTAAAGCCTTTTGGAATCTCAATACTATATCCATATTTTGGACTTTTCCATATAGTTTGTGCATCTGTATTTATAAAAATTAATGTATACAGAAAAAGTAAAGTGTATTTCATATTTATCTATTTGCAAAACCTACTAAATCCCGTACAACCATCATTATTGCCATTTTCACAAGCCATATTCAAGTATTTACAACAATTTACCATATCGTTCATTTTTCCGTAAACTATTGCGCATTTTAACATCGCTTCTGTGTTCTGTGGATTTATTTGTATTGATTTTTTATAACAAGATAATGCTACTTTATAATTTAATTGCTTTTGATAAATAACACCTTTTGTATAATGAGCATTTGAATTGTTTGGTTCTATACTTATTGACTTATTGATGTTTATTATTGCATTATCTAAATCCCCAGTTTGAAATAAACTAACGGCGGATTTATAATAAGTTTCAGCATTAGTTTTTTGATTTGTTTGGGAATAAATATTTGTTGATAAGAATATTATCAATAAGTAAATTAATTTTTTTAAGTTTTTCATTTTATCTATTTAGTTTTTTTTTTCGAGGAATATCATTTTTATCCAACCTTTACTATTTAAACCTTTTGAATTTGTAAAATTTACATAACCAAAATCATTTACTATTTCCTCAACATAAACTATGTCTCCACTAGTTAAATATCCTTTTCTTTTATATAATTCATCGGGTTTATTATAAAAATATACTCTTTCATTGATGTATTCTATGATATTATAATTTCCTAATTCTGTGTTTTGATTAACTTCACTAGTTTGTTGATTATTTTGCGTATTTTCAAAATCAAATGATTTTTTTATTCTTTCAAAATCAATTTTGAATTTTAAACTATCTTTAGGATACGCATAAGTTATATTGTAGTAAGAGGAATCAGAAATTAAGTTGTAATTTGTTACCAACATTTCAATGTTCTTTCCAGAAACTTTAGTGGAAGTTTGTTCAATCTTAATCGCTTTTAAATTACCTAACGGTTCAATTTTATAATCTATCAGTCTAAAATCATCAAAATTTAATTTATTATTGTCATTTATAGAAATTGCAAAAGCTGTAATATTTTGAGAAATATCATCTATGCTTTTAAATTCTGCATCATCAGGAATTATTCCTCTTGCTACATTAAATGATAAATTGGAATTAATATCTACATAAATCTTTGTGTTTTTATTTGACATTTCTTCCTGTAAAATAAAATTTTCTGGAAGTTTAAAATTAAAATTTGACAAATTTTCATTTGACCAAACTATTTCTTTTTTTAGTTTTTCATTTGAAATTGTATCTTGAATTATTATTTCAGGTTCTTCAATTTCAGTTTTATTATTATTTTCCTGTTCATTATACGTATTTCTTTGAGATTTGAAAATTGATGATACAATGACTCCAATTATAATTATGACAATAATTAGATAATATTTAGATTTATTATCTTCAATGTGGTTTGGACTTTCTTTAATTTCAGTTTGTTCATACAATTTTTTTTGTTTAGATTTTTGAATTAAATCTAAAACCCAAATAACGAATGCAATTAGTAAAACAATTATTAAAGGTATATATTGACCATCAAAGGCTATTTTTATAGAATAAACTACAAATCCAATAACTCCAATAATACTGTAACAACCGTCATCTCTTCTTGACATATTTTATTTTTTTTTATTTTTTTGTATTCCACTATAGATGAGCCAACCAGCGAATCCACCTAATATTAAAAAACCAGTTACCGCTCCCGCTAAACCTGCGCCTTGCTCTTCTCCAGCCATTGTTATAATTACATTTATTGCTGCAATTGCTAAAATAACTCCGAAAATAATTTTTAATGTTTGCATAATTTTTGTTTTTTAGTTTTTAATAAAGGATATTTAAGATATTATTGTTTAATAAAAACAGAACCACTAACAGCCATATACTCAATGCTAGTATTGGATAATTTTCTAAATGAATATGTTACGGACTGACCACCATAATAGGTTATTTTAGCAGTATAAGAAGTACTTGTAATAGTTTCATTAACTGTTACTGCTTGACCACTCTTACGAATTAAGTCAATAAGTCCTTTTTGGCATTGTTCTGTTGTTAAAAGTAAGGTGCATAAATCACTAGAACTGAAACTGAACCCATTATTAATTGAAGCAGTGCTTCCTTCCTGTATCCAAGTTCCCTGAATCCAAGCAGGCGGATGGAAATCTGAATTTGACGAATTACTACCATTATCATCATCGGAATTAGAACAAGAAAACAGTAAAAAAGCTGTAAAAGCAAAAAGTAATTTTTTCATAATATTTTAAGTTTAAATTTTTACAAGTATATAACGGTCTATTTTATATTCCTTACGGTTTTACGTAAAAGCCTATTTTTTTTACAAATATTAGAAAAAATCTTCTTAAGACACAAATATGTGTCAAGTAAATTTTAAAGGAATGTGCAATTTTAAACTGTGATAGAAAATGACGAAATTGAATTAGTAAAATCAGTGGGAGATAAAATCAGAATGAGAAGATTGGAAATAAATCTATCTCAAGAAACATTATCCTATGATGCCAATATACCTAGAAATCAAGTCGGAAGAATTGAACGAGGAGAAATAAGCACTTCTATCACAACACTACATAAAATCTGCAAAGCTCTTAAAATTGAGATAAGAGATTTATTCTAATACCATACTAAAAATACTGTTATTGATTGTAGTATTATATTAGTACCGCAATGCTTTGATTGAATATTCATTAACTCGCAAACTAAACTGTTTGAATTTTGCGCTTTTATGTTGTGGTTGTTGGTTTGGGTTTACAAACTGTTATTTTTCCAAAAAGCTTTGAGTTTTTCAGCATATTCTTTGGGGGTTATTTTAATATATTCTAAGAAAATTTTTTCACTCTGATGCCCAGTTATTTTCATAATAGTAAGAGTGTCTATTTTGCCATATAAATTTGTAGCAAAACTTCTTCTGCAAGCATGAGAACTAACTAATTCATATTTAGGATAACTTCCAAATTTTTTTCTACTAATTTTTTTCTTTTTTCCATCTTTAGTGATTTCTTTCGTCACCATCTTAGCTCCCTCTGTCAGTTCTGTTAATCCAGCAATTTCAGCCACTTCTTTCACATATTTATTAAATTTTTGGTCGCTTATTTTTCTTGGAAACTCGCCGTTTCTCTTGTCTAAAATTTCTTGTACCTGTTCGTGAATAGGAATTATAACAGGAAATTCAGTTTTGAATGTTTCTTTATAAATGAATCCATCGTCTAAGTTATCTTTTTCTAACTGTAAAAAATCTGAAATTCGAAAACCAGTTCTCGCTCCAATGATAAACCAGTCTTTAGTATTTTCAAGATAATCTTGTTCAAATTTTGTATTGTAAATTAAATTTATCTCTGAATCTTTTAAGTAAATATCTTTAGTTTTATTTGAAGGAGAATAAAATTCAGTTAATTTATAATCTTTGCAAACATTCAGTTCTTTTTTACTTGCATTTCCGCAAAACAGCTTTATTGTATCAATAAAACCCCCTATTGTGTTTTCGTTTAAGATTTCCTCTGTTTCTAGATAGTTTATAAATTTTTCATGAAAATTTAAATCAATTTCGGAAAGTTTCAATTTAATGCCTATAAAAGTCTCAAAAGCAGTTATCTTATTTAAAGTAGTGTTATAATACTGGATTGTTCTTGGCTTCACGGGTGTGCCTCTCTTAGTTCTTTTAGTTTTAGCTTCTTCAATAAATGATTCTATAAAATTTGCTAAAAATAGCTTTTCGTTGGTTTTTTTATTTTCAGTTTCGCGATTAAAAAAAATATCGATCTTTTCTTTAAGCCATTTGCTATTTATTAATATAGATTCATTAGCAAGCTTGCTGTTTTCAAATTCTTTACTAATGTATGCTTCAAATTCTTTAAGTTTTACATTTATATCTTTGTAATTGACTTCTTTTGTGGTTAGGATTTCTTGTTTCGCATCGCTCCATCTTCCTTTAGGTGCTTTGATGCCCATTGAGGTCTCAATGTCGAATTGTTTTCCTTGTTTGAATCTGAAAAAAATGGTGTTCCAATCATTATTAGTATTCAATCTAAATTTACCAGATGCCATAATTTATCTTTTTATCAAAGATAAGAATAATATTTCATTCCCCTAATAACTACCCTAAATTTAGTTAATGAATGTTTATATTGTGGAATTAATTTAAATTAACTTTGTTGTAAAGTGTTGTATTTATGGGTGTTGTGTTGATTTTTTAAATCTTGGTTAATCTAATGAAACGTAGGGTGTGACTCCTATTATCCGCACAAAAAAAAGCTTCTCAATTGAGAAGCTTTTTTTATACTAGAGAATTAAAATTTAGATATGAATTTTGCAATTTCAATAATACTCTTTTTATCTTTTAAAGAGAATTTGTTATCCTTAAGGTAAATTGCAATTTCTTCTTTTTTCATTGGAAAGAGATCTTGAAGTTCTTTCTTGTTTTTTGGCATTACTATAGCGTTTTCATTTTTTAAACTCAAAAAGTATTCGTCATTTGTTTTAACATATCTTGCGGGTGTGGCAACTGTATATGAATTAATAGCTTCTTTTTCCTTTTGAAGGCTAATTCTATCTCTTCTGTATAATGCAACTTCGTTTTGATTAAATAATTCTACTAAATATCCATTTGCTTCTCCCTCTTTAGTTTTGTAATTTAAAAGCTTGATTTTATCGGTGAAAGGAATAATAGTTATGGTGTTGAAAGGATCCTTTTTCGTTAGTGAGAAAAGCTCTTTTTTATCATTCTGAACTTCTATAATATCTGTCAACGCATTGTAGCGAACCATTATTTTTTGTGAAATACCTGAAACTTCGGCTAATCTAAATTCTTCAACAAAGTATTTAGAGCCTTCTGTTTTAGTCAAGTCTTTCTTGTTTAAAACAGAATTCCTAAGTAAAGCACCTGAGAAGGTAGGGTCAATTACGTCTAGAATTCCTTGTGCGTTGCCATTAAATACTGCGAAAAACAGCAATAGTGTGTTAATCAATAGTTTTTTCATAGTCTTTAATTTATCTAGATTCATTTATCCAAGCATTAATTTTGTTTTCCAGTAATGCTAATGGCATTACTCCGGATTCCAATACTTTCTCGTGGAATTTCTTAATGTCAAATTTCGCACCCATTTTAACTTCCGCTTTTTTACGAAGTTCTATAATCTTTAATTGTCCTATTTTATAAGACAAAGCTTGTCCTGGAATAGCCATATAGCGCTCTATTTCCGGAATGATACTCGCTTCACTTTCGGCTTCGTTTGCTAGCGAATATTTGATAGCCTGCTCTCTTGTCCAACCTTTGGAGTGTAATCCAGTGTCCACGACTAATCGGACTGCTCTGTGCATTTCATTACCGAGCATTCCAAAATATTGATACGGATCTTGGTACAATCCAAGCTCTTTACCTAAACTTTCGGTGTATAAAGCCCAGCCTTCACCATAAGCACCAAACCAATTGAATTTTCTAAAATCTGGAAGACTGGCATTTTCTTGTTGCAATGAAATTTGGAAGTGATGTCCTGGAATGGCTTCGTGTAAAAATAAATCTTCATCTCCATAAAGATTATAATTGGCTACATCAGGGATTGGAACATAAAAAATACCGGGACGCGAACCGTCTGCCGTTCCTTGCATGTATTCGGCACTCGCCGTTTTTTCTCTAAAAGCTTCCGTTCTTCTGATTTCAAATTTTGTTTTGGGTTGCAGTGCGAATAATTTGTCTACATTCGGTTTTATTCGGGTATAAATACTTTGAAAATTAGCAATAACCTCTTCTGGTTTTGTGAAAGGTTTTAGCTCTTTTTTGTTTCTAACTTCTTCGAAAAATTGTACTAAAGTTCCTTTGAAACCTACTTGAGTTTTTACTTTTTCCATTTCGGCATTTAATCGAGCTACTTCTTTTAATCCCAATTCATGAATTTCCTCCGGGGTCATTTCGGTTGTAGTCCATTGTTTTACATGCGTTGCATACAAATCCTTTCCAAAAGGGAAGCTTCCTATTCCGCTGGTTGCTCTTGATGCAGGAAGGTATTCCTTGGTCAGGAAATCAGCCATTTTCTTGTATTGCGGAATCAATTTGTCATTGATGGTAGCCGTATATTTTGTGGTTAAGTCTTTTTTTACAGCATCAGAAAAAGAAGCAGGCATCAGTTTTATCGACGAGTAAAATAAATTATCTTCAATTTTTGGCGTTGCCATTTCAGCAAATTGTGGAATCAATTTGGTTGTTAATGATTTAGGCAGCACAATTCCTTTTGCTATTCCTTTTTTCATATACACCATTGCCGAATCGATCCAAACGGAGTATTTGTCCATTCTTTTCAGGAAATTAGTGTAGTCTTTTTCGGTTTTAAAAGGTTGTGCGCTGGTTCCTCCCGCAAATTGTCCCATTGTTAGGTGTGTTCCCCAAAATTGATGAACAGGCATGAGGTTTGTAGGTTGTTTTAGTAAATCTTTACCAATCTCAACTTCCCATTTGATGATTTCGTAGCTGTTTTTTTCTTCTTCGGATAAGCTTTCTTTATCAATAGTTTTTAGAGCAGTTTGATATTTATCAAAAAAAGCTTCTTGCGACTTTCTGTAGCTATCCGTCATTTCAAATTGCAACTGATCGTTATACTCATATTGACCATTTTGCGTGGCATCCAAAGGACTCATCGCATTTCTGTCGTCAAAATAGTTTTTGGTCAAGGTACTAAAATCTTCTTTTTTGTCTTTGGATTTACAGTTTACCAGTACTAATGAAATAATTGATGTAATAAAAACAATGGTTATTTTTCTCATAATGATTGATTGTTAAATAATTGTAGCTAATTTACCAAAAAAAATGAATTATTGACCAAATATATTGCTATCTTTAAATAGGGACTTTTTCTGTTTCCAATGCTTGTCTCAAAAGAAAAATCCCATTCGGTTTAAAGCGAATGCGATTTTGATGTTCTGTTTTTCTAAATTCTATTAAAAACTGAATTGAAATAAAAAGGAGATTTTATCCGTGATATACTCGGGACGCAATTATTTTATTTTCTTTGATGTCTAAAACTTCCGCCACCAGTAAGTCTTCTTCACCAACAACCGTTCGAATATATTCCATAAAAACGCGGTCGCCATTTGCGGTCAGTGATTTCACTTTATAATTTAAACTGGGTAAACGCTCAAAAGCATCCTGCCACCATTCTCGCAGCGCCTCTTTACCAGTAACAAAACCGTTAGTTTCCGGTTTGTACATTTTTAGTTTCGGGCTGAAATGGACAGCATCTTCATCATATAAAGACAATAGTTTTTCTAATTCTTTATTGTTAAAAGTTTCAAACCATTTAAAAGCAATTGATTGTAGTTTTTCTGGTGTCATGGTAATTAGGATTTGTTTTTAATTAAAAAATCCCTTTTCGCTTTATGCGAAAGGGATTTTATTGCTATAATTTCAAAGAAATATTAAACGTTCTTCAAATTGATAATTTCTTGTTCGGTCAGTAATCTCCAGTTTCCTCTTGGCAAATTCTTTTTGGTTAAACCAGCAAAAGCAACCCTGTCAATTCGCAACACATCATAACTAAAGTGTTCGAAAATAGAACGAACCACTTTCACGTTAGCCGATCTTAATTGCAAGCCAATTTCGCTTTTTGCTTCACCATCAATGTAGCTTACATCTTCCACAAAAACGCGGTGTCCGTCAAGTGTCAAACCTTTGTTTATTTTTTCTAAATCCTCAAATTTCAAGTTTTTGTCTAGTGAAACTTGGTAGATTTTAGATGATTTTTGACTTGGTAACGTAAACTTACGAATCATATCCGTATCATTCGTGAACAATAACAATCCAGTTGTGTTCTTGTCCATTCTTCCAACTGCACCAATTTTTGCAGTCGTAGAACCTTTAACTAATTCCAATACATTACGATATTCCTGACCTTCGTCCATGGCTGTCGTAAAGTTTTTTGGTTTATTCAGTAAGATGTACACTTTTTTCTCCGGTGTCAAAGTGGCACCGTCAAAATTCACAACATCTCCCGGTTTTACCATGTATCCCATTTCGGTAACAGGAATACCGTTTACTTTCACGGTCCCGGATTGAATATAAATATCAGCATCACGACGCGAGCACGCACCAGAATTAGCAATGTATTTATTCAAACGAATTTCGTCTTTTACTTTCGGTCTCTTTGGTGCTTGATTTGGTTTTTTCTCTACTTTATCAGTAGCGATATCGGCAACTTTAGTATTTACTTTAATTTTTTTCGGCCCTTGAGCGCGCTTCTGCATGGCAGGTTTTGGCTTATTCGAACTTGGTCTTGAGCTACTTGCTCTTGGACCACTTTTCTTATTATTGCCTTCCTTGTTATTCATAATATTCCAATAATTTGTGCAAAGATACTATTTATATAGTTGACAATCAATAACAGCCAATTATAAAAACGCTAACTATCTAGTTAATAAGCTAATTAATACGTTTTAGTTTCATTTTTTGGAGCTATTCCCGCTATTCATTACAATCTTTATATTTTTAAAGAAAAAATATAAAGGATTTCCATTGCTATCGGGGCTAACCAAATGGAGGAATTTGGGAGTTGTTGAGAAAATTGTTTTCAACCTTTTATAATCCCAAAGCAGAAATAATCTAAACCGTCATCAATAATCTTTTTCCGTGCCATAAAACACTCGGATTAATCAATACAATACAAAAAACGCCAGCTACGATAAGGAATTTGAGGACATTATGAAGTAACAGGAATTGTGCTTTTGTGTTTGATTTCCACAAGTAGGTCAAGAAAAAAATCAGACTGATGAGACAGGAATAAAAATAAATATCCATATAACCCACATCGTAAATTTCGATTAAAGCGTAAACTGGGAATACAGTTAGAATTGTCAAAACAGTAATGATTTTTTTGGATATTTCTTCGCCATAAACAATTGGAATCGTTTTGTAATCATTGGCTAAATCACCTTTTAGGTTTTCTAAATCCTTAATCATTTCTCGAATCAATAATAGTAGAAACAAAAAAGAAGCATGAGAAAAAATTACTCCAAGTTGTCTTTTGTAATTTTCGATTTCTTCAAACGGAATCTGATTGTAAAAATACAACAGTATCGCAAAAAAAGGTAAAACAGCCAGTAATGCAGCAGTTAAATTCCCTATTATCGGATATTTTTTTATTTTATGGGAATAAAACCAAATGGAAAATATATACCCTGAAAAGAATAAAAATACGCGCCAGGAAACAAACATAGCTATTAAAGCCACAATAAAATTGAGTGTAAAATAGACGCTCAGTTTGGTTTTTTGACTCACTAATCGATCCAGCATCGACTTATTAGGGCGATTGATTAAATCTTTTCGACTGTCATAAAAGTTATTGATAATATATCCTGAGGCTATCGTGAGTGAAGAGGCAAAAACAAGTATAAATAAATTGAAATCGAGTAGGATGTCAAGCGCTCTTTTTTCGGGAGCCAGAATAAATATTGCCGAAAGGTATTGCGCCAAAATTATTATTGGAATGTTATACCCTCTGACAACAGAAAATAAACTGATGATTTTCATCACTAAAAGCTTATGTTGCCTGCTTAACATTTTTTAGTAGTAGTTTTTTGTCAAGTTTTTACAATGGTATAGCAAACTTGCCTATTTATGCTCAAATTTAGGATTTTGTTTTTAAAATCAACTTGATTTCTTTGCAAAAACACACTCATGGGAATTCTTTTAAGAGGATATTGTGAAATAGCACCATTATTTATGGAAAATATAGTAGCAATAATTCTGATTTCATTTGATTCAAAAATGATTGTACTATTTTGGAGAAGAATCAGGATAAATCATTTCTCCAAATTCTTTAATTGGTAAAGGTTTGCTTAAAAGCGTTTTTACATATTTATTATTTTTTGCTTGTGTAATATCATTAGGATCTAATGTAGAGGAAAGCATGAAAATTTGAGTTTTCTTTTTCAATTCTTCGGGTAGCGTTTCATATTCCAAAAGGAATTCGAATCCATCCATTTCGGGCATTTTAATGTCTAATAGAATAATTAGAGATTCTTCAAAACTCTTTCCGTGATCAATAAGCCATTGAATTCCTTCTTTGCCATTATTGGCAGTACTTACATCAGTTATGTCAAGTGTTTTTTTTAGTAATTGTTTGGTGACAATTTGATCAATTGTATTGTCGTCAATTATCAAAATTTTATAATTGGGCCTCATATTGTTTCGGTATCGTTACTATAAATTTACTTCCAATATTCATTTTAGAATCTACGGTTATGTTTCCATTAAGATTTTCAACAGCTTCTTTTACTAAATAGAGACCTAAACCGGAGCCTTTCTTGTTGTTGTTAGTCACAAAAAACATTTCAAAAATTTTGACATGGTATTCATTATTAATTCCGATGCCATTGTCTTCAATTTCTATTTTGTAAAATTCCCCTTTGGCATACGTTTTAATTGAAATGTATTTTTTTTCTTTGCTTTCGTCAGTATATTTGATGGCATTTGACAATAAATTATTTAAAATAATTTTCAGTCTCAAGCCGTCACTAAAAACTTCATCAACTGATAATTCTTTTTTGATAGCAATTTCATTCGTCCCTTTAATATATAGATGTTGAGCAATAATCTCATCTATAACTTTATTTAAACTAACGGAAGCAACGGTTATTTTTTTTCTCTTATTTCTCGAATAATCGATTATCTCTCTTATAAATTGATCTTGCTTATCAAGGCTTTGATGCATTAGGTCTAAATAATCCCTAATTTGATCCAGATCATCTTCTAATTTCACAATTTCAATTAATCCTTTTAAAGAAGAGATAGGAGACCTTAGATCATGTGAAGCACTGTAAACAAACTTGTCAAGCTCCTTATTGGCTATTATTAAATTCCTGTTTTTATCCTCTGTTTCCTGTTTCGAGCGTCTTAGTCTGTTAACCATTACAGAATAGTAAAGGCTTACACTTCCAATGATCATCAGAGTAAAAAAGATATTGGTAAAAAGAAGATAGGTTTTAATTAAGCGAGTGCCTTCTCCAAGTGCATCAGAGAAATTACGCTCATTTATTGTTAATTTATCAGTAATGATGTTTATCCTTTGGAGAATTTTTTGCCTGTCGTCTGATTTTGAAGTATTAGCGCTTATTTTTTTATTGGCTTCATTTCCAATCGAAGCAAGTTGGTCAATTAAATAGTCAGCTTTTTTCCATTCATTAATAGCTTTTGCCAAGAAAGGAACAGCGTGGAAATGTCTAAATAGCCAAACCATATCATCCAAATCTTTCTCGTGGTTTCTGCCAGCCCTTAATCCATTTTTAATGGTGTTAATGTCATCATTATTGGTCAAACCAATTCGCGCAATACCATCTCCTTTCGGAACACTTAATTCTTCGTTGAACAATTTCCATTGAATGGGATCTTTAGTATAAAGGTAGGTGATAAGGTGGCGGGCTGCATCTTTTTGCCCTTTTGAATAATGGGATTCTCCATTTACATACGCTCTGGATGCTGACAAGATTTTAATAGTCAGGTAGTTGATGATAATCAACGAAGAGCAAGATAGAATTACTATAATCAGAGGTATGAAAATATTGCGTAGCTTAAAACTTTCAATTATTTTACTTTCAGACATATAGCTTTTTTTGTAGGTAGTAGGGCAAAAAAATCAGATGCTTAAAGATAAGATGTTTTTCTATTGAAATGTAAGATTTTGTTTAAATTTATTTTAATTTTTTTATGCAGAATAATTTGATTTTTTATTTCAAAGTTTTTTGTCGAAAAAAAAACAGGCTTCTCAATATACGGTATTGCCACAGAACCATGAAGAAATACGAATGTTACAAGACAACTTTAGCCCCGTAAATTCATGATTTTCTAGTGAGAAATAGAATTGTATTCAAAAAACAAATGGAATAGATGCAATAATAAGGATAGCAAACGGACAGCATTCAATATATAGAATTGGGCTGTCAGTTTAAATTTGCAGTAGTTTAAAGTTAGAAGTTTCTAGAACTGATACACTACTTCTAGTTTATAATCCTTCAGGGAAGCTTTGGCTTTTTCTAAATCTTCAGTGAAGCCCAAGATGTAACCGCCACCACCAGAACCACATAATTTTAAATAATAATCATTGCTGTCAATTCCTTGTTGCCAGATTCCGTGAAATTGTTCCGGAATCATTGGTTTGAAGTTATTCAAAACCACTTTTGATAATTTTTTAGTGTTCATGAACAATGATTTCATGTCACCACCAAGGAAATTTTCCACACAAGCATCAGTGTATTTCACAAATTGATTTTTCAACATAGTACGGAAACCTTTGTCTTTCAGGTTTTCCATGAAAATGTTGACCATCGGAGCGGTTTCGCCCACAATACCGGAATCCAACAAAAATACAGCGCCTTTCCCGTCAAAACTTTGATTCGGAATTCCTGTTGCTTGAATATTGTCTTTAGAATTGATCAGTATTGGAATGCTCAAATAACTGTTTAAAGGATCTAAACCAGAACTTTTTCCGTGGAAAAAACTCTCCATTTGAGAAAAGATGTTTTTTAATTGCAATAATTTTTCACGAGTTAAATTTTCCAGAACCGTGATTTTATTTTGTGCATATTTATCATAAATAGCTGCTACAAGTGCGCCACTGCTGCCTACACCATAGCCTTGAGGAATGCTGGAATCAAAATACATTCCGGTTTCAACATCATTTTTTAACGTATCTAAATCGAAAGTGACTAAATCAGGCTGTTCGTTTTGTAACGTTTCCAAATAGATAACAAAACGTCTCAAATTTCCATTTGATTTGATGGCTTCTTCAGACGGGTTTTCATCTCTTTTAAGCGCACCGTTGTAAAAATTATAAGGAATAGACAACCCTTTTGAGTCACGAATGATTCCGTATTCTCCAAAGAGTAATATTTTTGAGTAAAATAAAGGTCCTTTCATATTTAGATTGTAAATTAACAATTTGGGGTTGGTAATTATATATTGTGACAAATAATTTTTTTATAAATCAACTTGGTCTCCACGATTTGCCTCTTGAATTTCAAGATCAATTTCTTCCTGTTGTTCGGGAGATAGTTCTTTCCAGACATCTTTTTTTGGAGAGTTGAAAATAATTTTTATAGCCTCGATTATGGCCTTGTCGTCAGTTTCTAACAACATTTTGATCAATTCTAATTTCTCGGATTGAATGTCCATATTTTCAGCTCTTTAAAGAAATAAAGATAGGAAAAAAACAAATTAATTCAACAAAGCTCCATTTCCAATTTCGTCACAAATGTACTGACCATTTTGACAATAGCCAACTAATTCGTTCTTAATAAATTGTAAAACAGTAACCGCTACATTTTCAGGATATAAAACATGCACATTTGCACCGGCATCCAGCGTGAAGCAAACCGGAATTTTAGTTTCATTTCTAAATTTCCAAATCGCATTTATAATCTGTAATGTGTTCGGTTTCATCAATATAAAATAAGGCATCGAGGTCATCATCATGGCATGTAAAGTCAAGGCTTCACTCTCCACAATTTTGATGAATTCTTCCAGATTGCCGTTTTCAAAAATAGAAATCAGTTGGTCTAAATTTTCATGCGCTTGTGCAAATCGCCTTTCGGCAAAAGGATGGTTGTGCATTAAATCATGTCCAACGGTGCTGGAAACTTGTTTTTCGCCTTTGTCAACCAATAAAATGGTGTCTTGAAAATTTTTAAAATTATCATGAATTGCATTTGGAAATTCAATGCCAAAAAAATCGGAACTTCCTTCAATATTGGCGTGATTTCCCCAAACTACAACACTTCCTTTTACACTTCTGCAAGCACTACCAGAACCCAAACGTGCTAAGAAAGACGCTTTTTGAAAGAAATACTCCTCTGTCATTGCTGGGTTTAATGCTTTTTCTAAACTCATTAGGTTCATTGCCAAAGCCGCCATTCCTGATGCTGATGAAGCAATTCCGGAACTGTGCGGAAAGGTGTTTTGGGTGTCAATCGTAAAATGATAGGCTGCTAAAAACGGTAAATAGATTTCAATTCGCTCTAGGAATTTTTGGATTTTTGGTTTGAAATCTTCTTTTGGTTGTCCTTCAAAAAGCAAGTCGAATGAGAAATTATTACTCGTCACATTGAGCGCATCCCGATAGCTATCGGGAGAAATGTCTTTTTTGGCGAAAGCCAGTTTGGTAATGGTTTTACAATTATTTAACGTAAAACTTACCGAAGGATTCGCAGGAATTTGATTGTCCTTTTTCCCCCAATATTTCACCAATGCAATGTTACTGGGTGCGCTCCACTGGAAATTTCCTTCTTCAACCGAATGCGTATATTTTGATGGAATAAAATCCTTTGCTGAAATCATGAATTTAAAAATTTACGCAAAGATACTTTTTTTGGTTTATTTGTTTATTCGTTTATGTGGTTAATCGGTAGAAAGATTTAAGTAAATTTGGCCAATAAAAAAATAACCATATAAGTTGTATAAGTCCATCTAAGGGCTTGTTTAATACTCTTTTTTTTAACTTATGTTTTCTTAAATGGCTTATATGGTTTGAAAAATATTCTATTTCAAAAATTTTAAAATATAAAAATGAATAAAATTACCCGAATATTAGCTGTTGTTGTTACCTGTCTTGCTATTGGTTATTTCTCTGGAATGGTGACTAAATCAAGCATTGAAACTTGGTATCCAACGCTGATAAAACCAAGTTTTAATCCACCCAATTGGGTTTTCGCGCCTGTTTGGAGTATGCTGTATGTAATGATGGGTGTTGCTGCAGGATTAGTTTGGGACCGAATAGAAGCGGAGAAAGAAGTCGTGAAAAAAGCGTTGGTTTTCTTTGCCATTCAACTCGCACTAAATGCATTGTGGTCCTATTTGTTTTTTGGATTGCACAACCCAATGTTAGCCGGTTTAGAAATTATTGTATTATGGTTGATGATATTTGAAACGTACATTCAATTTGCCAAAATCAATAAAATTGCAGGATATTTATTGCTTCCGTATTTGGCTTGGGTAAGTTTTGCCGCCGTTTTAAATGGAAGTATTTGGTGGTTGAATAAATAATTGGCAGTTTTCTGTCGCAGTGATCAGTTAATCTTGTAATGATAAAACTAAATTATTTTGCAAAGTCTTATAACTTCTTAAATTCAATGTTCTTGGTCGATAAAAAATCCATCATCGATAAGATATTACTGTTCTCTAATAGTGTTTTCGATTTTGGATCTGCATCACAAAATTGAAGAAAAAGAGCTATTTCCTCTGGTTTTAATTTTAAAGTTTCAATATAAAATTTGTGATTGCAGGTAGTTGTCGCTAATGCTTTAAACTCAATTTGAGGAACAGTCTTTTTAACTTTCTCTTTTTCTTTTACGAATAGACCTAAAATCATTCCGCCAATTCGCATAAAATCCATTCCGTTTTCAATACTTCCATCGTAAACACCCGTTTTTAGCCTTTTTGCAGCTTTCTCTAAAGCCAATTTATCCAGCTTTCCTTGTTCATACGCTTTATCGGTACTTAATTTAATGGAAGGCATTTTTGTAACCACAACTTCTTCTAATTGTTCTGGTTTTAGGATTAACAAAATTATAAGATTACTTTTGTTAATGGTCTTTTGATCCAATACAATTTTTTTAATATCATGGTCTTTTGAAATAAAAATGAGTTCATCACCCGCTTTTACTAGCATAGAAAATTCTCCAGATGCATTTGTAATGGTAGTTTTTTTAGAACTGAAATTAGCAACTTCGACTTTTCCAACAGGAAATTGTTCGTGTAAAACTTTACCGTTAATTAGTTTTTCTGATTGTGAAAAACCAGATTGAAATACAAAAACCAATAAGGAAACAAAAAAGTAGTTTTTAATCATTCGTAATATTTTAATTACAAACATATTGAAATCATTCTATGAAAATCAAAACAGAATAATAAATTCCTGTTAATCAAAAACTAAAGTTCTCTTAATTAAAGTCTTGTAGGATAATTGCTTTAGTCTTTCATTTTTAGTTCAGTTTGTAGTAGAAAATTGTAAATGAAAACAATTTTCTTTTTTTAAAGTCTTTATAGTTTTTTGAATTCAATGTTCTTGGCATATAAAAAATCCATCATCGATAAGATATTATTGTTCTCTAATAGTGTTTTCGATTTTGGATCTGCATCACAAAATTGAAGAAACAGGTCTATTTCATCTGGTTTTAATTTTAAGTTTTCAAGATAAAACTTTTCGTCACAGCTGCTTCTTGCCAATTGTTTGAATTCAATTTGAGGTGCTTTGTCACCAGGTGTTTCTTTTACCAAAAGTTTAAATATTGTTTTTCCAATTCGAGCTAAATTCAGTCCTTTATCAATGGAAAGGTCGTCAATCCTTGTGTTTTTTAATCTTTTTTCATCTCTTTCTGCAGTAATCTCATCTCTTTTTACTTGTTCCCATTTAGTGTCTAATTTCCAATCAATCTTTGGAGTTTGTCTAATTATAATTTCTTCCAGTTCTTCGGGTTTTTTTACCATTGAAACTGATATGTTATTGGTCGTAATATCGTTTGGACTTAATTTGATTCCTTTTAAATAATATTCTTTTCTGTAAAAAATAATACTATCATTGACCTTGGCTGATAATACAAACTCACCCTTGTCATCTGTAATAGTACTTTTTTGAGTTGTTTTATTGATTACATCGACATTTTTCAGTAGGAAATTGTCGAACATGACTTTGCCGCTAATTAATTTTTCGGTTTGTGAAAAACCAGATTGAAATACAAAAACCAATAAGGAAACAAAAAAGTAGTTTTTAATCATTCGTAATATTTTGATTACAAACATATTGAAATCATTCTATGAAAATCAAAACAGAATAATAAATTCCTGTTAATCAAAAACTAAAGTTCTCTTAATTAAAGTCTTGTAGCCGCTTTGAATGCGAGTATTTGGGGGTTGAATAGATAAAAATAGTTTGAACTTATTTTTACTGATTCCTCAGTTTTTTTTAATATAAGTTATTGATTTTTAGTAACTTTGAGTTGATTGTTGAATTTATCGAACCGACCGCACCACAAAGTCTTTGGCTTTGAGGTAGTGACTTTCAGTTTTTTACCGACCTTGTTTTTGGTTTGTTTTTCAATCTTCAATCTTTGTGTCAGTCTAAGACTGGTTAACACATCCTCAAAGGCAGAGACTTTGCGGAGCATGGGTAGAGCTAAAACAGACTCTGTTGCTAAAATAGAACAACAAATTAACTTAATAAATTATAATTATGAATTCATCTGGTATATTAATCCCGATTTTAATAGGCCTAATTTGTGCAGTATTAGGCTATTTACTTGGTAAAATACTTTCCTCCGGCAAAGTCAATTCAAGCAACTTGCAATTAGAATTAGACAATTGCAGAGCCAAATCGTCCAAGCTAGAGGCTGAGTTAGCAACTTTAAAAGCTAAAAGCAGCAGCTTTGTAGCACCACATGCAGTTAATTCTGGACTTATTGGGGCTTATGTTCCTTTTGATGCGGATTTAGCATCCTCTGATTTTGGAAAAAAAGTAAAAGAAAATGATTTAAAAATCATTGAAGGAATTGGTACAAAAATCGAAGAGCTGTTCCATGCTAATGGAATTTTAACATGGGAAGTACTTTCAGAAACTTCCGTTAATCGATGTCAGGAAATTTTGGACAAGGAAGGAGAACAGTTTGTTGTTCATGATCCGAAAACTTGGCCACATCAGTCAAAATTAGCCTTTGAAGGAAAATGGAAAAAGCTGAAAGATTGGCAAAATGCACATATTGGCGGAAAAAAATAAAACTTAAAAAGCTCTCGTTGGAGAGCTTTTTTTATATGTTGTTTGCCAAAATAAATCCACTCGTCCACGCATTCTGAAAATTGAATCCGCCTGTAATCGCATCAATATTCACGATTTCACCTGCAAAATAAAGGTTTTCATGCAATTTGCTTTCCATCGTTTTGAAGTTGATTTCTTTTAAATCAATTCCGCCGGCAGTCACAAACTCTTCCTTAAACGTGCTTTTTCCGTTGACCTGAAAAGTGCCATTCGTTAACTGATTGGCTAGATTTTGTAATTGTATTTTTGACAAATCAGCCCATTTAGTTTCAGCTTCAATTCCTGAAGCGAGTACCAAACTTTCCCATAATCTATTGGTTAATTCGAAAGGGGATTTTTTTGAAACCGATTTTTTCGCGTGTTCTTGTTTTAAATCTTTTAGAGTTTTTTCGACATCATTTGTGTCAGCATCATTCAGCCAGTTTACAAAAATGGCAAACTGGTAATTTTTGTCATGCAAGATTCGTGCGCCCCAAGCGGAGAGTTTCAAAATTGCCGGCCCGCTCATTCCCCAATGCGTAATTAACAATGGTCCTGTTGAGCTGAGTTTGGTATCTTTTACCTTTACGGTTACTTGTGCTGCAACTCCGGGCAATTCTTTTATTCTGGAATCTTTGATGTTGAAAGTGAATAGGGAAGGAACCGGACTGACCACAGCATGTCCAAAATTCTGCAACATTTCCCAGACTTTAGGATTACTGCCTGTAGCTAAAATTAGTTTTTCGGCAAGATAATTTTCATTTTGGGTTTCTATTTTCCATAAAGTATCTTTTTTGAAAATAGATTGCACACTTTGTCCTGTAAGTACTGCAATTCCCAGTTTTTGTGTGGCTTTCAGGAAACAATCGATAATCGTTTGAGACGAATTCGAAACCGGAAACATGCGTCCGTCTGCTTCAATCTTTAATTCTACACCATGTTTCTCAAACCACTCGGTAGTATCACCTGAGCAAAATTGATGAAAAGGTCCTCGTAATTCTTTTTCGCCACGCGGATAAAATTTCACTAATTCATTCGGTTCGAAACAAGCGTGCGTCACATTACATCTTCCACCACCGGAAATGCGAACTTTATTCAGCACTTCTGCACCACGTTCCAGAATGGCTACTTTTAGCTTTGGGTTTTTTTCCACAATGTTGATTGCCGTAAAAAATCCTGCGGCACCACCACCTACTATTATAATGTCAAAATTTTGATTCATTTTTTTAAACCATTAAGTGAGTTAAGATTTTTAAGTTTAATCATCAGCTAGCCTTGAAAAATATTCGTTAATTAAAGGTTTGGAGGATTTTGTTATGTTGGTAGTGTTAAAATTAATAAGCAATCCTTGTGGAATACTTAGTAGTTTCATGTAGGTTAATAGTTTTGCTTCATCAATTGGATGGAATTTTTCAACTGTTTTTAACTCAACAATAATACAATCATTTACTAATAAATCCAATCGTAATGGATGCGCTAGTTCTAAATCATAGTAATCGATTGCTACATTAAATTGTTTGCTTAACATTGTACCCGTTTTTTTCTAGCTCATATTTTAAGCATTCTTCATAAATTTTTTCTAATAAACCTGGCCCTAGTTTTTTGTGAACTTTTATGGCATAACCAATAATTTCATAGGATAATTGCGTTATTTCTTTTTTTGTCATAAACTGAACTATTTACCTCGTTACTTAATTGACTTAACTCACTTAATGGTTTAAAAATAAAATCTTATTTGGAACAACGGCTATTATTATATCGAAATTCTGGTTCATATTCTATTTGGGAAATCAGTGATGATTCCGTTTATGTTGAATGTTTTTATTTTTTGAATATCTTCTAATTCATTTATGGTCCAAGGGAAAACCTGCAATCCTTTTTGTTGCATTTGAGCTGTATTTTCTTTTGTTAATAAATGAAAATGCGGATGAATGGACTTTGCCTGAATGAATTTGGCGAAAGCCAACGCCAAGTCTAAATCGGTTTCTGTTAAAACGCCAATTGGAATTTTATCATTCAAAAACGCCACTTGTTGCAACGCATTCCAATCGAAACTGGAAATTAAAAAACAATCGTATTTCCACCCTTTTTTAGCAACATATTTCTCAATAAGGGAAACCACTTTGTCTGCCGCTTCATAACTTTTAAGTTCAATATTGATAAAACAATCTTGGTTTACCAAATCAAAAACTTCCTTCAGCGTTGGAGTTTTATGTGCTCCATTTATTCGAAAAACGTTCAATTCTCGCAAAGATAATGTATTTACAAAGCCCTTTCCGTTGGTTGTTCTGTCAATGGTTTCGTCGTGAATAACAATTATTTCGCCATCGGCGCTCAAATGCACATCGAGTTCTATTCCGTCCACTTGCATGTCTAATGCTTTTTGGAAAGAAACTAATGTGTTTTCAGGTTCATACCCTTTGGCACCGCGATGTCCTATTTTGAGAATTTTTATCATAGTTTTTGCAAAGATAGACATAAAAAAAACGCCTTCATTTCTAAAGGCGTTTTGGTGAAAATTAAAATTTAATTTCTTTCTGATCCTATTTTGGAATTTAGGTTTTAATTCAATTCTAAAATCAGAACCGATTTTCCATCCAATGAAATCTCGTTTTTCAAATCGATTGTTTTTCCTGTAAAAACATCTTTTCCAGATTTGAAATTTTTGATGTTTTCCTGGAAACGATTTGTCTTGAACGTTTTCGCTTCCGCAGCATTGTTGATGACCACCATAACGGTTTCCTTCTCGTTATATCTAAAATAAACATAGACGTTGTTTTCAGGAATATAATGTGTCATTTTTCCGGAATGGATTACCGATTTCCCTTTTCTCCATTGAAACAATTTCGATGTAAAATCAAAGAATTTATTCTGTTCTTCGGTTCTCCCTGCTTTTGTGAATGCATTGTTTGTATCGCCAGCCCAACCTCCCGGGAAATCTTGACGGATGTCTGCATCGCCTTTGCCTTTGTCGCCGGCCATCCCAATTTCTGAACCGTAATACGTCTGCGGAATTCCACGGACTGTAGCAATCAGAGTCATTGCCATTTGGTATTTTTTGAAATCATTTTCATAAATGTGATTGAATCTTCCAGTGTCGTGATTTTCGACGAAAGTCAACAGGTTATTCGTATTTGTATATAAAAAATCGTTCGTGAAATTGTCGTAAACCTTAATCATTCCATCGTTCCAAGTTGCGTTGTCTTCGTTGAAAACATTCCCGAAAGCATCGTGCAATGTGAAATCCATTACACTTGGCAAATACGAATTATAGCTTTGAATGGCACTTATCGGGCTGTCTTTTTGCCAATAGGACATTTGCGCTTGGTCGTGCATCCAAACCTCTCCAACGATGTTGAAATTCGGATATTCGTCTGTAATGGCTTTGGTCCATTTTGCAATTCCAACTTTGTCATTATAAGAATACGTATCAACTCTGAACCCGTCTAAATCGGCATACTCAATCCACCAAATGGCATTTTGAGTTAGATAATTTAGAACCAAAGGATTCGATTGATTTAAGTCAGGCATTGACGGTACGAACCAACCATCCATACAGTTTTTGGCATCAATTGCTGAAGCATTGGTATCAAATTGAGTTGTCATTCTGTAGTTCGATTGCGAAAATCCTGGAAATTGATGCACCCAGTCATAGGTTGGCAAATCTTTATACATCCAATGTTCGGCACCCCAGTGATTAGTGACATAATCTTTGACCAATTTCATATTTCGCTTTTTCAATGATGCCGAAAGGCGAACATATTCTTCATTGGTTCCATAGCGCGGATCTATTTTGTACACATCCGATTGTCCGTAAGTATGGTAGGAATAGGCTTTGTCGTTGTCTTCGCAAAGCGGCGTGCTCCAAAGTGCGGTAACTCCCAATTCTTCCAGATAATCCAGGTTTTTTATAATTCCATCGATATCGCCACCATGACGTCCTCCGGGTAAACTTCTGTTAGCTTTTTCGGTAACCGATTTGTCGCTGTCGTTATTTGGGTTTCCGTTAGCGAAACGATCCGGCATAAGCAGATACATCATATCTGATGAATCGAAACTTTTGCGTTGAGCGGAATTCGGTCTCCTTTGTTTTAAAGCATATTTTTTTGTGAAAGCGACTTTTTTGTTTTTAGAAAAGGAGAAAACCAATTCCGATGCAGGGCTATTTTTGGTGTCGATGGTTACAAAAACGTAGTTCGGATTTTCAGTTTTTTTAATGTCTTTTATAACAATATTATTGGAAACAGAAACTTCATTTTGAGCAATATTTTTTCCGTAAAACATAATCTGAAGCTCCGGATTTTGCATGCCAGCGTACCAAAACGGAGGCTCGGTTTTCTGAATTTGAGCATTTACTGAAACGGATATCAATAAAACGATAACCATTATTTTATTGAATAAAAAGGTATTTATGTTGAATTGTATTTTTTGAGTACTCATAATTATTTTGTTGAATTAAGGTTCTACTGGAAATATTGTGAAACATCAAAATAAAATTTAAACCATATAAGAAATATAAGGACATCTAAGAGAAATCTATCGAAGTCTCAACTTAAAGGAACTTATATTTCTTATATGGTTAACTAAAATATTTATTTATTTTCAATTATACTAATCGCGTAACCGCCACCTTGCACAGAAAGCTGCGATAATTTTGATTTGTTGGTTACAGCCACTTTCTTGATAGTGTAAGCCTGCGGATTTGTTTTGTAATGAGCATCCTTGGCATCAGCATAAATGGTTGCCGTGTATTTTTTGCCTTTTTCAAGGAAGCTGAAATTGATGTTTGAGGTACGGCTTGTATCCCCGTTTACATTTCCAACAAACCAGTTATTGGTTCCTTTCGCTTTACGGGCTACAGTTACATAATCGCCAGGTTCAGCTTCTAAATAGTTGCTTTCATCCCAATCGATTGCTACATCTTTAATAAACTGAAATGCATCAGCAAATTTAGTGTAATGCTCAGGAAGATCCGCGGCCATTTGTAACGGGCTGTACATGGTTACATATAATGCCAATTGATTTGCCAAAGTGCTGTTTACATGCGATTTGTTATCAGGATTCAATTTGCTTAAATCCATTTCGAAAATACCAGGTGTATAATCCATTGGTCCGCCAATTAAACGGGTAAAAGGCAATACCGTTACGTGATTCGGTTTAGAACCTCCAAAAGACTGATATTCCGTTCCTCTTGCTGCTTCGTTGCCAATTAAATTCGGGTACGTTCTGCAAATCCCTGTTGGGCGAACGGCTTCATGCGCATTGACCATAATTTTATAATCGGCTGCTTTTTCAAGGGCATATTGGTAATGATTTACAATCCATTGGTTGTAATGATTTTCTCCACGAGGCAAAATATCACCTACATAGCCACTCTTCACCGCATCATATCCATTGTCTTTCATGAACTGATACGCTTTGTCCATGTGACGCTCGTAATTACGTACGGAACTAGACGTTTCGTGGTGCATAATCATTTTTACTCCTTTTGATTTTGCATACTCGTGTAAACCTTTCACATCAAAATCCGGATAAGGAGTCACAAAATCAAAAACATAATCTTTGGAGTGTCCAAACCAGTCTTCCCAACCTTCGTTCCAACCTTCAACCAGAACACCATCAAAACCATTTTGGGATGCAAAATCGATATATTTCTTTACATTAGCATTATTTGCTCCGTGTTTGCCATTGGGTTTTGCTTTTGTAAAATCAGTAACGCCAAGTAGTACCGAAGGATACTCATCCGTATAAGCCCATGAGCTTTTACCTGTAATCATTTCCCACCAAACACCAATATACTTAACTGGTTTTATCCAAGAGGTGTCCTCAATTTTGCAAGGATCATTCAAGTTTAAAGTCATTTTTGAACCCAAAATGTCTTTCGCGTCATCGCTAACGATTATCGTTCTCCAAGGAGAAACACTCGGTGCTTGAATGTATCCTTTGTCGCCTTTGGCATCTGGTGTAAGCCATGATTCAAAAACCATGTTTTTATCATCTAGATTCAAATGCATGCATGAATAATTGATTAACGCCGCTTCATGCAGATTAATATACAATCCGTCTTTAGTTTTCAGCATCAATGAAGTTTGAACTCCGGTTGAAGAAAAATTCTTTTGTGAAACGTTTGCGGTATAGGCGGCTTCAGATAATCCTCTGATTTCAGATAATTTCGATTTTGTATAATCGTATTCCTGCGTGTCATAATCGCCCGGAATCCAAAAAGCAGTGTGGTCACCCGTCATGGCAAATTGCGTTCTTTCTTCTTTGATTACAAAATAGGTAAGGTTTTTTTGAGAAGGGAATTCATAGCGAAACCCAAGACCATCTTCAAACAAACGAAAACGAATTATTAACTGTCTGTCGGTTCCTTTTTGGTTTAAGGTTACCGCAAGTTCGTTATAATGATTACGGATTTTTGCCACTTCTCCCCAAACCGGTTTCCAAGTTTCATCAAAAGTGGTTGTTTTAGTATCAATAACAGTAAAATCATTCAGTAATGATTTCGTGTCATTTTTTAGTTCAAGTCCCAATTTGCTTGATTTTACAACTTCTTTGTTTTTGTATGTAAGGTTGTAACTTGGTGTGCCATCTTTTAGAAGTGAAAACTCCATTGCAAATTTTCCTCCAGGCGATTTTAACTGTTGGGCTATAGCGATGTTGCATAAAGTAAACCAGATACAAGCGGTAAGAATTAAATTTTTCATTTTTTTTAAATTAAAAAAGTTATAAACCTGAGTTCGATTATTATTCTGTTTTTAAACTGTCGTTAATGTGTGAGATATAATTTATGTCTCTATCCTGCAAGGTCTTTTTTTGACCTTGTAGGTATGACAAATTAAACTCAACATACCTACAAGGTTTTTGAAACCTTGCAGGACTCCTTAACTTTCTAATAGTCAATAAATTATTAAAGCCGTTATTTTAGGCCATTTCAAATTTTGTAGCGATTACAGTTTGCCCATTTACGACAATGGCTAAATCTGTATCTCCATCCACAGAAAAAGTGGTTTCCTCATGATTGATCGTTACTTTCAGAATCTGATTTCTGAAATTGATTTTAAACGAATACCCTTTCCATTCTTTTGGAATTTTTGGAGAAAAATGAAGTTGGTCTTCTTTAACTCTCATTCCTCCAAAACCTTCCACAATACTCATCCAAGTTCCTGCCATCGAGGTGATATGGCAACCTTCTTCCACTTCTTTGTTGTAATCATCTAGATCCAGACGCGAAGTTCTCAAATAGAACGTATACGCCATATCCATTTTGTCTAATAAAGCGGCCTGAATCGAATGTACACAAGGAGAAAGCGAACTTTCATGAACCGTAAAGGATTCGTAAAATTCAAAATTGTTTTTTAGTTCTTCTTTCGAAAAATGATCTTCAAAGAAATAGAAACACTGTAAAACATCGGCTTGTTTGATGTAAGGCGAACGTAAAATTCTGTCCCAAGACCATTTTTGATTGATTGGTCTTTGGTTTTTGTCTAAATCGGCTACGCGAACTAATTCTTTGTCCAAGAAACCGTCTTGTTGCAAATACACGTTATGTTCTTCGGAAAAAGGGAAGTACATATTATCCGAAACTTTTTTCCAAGATTGTAATTCAGCATCCGTGATTTTTACTTTTTCGGTAATTCTTTTGTGATCCGAAGGATATTCCAATGATACTTTTTGAATCTGTTCGTACGTATATTCCAGACACCATTTGGCAATATAATTGGTATAGAAATTATTGTTTACGTTGTTTTCGTATTCATTTGGACCGGTAACGCCAAGAATTACATATTGGTTTAAATTAGTCGAAAAGTTGGCTCTTTGGTGCCAGAAACGAGCAATTCCTATTAATACTTCCAATCCTTTTTCAGGAATATAACTGTAATCGCCGGTGTATCTGTAAAAGTTATAAATGGCAAATGCGATGGCTCCATTTCTATGAATTTCTTCAAAAGTAATCTCCCATTCATTATGGCATTCTTCACCGTTCATCGTTACCATTGGATACAAAGCGGCTCCGTTAGTAAATCCTAATTTGGCAGCATTTTCAATGGCTTTGTCCAATTGATTGTAACGGTAGGTCAATAAATTTCGAGCCACTTCTTGGTCTTTGGTCGCCATGTAAAACGGAATGCAATAGGCTTCAGTGTCCCAATAGGTAGAACCTCCGTATTTTTCTCCCGTGAATCCTT
Organism: Flavobacterium glycogeni; assembly: GCF_048286775.1. Classification (NCBI taxonomy): domain Bacteria; kingdom Pseudomonadati; phylum Bacteroidota; class Flavobacteriia; order Flavobacteriales; family Flavobacteriaceae; genus Flavobacterium; species Flavobacterium glycogeni. Next base: position 78,415 of record NZ_JBLVPV010000007.1, read on the forward strand.
TTGGTCCAATATTCAAACGGGAATCTTTTCCTAAATAGGTTTGGTTTAACTGAAAAATATTGAAACGAATCCCTTGCTGTGCTTTTACATCGCCATCAATGGTAATGTCTGACATTTCCCAAATTTTTGCCCAGGCATCAATCTGGTCTTGCATCATTTGGTCGTATCCTAATGTTAATGCAGACTGAATTACTTTTTCCGCAGCAGTATTTGTATTTTCATGGTTTAAAGAAACCGTGTACCCGCCAATTTTTTGGATGGATGATTTTTGGCCTTGAGCCACAATAACATCGTAACTAAATTGAATTTTATCGGATGTTGCATCAATATTGGAAGGAGAAATAGCTGTTTTTTCACCATTAGTCAAAATGCTATTCTGCATGAAAGTAGTTACTTTGAAATGTGTTTTGAACGTTTGAGCCGTTACAAAAGCTTCATTTCCAGATTTTTTTACGTCAAGCGGTTCCCAGAATTTTTCTTCCCAGTTGGCATCTTCATTGGTTACACCAGCGTCGATATACGGTTTGTAAATTATTTTTGAATCTTTGTTTAAAGGGATGATTTCGTAATTAATAACCCCGACTTCATCCAGAACGATTGAAAGAAAACGACGAATAGTAACTGAAATTTCAGTTCCGTTTTTTAAAGTCGCTTCAAAAGAACGATTGTACCAACCTTCTTTCATATTCAGCTCACGACGAAAGTTTTTGACTTCTGAACAGGTATTCAAATCTAATTTTTCTCCATTGATTTCGATGTCGATTCCAATCCAATTGGGTGCATTTAAAACTTTGGCAAAATATTCCGGATAACCGTTTTTCCACCAGCCCACTTTGGTTTTGTCGGGATAATATATTCCGGCAATATAACTTCCTTGGAATGTTTCTCCAGTATAATTTTCTTCAAAATTAGCACGTTGCCCCATTGCCCCGTTTCCAATGCTGAACAAACTCTCAGATGATTTCACGCTTTCTGCATCAAATCCCTCTTCTATGATAGACCAATTATCTGGTTTTATATAATCTTGATTCATTTTTTCTAATTTAAAGATTCAAAAATTTTAAAATTTAAAGATTGTAATGCTATTCTTAATCTCAAATAATTTTTGATTCTAGTTTTTTAATTTTTTAATTTTCAGTTGTTTATTAATTCCTTAATAAAGTTGGTGTCAATTTCAGTGAAATCTTCAAATATGTATTTTGCTTCATGCAAAATCGCTGCTTCACCAATTCCTACACTGGTCATGTTTCCAATATTGGCAGCTTGAACTCCTGCAACTGAATCTTCAAAAACAATGGCGTCTTCTGGTTTTGTGTTTAATAATTTAGCCGCAATCAGGAAAACTTCAGGATCAGGTTTTGCATTTGACACATCATTTCCATCGACAATAGCGTCAAAATAGGGTAGTAATCCTGTTTTTTCCAGAATGGGTCTGGCATTTTTGCTGGCTGAACCCAATGCGATTGGTTGTTTGTTTTCTTTCAGAAATTTTAAAATTGTAAAAACTCCAGGAAGAATTTCACTTTCGTCCATGTCGACTAAGTAGGATAAATAATCTTCGTTTTTTTGGATTAGCCATTTGTTTTTATCTTCTTGTGAAGCTTCCACTTTTCCTAGTTCTAATATAATATCCAAAGAGCGCACGCGGCTCACTCCTTTTAATAATTCATTATGCTCCAGTGTAAATTCAATATTTAATTCATTTGCGATTTTTTGCCACGCTAAATAATGGTATTTAGCGGTGTCAACAATCACTCCGTCCAAGTCGAATATAAATGCTTTTTTAATCATTGATTATTGTTTTATTACGTCATCAACATCCTGTACTTTAACTACTAAAACAGCAGCAATCAAGAAGCTGACTCCACTAGTGACTAATGCAAATATGGCATTGTCATTGTATAAATATTTTACTAATGGTCCGCCAATTAAGGCGTTGATAATTTGAGGGATAACGATAAAGAAGTTGAAAATTCCCATGTAAACTCCCATTTTCATTGGAGAGATTGATCCGGCTAAGATGGCATAAGGCATGGATAAAATACTCGCCCAAGCTATACCAACACCTATCATAGACAGAACTAGCCAATCTTCGTTGGGTACAAAATAGATGGAAATCAATCCAAGACCACCAACAATTAGTGAGATAGAATGTGTCAATTTTCTACCAAATTTTTTTGCGATATAGGGTAAAGCAAAAGCATAGAACGCGGAAACCAAATTGTATATGCCAAACAGTACGCCAACCCAGTCGCCGGCATTTTGATAGGCGGAACTTTTGCTATCCGTAATGGGTAAGCCGTAAATATGATGGGCAATGGCAGGAGTAGTAAAAACCCACATTCCAAAAAGACCAAACCAAGAGAAAAATTGTACCCAACTCAATTGTCTCATTGTAGTGGGCATTTTTCTAAAATCGTCAAAAATGTCTAATAGACTGGATTCTTTTTGATTGGTATCAGAAACTCTTGTTTCCTGATGTGCCATTTCGTCTTCAAATTGTGCTAATTCTTCCGGGGAATATTCTTTGGTAGTAAAAATGGAAACAAGAATTGAAGCGACAAGAATGATTGCTCCAATGATAAAAGATAAAATCAGGTGCATAGGAACGCCGCCATCTTCATTTTTATTTGAAACGCCAAACCAATTCGTCAAAACATACGGCAGCCAAGAACCAATAACGGCACCAAAACCAATTAAGGCCGTTTGTACACTAAATCCCAGCGTTCTCTGGTCGGTTCTTAAATTGTCACCTACCAATGCTCTGAAAGGTTCCATAGCAATATTGAAAGAAGCATCCATAATCATCAGCATTCCTGCACCAACCCATAAGGCAGGTAGAAACGCAATAAAAATTTCGGCTTGCGGCATTAATATTAAACCAATTGAGGCTAATAAAGCACCGACTAAAAAGAAAGGTTTTCTTCTTCCAAATTTCCCCCAAGTTTTGTCACTGTAGTGTCCAATTATAGGTTGAACAATAAGTCCCATTAAAGGGGCAATGATCCAAAACCAGGAAAGTTCGTGGACATCAGCACCAAAAATTTGAAGAATTCTGCTGGCATTAGCATTTTGAAGGGCAAAACCCATCTGTATTCCCAAGAAACCGAAACTCATGTTCCAAATTTCCCAGAAACTTAATCTACGCTTTTTCATTATCGTAATTTAAAAAATTAATACGATAAGCGCTATGCTTATCAAAACTTATCTTATTTTCGAAGTAAAAGTTGAAGCTTTGATGGGGTAAATATAAAAATATATTTCAGATTTTTATTTTTTAAAAACAAATAAAAGTAAAGAATTTCAACTACAAGGTTGTAGTAATGAATAAATTAACAAATAAAGCCTAATTAGTTGATTCTCTTTCTATCAAATGAGTTTCAATTACTTCGGTTTTATAGTTTTCATCTTCTTCATTTTCCTCAGATTCGAGTCTTTCTATTAACATTTTTGCCGCTTTATTTCCCATTTTTATTCCACTCTGACTTACGGTTGTAATAGTAGGTGTAGAATATTTTGAGATTATGCCATCGGTAAAGGCAATAACCGCTAAATCTTTAGGGACGTTTAATCCTATTTTGCTTGCGGTTTTAATTATGGTTACTGCAAAAAGCTCATTTACTGCAAAAACAGCATCAATGGCTTTGTCTTCCAGCAGTTTTCCAATGGTGATTTCGCAGGTGTCAATATCTTCAATTTTAATAATTAGGTTCTCATTAAAAGGGATCCCGTTATCCAGAAGTGCTTTTATATAACCGTCAGTCCTTAGTTTGCCTACGCTAACATAGTCAACGGTAGTTACCAAGGCAATTTTTTTTCTTCCTTTGTCAATCAAACTTTGAACCGCTTCATAAGCCGCAGATTGATCGTCTATGATTACTTTGTCGCAAAGGATGTCATTTGTAACTCTGTCAAACATCACAACCGGCATTCCTTGATTGATTACTTCTGTAATATGATGAAAGTCGCCTCTGAATTGGGTTTCTTTTGAAAGTGACATAATGAAACCGTCAATGCTGCCATTAGCAAGCATTTCCATGTTTAAGACTTCTTTGTCAAAGGAGTCGTCCGATAGGCAAATGATTACACTATAGCCGTTTTCATTGGCTACCTGTTCTATTCCGTTAATAACCGTGGAGAAGAAATGGTGAACAATTTCAGGAATAATGATCCCAATAGTTTTAGTTTTTCTGTTTTTTAGGCTAAGGGCTATATTATTGGGCTTGTAATTATAGAATTTAGCAAAGGCCTGCACTTTTAGTCTGGTTTCTTCGCCTATTTCAAGACTGTTTCTCAGAGACTTTGAAACAGTAGAGATTGATACATCTAATTCTTTTGCAATTTGTTTGAGCGTTATTTTCCTTTTCATGATGAAGATGTGGTAATAATTTATTTCTTAATAAAGATAAAATTAAATTTTATAAATGGTAATTAAACTGATAAAATTTTATGTAAATCAGAAAGTTTTCAACACTATTACGTTTTCGTAACTCAAATAAAAAGGGGTCATGTCGGAGGTGACAAATTTTACATAAATTTAACATTCGAAGTAATAGTTAAGCATAAAAATTCAAGAAAAAAATTAAATTAATTTAAACAAAAAGTATGAAAACAATTTATAAAAAGTTGTTAATTTTAGTACTGCTACTCCCTCTTAATATTCTGGCTCAGAATACTATTGGCGGAACTGTTCTCGATAAAGTATCAGGACAGCCTATTCCGGGAGTAAATATAAAAGTACAAGGTACCGCTAATGGAGTTTCTACTGATTTTGACGGTAAATATCAGTTATCTAATGTTAAGAAAGGCGATAATATCGTGTTTTCTTATATTGGATACAAAAATACGGTTGTTAACTACGATTCTCAAAAATCACTAAATGTATCTTTAGAAGAAGATTCAAATCAATTAAAAGAAGTTGTAATTCAAGTGGGTTACGGTACCGTTAAGAAGAAAGATGCTACGGGATCTGTCGATTTGATAACTTCAAAGGATTTTAATAAAGGAGCCATTACAACTGTTGATGGTTTGCTTAATGGGCGAACTCCCGGCGTTGTGGTAACTTCATCTGGTACGCCAGGCAATGAAGCTGTTATCAGAATTCGTGGTGGTTCTTCTTTGGCGGCAAGCAATGACCCATTAATTGTAATTGATGGTTTGCCAATCGATGGTGGGCTTTCTGCGGTTAATCCAAACGATATTGAAACATTCTCTATATTAAAGGATGCCTCTGCAACTGCAATCTATGGTAATAGAGGTTCAAATGGAGTGATTATCATAACTACTAAAAAAGGATCTAAAAAAGACCTTGAAGTTTCATTAAATACCTTTACTACGTTAAATACTTTGGCTAAAAAGATTGAAGTATATTCAGCTGATGATTACAGAACTTTGGTTGGCCAAGTTGCACCGAGTAAAATTGGACTTTTAGGTAATTCAAAAACAGATTGGCAAAAAGAAATTTTCCATACATCTGTTACATCAGATGTTAGTTTATCGGTAATGGGTAATTTGCTTGGAAAAATTCCTTCACGATTAACAGTTGGGAATACTGATAATAGTGGTATTTTAAGAACTTCTAATTTTAAAAGATCAACGGCATCAGTGTCATTAAATCCGACTTTTTTAGACAATCATTTAAAAATTAATCTTACCGGAAATTATTCTTACACTTACACAAGAAAAGCCGATGAAGGAGCGATTGGAAGTGCGATCTCTTATGATCCTACACAATCTGTATATGATGCCAGTTCTATTTTTGCAGGATACACTGAATGGACAGATCCAGTTTCCGGAAATCCAAGAGGAACTTCAAATCCTGTAAGTTTGTTAAATGAAAAACGAGATATTTCGAATAAACATAGGTTTTTTGGAAATATTAATGTGGATTATAAATTCCATTTTTTGCCGGAGTTAAGAGCAATATTCAATGCAGGAATGGATAAACAAGATGGAGATGGTAGTGTAACCGTGAATCCTCTTTCACGTTCAGGTTATAATTCAAGTGTTGTTGGTAATGAACAAATAGGATCTTATTCTGAGACTTGGTTCCGTAATGACAATAAAAACGTGAGTGCCCAATTAAACTATAATAAGTCATTTGGTAAACTGGATGTAGATGTTTTGGGAGGATATGAGTACCAACAATTTGATAAAAGAGATTATAAATCAGGTAACAGAAATCTTTTTGGATTGAATCTTGGGGAAGAAAAGAATGAAGATGTGTATACTGATCCAGGGAATAAACTGGGGGCTTATTTTGGACGTGCTAACTTAGGGTTCAATAGTAAATATTTGTTAACAGTTAACTTTAGAAGAGATGGTTCTTCAAAAATTTCACCGGAAAATAAATGGAAAAATTTCATGGGTTATGCTTTGGCATGGAAAATTAAAGAAGAAAGTTTCTTGAAAGATTCTAATGCGATTTCTGAGTTAAAATTGAGATTGGGTTATGGTGAAGTTGGTCAACAAAATATTAATGTTCCTATAGATTGGTTTAAAAGATATTCTACATCAAATAATAACTCCTATCAATTTGGGAATTCATTTGTAATTATATCTAAGCCAGAGGGCTATAACGAAAATTTGAAATGGGAAAGAAGCACTAAATATAATGTAGGTTTGGATTTTGGCTTTATGAATAATCGTTTAAAAGGATCTTTGGACGGTTATTTTTCAGAGACGAATGATTTATTCTCTCAGGTTGCTGAAGGATCATTACAGAATTTAAGAGTATACGGTTACAGAAATATTGGTTCCCTAAGATCTAAAGGAGTTGATTTTTCATTAAACTACCAGGCTGTACAAAATGAAAAGTTTGATCTGAATTTGAACTATAATATTGCGTACAACAAATCAGAGATAACCGATTTATTCTCTGACGGACTGCAAGTAGGAGGAGTAGGACTGGGAGGTTTTGTGCAAACACATAAAATTGGATTAGCGCCTTTCTCTTACTGGGTATATGAGCAAGTATATGATGTCGCAGGGAAGCCTATTCAAGGTGTTTATGTGGATAGAAATAACGATGGCGCCATTGACAGTAAAGATAAATACAATTACAAAAAGCCCCAAGCGGATGTTACTATGGGCTTTATGGCAAATGCAACAATCTATAAAAACTGGGATTTCTCAATGGCTTGGAGAGCAAGTTTAGGAAATTACGTTTATGATAGAATATCTGCGGATAGATCAGTATTAACTTCCATTAATAATACAGTCGATAATACCTTAAATAATGCACCGGTTGATTATAGTAACACCTTTTTTGCTTCAACTGTAAAAGAGTCTGATTATTATGTTAAAGATGGTTCCTTTTTGAAATTAGACAATATTACACTAGGATATAAATTCAACAAGGCTTTAGGAGGAAAAACATCTTTAAGATTCTATGGTGGAGTTCAAAATGTACTAACAATAACGAATTATAAAAACATTGACCCGGAAGTTTTTAATGATGGTATAGATGGGTCTATTTACCCTAGAGCAAGAATGTATATGTTGGGTGTAAATGCTAATTTTTAATAAAAAAAATAATGAAAAAATATAAACAATATTTTGACATAAGATGGGTGTTGATTACATCTCTCTTAGTAACGTTAGCTTCTTGCAGCTTGGATATCAATCCAAAAGATGATGACGATTTTACTAGCGATCAATTTTATGCTGCCCCGGATTCATATAGACAATTTTTGGCAAAAATTTATGCCGGTTTGGCTGTAACTGGTCAAAAAGGCCCTGATGGGGAATCAGATTTAGGATCTGGTGCTGGGACAGTTAATGAAGGTTTTTCTCAATATTTAAGAGGATATTGGCAATTACAGGAGCTGACTTCTGATGAGGCCATTATTGCTTGGGGAGAAAGTGACAATCCAACAATTAAAGATTTAAATTTCAATACTTGGAATGCAGATAATGTTTTCGTAGAAGCCTTTTTTGCCAGAGTTTTTTACCAAGTTAGTTTGAGTAATGAATTTTTAAGAGAGACTACTGATGCAAAACTGGATGGTAGAGGAGTTACAGGAACTTTAAGGGATGAAATTAAGAGATACAGGGCCGAGGTTCGTTTTTTAAGAGCTTTATCCTATTATCACGGTATTGATATTTTTGGGAAATTACCTTTTGGAACAGAAACGGATGCATTAGGGACGCCACCACAAATGCAAAGTAGAGCGTTTGTTTTCGATTATGTATTAAGTGAGCTTGCTGCAATAGAGAATGATATGGCTGCGCCAAAAGCAAATGAATACGGTAGAGCTGACAGAGCAGCCCTTTGGATGCTTAAGGCTAAATTATTGTTGAATTCATCTGTTTATACAGGAATTGACAGGAGTGCTGATGCATTGACCGTTGTAAATTCTATTATTGGTTCCGGATATACAATCGCGCCAATACCCTATGCTAATTTGTTTAAAGCAGACAACAATACGAATGGCGCTCAAAACGAAATTATTTTTCCTGTTATGTTTGATGGAGTAAATACAAAAACGTGGGGAGGTATGACTTATTTGATTCATGCTTCTTGTGATGGTGCTACAGCTCCATCACTTGGTATCGATTTTGGTTGGGCAGGATATAGAGTTCGTAAAGAATTTACTGACGCTGTTGGGACATCTGATGCTCGCGTTATGTATGTTTCTGGTGATACCAGTCCAGCTTCAATTTCTGATTATTCTAAGTTTGCCGAAGGGAAAAAAATAGTAAAATTCTCTAACAAGACTTCTACTGGCGGAACGGGTAAAGATCAAACACATCCAGATACTGATTTCCCATTGTTTAGAATGGCGGATGTATACCTGATGTATGCTGAATTGGCTGTTGTAAAAGGAAAAGGAAGTACCACTACAGCTTTGGGATATATCAATGATTTGAGAAACAGAGCCGGGGTTACTGCTGCTCTATTATCTGATTTGACGCCTCAATTCATATTAAATGAAAGAGCCAAAGAGTTGTACTGGGAAGGACACAGAAGACAAGATTTAATTAGGTTTAACAAGTACTTGAGTGGGTATAACTGGCAATGGAAAGGCGGAAGCCAGTCCGGTTCAGATTTGTCTTCTAATAGATCGATATTCCCGATTCCAAATAAGGAATTGAACGCTAATGTGAATCTTACTCAAAACCCAGGATATTAATAAAAAACGCATTGGGTAGTTTCTAACCAATGCGTTCCAAATAAATTTTTTATTATGAAAAAAATATTTTTAAGTTTAATTGTATTGACAGGAGCGATCAGTTCGTTAGTTTCTTGTAGTACTGAGGATCGTGATCCTGTTGCATCCGTGGTTCAAGATATTGTTTTGAGTACACCGGCAGGAGGGAATTATGTATTAACAGCCCCAACGGCAGGTACTGATGTGGTTGTGGTAAAGTGGTCGTCTGCTGATTTTGGTTATTCGTCTGCAGTGACCTATTCTTTACAAGTTGCCAAAGCAACCGATGATTTTTCTAATCCACAGTCTTTTGTTCTTGGAAGTTTTAACGAAAATTCGAATGCTACCTATGAAAAAGCGTTAACCCAAAGACAATTGAATTCAATGCTTTTAGGTGCTGGAGGAGCGATTGGAGCTGAAGGAAACTATAAAATGAGAGTTGTGGGAAGACCATCTACTCAACTTGCTTCCTCTTCAAATGGAATTAAGTCAGTTTCCCAGGAAGTTGGTTTTAAAGGAAATCCATATGACACATTTGATGAATTTGACAGAATTTATGTTCCGGGTAATTATGGTGGAGCAAGTACTTTTGCTGATTGGGCACCAGATAACGCGCCAAGATTGTTTTCGGCAAATAACAACGGGAAATACGAAGGTTTTGTGTGGATGAATAATGCTTCTCCTGCATTCAAATTTACCCCTGGTCCAGCTTGGTCTGGCGATAAGGGGGATCTTACTGAAAATCCAAATACATTTACAACATTAGGTGGGAAAGATATTAAACCAGTTGATGGCGCAGGAACTTATTTCTTTACTGTAGATTGGACTGCTGGGACTTATACTATTAGAAAAATGCAAATTGGTATTATAGGAGGAGCTACGCCTAACGGATGGGGAGCTTTAACTTATTTGGATTTTGACACGAACCCGGCTTCTCCTTATTACAGAATGTACACCAAAGATTTAGCTTTAACAGCTGGAGACTTTTTAGTTCGTCTAAAAGATGATTGGTCCGTAAAAATGGGTTCCGCATCCGGAAACAAGGAAACGATTCCTACTGGAGGTCAATTTAAAATAAAATTTGGAGGTGGTGATATGACAGTGCCAGCGGCAGGTAATTATAAAGTAGTTCTAGATATTAGAAACTCGGCCAACTACAATTTAAGGTTAATGCCAAATTAATTTTTAATCATTTATTTATATCCCATTTGAGAAATCGAATGGGATATTTTTTTTATAAAGCCATGAAATGAGCATATCGGAATTGCGAAGCAAACACCGATGAAGATATGCGAATGACGTATGACCGATAAAAACAATAAACAGTAACATATGAAAAAAACGATACTTTTATTATTATTTTTCCTTTCAATTGTAGCTTCTGCCCAGAAACAAACGGTACCTTATTCTATAAATCCAGCCACTTTTGAGGAGACAACTGCTATTACCATTACCATCAATGGAAGTAGTGTAAATGAAGCGACTTGGGGAGTTACCGGAAACGCATTATACATGTGGACCTGGTCTTTTGACAGCAATGATGCTAACAGTGTTGATTGTCCTACTAATGGTTCGTGGACTGCATCCAATGAAGCGAATAGGTTTGCCTATAATTCAATTACCGATACGTATACTAAAACCTTCACGCCAAATACCTTTTACAATAGAAATGGAATAGGTAAAATAGGGTTTCTTATTAAAGCAAAGGATGGAACTGGAGATAAAAAATCGCAAGATAATTTTGTCGAAGTTGGAATTTATCAGGTTGCATTGACTGCTCCGGCTGAGAATAGTTCTACCATTATTGCTTCAGGCGGAAGTTTGACTATTGCAGCCACTAATACCGGTGGAAATGCCAGTTATGTATTGAAAGCAAATGGCACAAATTTAAATACAAATGCCGCTACTTCAACTTATTCATATAATCATACGAATATTACAGGAAATCAAAATTACGAACTGCAGGTTACTCAAGGAACAACTGTAATCACTAAAAAGTTCAGTGCTATAGTTAATCCGAATGTAGTTAGTGAGTCTATGCCGGCAGGTTTATTGGATGGGATTAATTACAATAGTTCAGATGTGACCAAAGCAACTTTAGTTTTGGATGCACCGTTCAAAGATTTTATTTATGTAGCGGGAAGTTTCAATAACTGGCAACCTACGGCTTCTTATGCCATGAAAAAAGATCCTGTCTCTGGCAAGTTTTGGTTAGAATTAACCGGATTAGTTTCAGGTACAAATTATACGTATCAGTATTGGGTAGTTGATGCAACGCCTCTTGCAGGAACGCCTTCTTTAGTGAAAACTGCCGATCCGTATTCGACACTTGTTTTGTCTCCTTATGATGATCCTTATATTCCGGCTTCGACCTATCCAAATCCTCCAGTGTATCCTCCAGGTCAGGAACGTGAAGTGACGGTATTGCAAACGGGGCAAACGCCTTATGCTTGGAGTAGCGCCACTACAAATTTTGTTAAACCCGCTAAAGAAAAACTGGTAGTTTATGAATTGTTGGTTCGCGATTTTGATGCCAATAGAAGTTATCAGGACTTGATTAATAAAATCGATTATTTCAAAAATTTGAAAATAAATGCGATTGAGTTAATGCCCGTAATGGAATTTGAAGGCAATGAGAGTTGGGGATATAATACCTCTTTTCACATGGCTTTGGATAAATTTTATGGTACTTCAGATAAATTAAAAGAATTTGTGGATTTATGCCATCAAAACGGAATTGCCGTTATTCTTGATGTGGCATTGAACCATGCTTTTGGAAGAAATCCAATGGTTCGTATGTGGATGAACGATGCTGATGGTGACGGTTGGGGTTCTCCTTCAACGGAGAATCCGTATTTTAATGCAACGGCAATGCACAGTTATAGTGTGGGGGAGGATTTTAATCATCAACAACTTAGAACGCAGAACTATGTGCAACGTGTGATTAAACAATGGGTAGAAGAATATAAAATTGACGGGTTGCGTTGGGATTTAACCAAGGGGTTTACCCAAAATTGTCCGTCTAATGTTGCTGGTGGTCAAGATCCATGTACCAATGTTAAACAACAAGATCGTGTTGATGTTTTGAAAAAATATGCCGATTATTCTTGGGATTTAGACCCGACTCATTATACTATTTTTGAACACTTAGGGAATGATGATGAAGAGCAACTTTGGGCGAATTACAGAATTAATGAAACGCCAAGTAAAGGAATTATGATGTGGGGAATAATGACCAGTCAATACAATGAATTGTCTATGGGATATTCCGGAAATATTTCTCGTATGAATAGTACGAGCAGAGGTTTTGCCACAAATAGATTGATGGGTTATGCCGAAAGTCATGATGAAGAACGTTTGATGTATAAAAATTTACAATTCGGGAATAGTTCAAATACGGCCCATAATGTAAAAATACTAAATGTAGCTTTGTCTAGAATGTCAGCAATTGGAGCCGTTTCTTTATTGGTCCCGGGACCAAAGATGATTTGGCATTTTGGTGAGCTAGGTTGGGAAAATTCTATTTTTGCTTGTAACAATGGAACGGTAAACACTTCGTCAGATGCAATATCTGGGGATTGTAAATTAGATACCAAACAGCAACCGCAATGGGTGAATAATTGGCTTGAAAATACCAACAGAAATAAAATTTACAACGATTGGGCCAAAATGATTACGATGAAAACTGTAGAGCCTGTTTTTTCTGGAACTGCAACCATATCGAATACCAGTTCGTTGTATCCAAACATCAAAATTACCAATAGTGCTTTGGCGTCAAGCCAACTTAAAGATGTTTTGATCTTGGCTAATTTTAATGTAACCGCACAAAATGTAGCAACTGGATTTCCTTACACTGGAGAGTGGTACAATTTGATGGATAATACGACAATTACGGTTACGAATGTAAATGATCCAATAACAATTCCGGCTGGTGAATATCGAATCTATGGAAACAAAACGGCCTCTTTGGCAATAATTGATTATGAAAAAACACCAACTGTTTTGTTGTATCCAAATCCGGCTTCCAGTTATTTTACCTTAAATGCTGCGACTTCTAAAGTTCAAATTTTTTCTATAACGGGACAATTGGTAAAAACTTTTGATGCAAATCAATCCGAAGGGCATCAATTTATGATTTATGATTTGAATCAAGGTCTTTATATAGTAAAAGCGTATGATGAGAATAACGGAATTCAGGTGATGAAGTTCATTAAGAAATAATACAGTTTGTTTGTTTTAATGTTTGAAAGGCTGTCTGTAAAAGGCAGCTTTTTTATGTTTTTAAATGTGTGTTAATTGTTTTTTTCATCGTAATCACCCATTAAGGCATAATACCCAAAGGTGCCTAATCCTAACACGATTAAGGGTGTAAGTATAAAAAGGATGATAATTCCAAATACTAAATCTTCTTGTTTGCCTGACATAAATTTTGGCAATCCAAAAGTAAAGATGCAAAAATAGGCTGCTGCAGCTGCTAATGCGATCCAAACTAATCCTAAAATTCTTTTTATTTGATTCATAGCTGTGTTTTTTAAATGTGAGCGTTTTTGTCTTTATTTTTAATATAAACCATTCCAACTACAAAGCTGACTGCAGCAATAACAATAGGATACCAAAGGCCTTCGAGGTAAAACTCCGGATGACCCAAGTCTTTTGCATTGGTTACAAAATAGGTTGAAATAGCAGGAAGTAATCCTCCGAAAATCCCATTTCCTACGTGATATGGCAATGACATGGAAGTGTATCTAATTTTTACTGGGAACATTTCTACAAGAAAAGCAGCAATTGGACCATAGACCATGGTTACAAATAATACTTGGATGAATACTAGAAATACCAATGACCATTTATCATGCGAATTGATGTTAATGGTTGTTTTGATTTCCGCTTTTTGTTTTCCATTTGCTATAGATCTAGTTTGGATGTTTTTTGAGGTTGTTCCATCGGCATATTCATTATTTGTTGTTATGTAAGACTCTCCTTTTTTGATGTCAAAGGCAACTATATCATAAGTTTTTGAAAGTTTTTTGTTATTTACATTAACCGTTTCATACATGCTTTTGTAAATAGGTCTGTATAATAGGATTGCTAGTAACATCCCGCCCATCATAATGTATTTTCGACCTACTTTATCACTCAGCCAACCAAAAAAGATGAAAAATGGTGTACCAAGGATTAATGCAATTCCAAGTAATGTATCTACTTGGGAAGAATCTATCGCCATTACTGTTTTTAAAAAACTCATCGCGTAAAATTGACCGGTATACCAAACAACTCCTTGTCCCATAGTTGCTCCAAATAAAGCCAACAATACAAATTTCAAGTTGTAACGATTTCCAAAACTTTCTTTCAATGGATTTGTACTCGTTTTTCCTTCGCTTTTCGCTTTAGCAAAAACTGGAGATTCATCCATGTTTTTTCGAATCAAATACGAAACTCCAACCATGATAATAGAAACCCAAAATGGAATTCTCCATCCCCAAGCGTCAAATTGTTCTGGTGTAAGAATGTTTCTGGTGGCTAAAATTACCATCAAAGAGATGAATAATCCAACCGTTGCAGTAGTCTGAATCCAAGAAGTCCAATATCCTCGTTGCCCAACGGGAGCATGTTCGGCTACATACGTTGCAGCTCCGCCATATTCACCACCCAGCGCAAGGCCTTGAAGCAAACGAAGAATTAATACTAATAAAGGCGCCATAAATCCAATGGTTTCATAACTCGGAATACAACCGATCAGGAATGTCGCGCCACCCATTAATAGTAAAGTGACCATGAAAGTGTATTTTCTTCCAATTAAATCGCCTAATCTTCCGAAGAAAAGGGCTCCAAAGGGGCGAACTACGAATCCGGCTGCGAATGTTGCCAAGGTCGACAAGAATGCTGCTGTTGGATTATCTGAAGGGAAAAACTTTGTTGAAATTACAACAGCTAAACTTCCAAAAATGTAGAAATCATACCATTCAATCATGGTACCCATTGAGGATGCGGAAATGACTTTCCAAATTCCTTTTGTTGATTTAGTACTCATAAATTATTCTTTTTAAAATATTTTTTTGGAACAAAAAACGATATAGTTATGTTTTTACGAATATAGAATGTTAAAAGATAACTATATCATTATCTTTTTAATAAAAAGAAAATTTTTTTGTTATTCCTATGTTTTTTGAAAGATGAATTTGGAAAGTTACGGGCTAATTTAATAAACATTGGCTTTTGAAGTCAAGCCGTAAAGTGGGAGAAAATATTAAAATAAAGTCATTTGTGTTTTAATATTCTTTTTTCTGTGTGTAGATTTTGAATAAAGAATATAAAGATGGTGCGTCTTTAGAAATATAATAAAAACAAAAAACCCACTCGTTATGAGTGGGTTTTGTGGTACCTCCAGGGATCGAACCAGGGACACATGGATTTTCAGTCCATTGCTCTACCATCTGAGCTAAGGTACCTCGCTATTGCGGGTGCAAATATAGAATGATTTTTAGTTTATCCAAAACATTTTTTAAAAAAAATCAATTCGTACCTTCGCAACATCAAAAACCAAATTATGATTTTAGTTGTCGATGTTGGAAATACCAGAATTAAAGGCGCTGTATTTGAGGGTGCTATACTTTTTGAAATTTTTGTTTTTTCTAAAATAGAACTTCAAAAAAATATTGAAAATATTTTAAAAAAATTTGAAAAAATAACGGATTTGGTCGTTTCGTCTGTTGGGGATGTCGAAAAACAGTCTTTTTTAGCGCATAATAAAGTGCTAAATGTGCATTTTCTGTCTCATGAAGATCCATTTCCGTTCAACAATTGTTATGCCACTCCAAAAACTTTGGGAATTGACAGGATGGTTCTTGCTGCAGGAGCAACGCTGCAGTTTCCAAATCAGAATCGATTGGTTATTGACGCTGGAACTTGTGTTACGTATGATTTTATAGATCAGGAAAATAATTATCTGGGAGGTGCTATTGCGCCAGGATTGCGATTGCGGTACGAAGCGTTGCATAATTTTACGGCCAAACTTCCTTTATTATCCTTAGAAAGTCCGAAAGATTTCATTGGAACATCCACTTCAGAATCGATTCATTCTGGTGTGGTTAATGGTTTTGTCTATGAGATTGACGGTTTTATCGATGAATATAAAGCAAGGTATTCAAATTTTATAATAATTTTAACGGGTGGGGACACAGATTTTTTGGCTAAACGATTAAAAAATACCATATTTGCCAATTCAAATTTTCTTCTGGAAAGTTTGAATCAAACATTTCAATATAAAATCAAAAATGATTAAAAAAATTATAATAAGCGCATGTTTGCTTTTATCATTAGTGTCTTTTGCACAAGAGGGAACATCTTCTCCATATTCTTTTTACGGAATAGGGGATGTAAGATTCAAAGGAACGCTTGAAAACCGCTCTATGGCAGGAGTAGCTGTCGAACAGGACAGTATACATATGAATTTACAAAATCCAGCCAGTTACGCGAGTCTTAAATTAACTACTTTTACTCTAGGCGGGACTTATGGTACTACCACTTTAAAAAACAGTACAGAATCAGCGAATGCTAGAAGAACTACTTTGGATTATCTCGCAGTTGGTTTGCCTTTGGGTAAGTTTGGATTGGGTTTTGGATTGATTCCGTATTCTTCTGTTGGGTATAAAATTGAATCTATTTCAGAAAACGCAACAGAAAATAACAAACGTTTTAACGGCACGGGTGGTTTGAATAAAGCTTTTTTTGGTGTAGGATATAAAATTGCGCCAAATTTTAGCGTTGGTGCCGATGTGAATTATAATTTCGGAAAAATTGAAACGAATAATCTTGAGTTTATTACTGGAGTTCCTATTGGGACACGCGAATTGAATTCAGCAGATTTATCAGGAGTGAATTTTAATCTTGGAATGATGTATCAAACGAAGATTAACAAAAAAATATCTGTTTTCAGTAGTTTAACGTATTCCTTAGAAAGTACTTTGACGTCTAAAAACACTAGAAGCATTGCTACGGTAATGTATGATTCAAATTTTGGTTTAGTTGTTGTAGATCCGTTGGATGATGTTAAAACAGAGGCAAGTATAACAATGCCAGGTAAAATAGCGTTAAGCGCAGGAATAGGAGAGGCTAAAAAATGGATTGTCGGCGGTAAGATTTCGTATGGTAAAACTTCAGGTCAGTCAAATGATTATAATGACGAAGCCAATGTAGGTTATGGGAAATATGGCAGCGTTAGTTTAGGAGGATATTACATTCCTAATTACAATTCGTTTACAAGTTATGCGAAAAGAATTGTTTACAGAGCTGGTATTAAATATGAAAAAACAGGATTGGTTATCAATTCTGAATCTATAAACGATATGGGATTGACTTTAGGTTTAGGACTTCCTTTATTCGATGTTCCATTTTCTAATGTAAATTTAGGTTTTGAATTAGGGAAAAAAGGAACTACAAAAGCAAATCTTGTTCAAGAGAACTATGCAAACTTAAGTGTGAGCTTTTCACTTAATGATCAATGGTTTGTAAAACGAAAATTCAACTAAAAACAAGAATTGGCACTATTGCCAAATTTCTTCGCCAAGTTCAGCGTATGACTTTAGTCAAAAAAAAGTATATTAAATCAGTTGTCACAGTTTTTGCTGTGACACTGTTTTTTGGTTGCGAAAGTAATTTTAAGGAAATTCAGAAGATTAATTTTTCAGAATTTATTCCTACCAGTGACGCTGATATAGTAAATTTGAAATACACTGATTCGGGACGTATTACTGCAATTCTGGTAAGTTCTAAAATGCTGGATTATTCCAGTGTTGATTTTCCTTTCACGGAATTTCCAAAAGGAATTGATGTTACTTTATTCGATAAAAAAGCGAAGAAAACATTTATAAAATCCAATTATGCTATTTCTTATAAAGGCACAAGCGTCATTGATTTACAAGGAAAAGTAAAAATATTCACGGAAGATGGTCAGACGCTAGAAACGGAGCAGTTGTATTTTGATCAAAAAAACGAATGGTTCTTTACGGAAAGAAAGTTTAAATTTACGGATCCAAAAGGGACTTCAAATGGACAAGGAATCGATTTTAGTAAAGATTTCAAAGTGATTAATTCTCAAAAAATAACAGGCGAAATAGAATCTGCCGATTAATACAATACATTATGAATTACCTAAAATACACACAATACGTTTACCTTGTTTTTGGAGCTTATTTCATTTATGATGGTGTCACTAAATTAAATGATTCTGCAGGAGGAACGCCTTGGTTGAGTTTCATGATTGCAGGATTGGCTATTTTTATGTTTTTCTTTAGAAGAAAATTTGCCAAAAAATTTGATGATCGAAACAAAAAATCCTAATTAATGGAAGTTAGTATTATCATATTGTGTCTAATACTAAGTGCTTTTTTTTCAGGAATGGAGATAGCCTTTGTCTCTTCAAATAAAATTTATCTTGAAATTGAAAAAAAACAAGATAATTTCGTTTCAAAAATACTCACAAAGCTTACTGAAAAACCCACTAATTTTATAGTAACCATGCTTATTGGGAATACGATAGCGATGGTGGTCTATGGTTTTTTTATGGGCGAATTGTTGATGCAGTGGTTTGCTGCTTTAGGATTTCATTTATCAGATTGGTTAAGTTTAGTGCTTCAAATTCTGGTTTCGACACTAGTGATCTTGATTACTGCCGAGTTTCTCCCTAAAGTTTTTTTTCAAATCTATGCGAACTCATTAATTAAGATTTTTGCAGTTCCGGCGTATGTTTTTTATAAATTTTTCTATTTCATTTCTGCTTTTTTTATTGGGATTTCCGATTATATTTTAAGGAAGGTTTTTAAAACACAAAGGGATAATGTTGCGTTTTATTTCAGTAAAATAGAACTGGGAAATTATATTACGGAACAAATGAGCAGTGTTGAGGATAATGAAACTGTAGATTCTGAAATACAGATGTTTCAAAATGCCTTAGAATTTTCTGGTGTGAAAGCCAGAGATGTGATGAGTCCCCGAACAGAAATTATTGCGGTTGATGTGTTTGATTCAATAGAGAATCTAAAAGAATTATTCATAGAAACCGGTTACTCTAAAATTGTGGTGTATCAAAATTCTCTGGATGATATCATCGGTTATGTTCATTCATTTGATTTGTTTAAAAAACCAAATAACATTAAGGAAATTGTGATTTCGGTTGAGTTTGTTCCGGAAACAATATTCATAAAAGATGCCATGAATTTGCTTACTAAAAAGCGAAAAAGTGTCGCAGTAGTATTAGATGAATACGGAGGAACTTCGGGAATTATTACCATAGAAGATATTGTAGAAGAGCTTTTTGGTGAAATTGAAGACGAGCACGATTCAGACGAAGAATTGATAGAAAAAGAATTGGGAGAAGGAGTTTTTGTTTTTTCAACTCGTTTTGATGTTGAATATTTGAATGACACCTATAAATTGGCTATTCCTGAAAGTGATTCTTATGGAACACTTGGCGGTTTTATAGTAGACTTCACAAAAGAAATTCCTCAAAAAGGCGAGGCAATTACCATAGGCAGCTATCATTTTATAATTGAAGAAGCCACAAATAAGAAAATAGAATTAGTAAAAATGACCGTACAAGAGTGATTTTTTTTAAGAAAATAAAATTTCTTGCAAAATAAAACGCTACTAGTATAATTATTAATTAGATAATTGTATTTTCGCAAACTGAATATAAAAATTAACAACAATAAAATGGCAGTTTTACAAAAAATTAGACAACGTTCACTTCTTCTGATACTCGTTATCGGGTTTTGTTTATTAGCATTTATCATAGGTGATATATTCAATAGCGGTGGTTTTAGTAGTACATCAAAAGATGTAGGAAGCATCGATGGAAAAGATATTTCATTTGAAGATTTTAGAGTTAAAGTAAGTAATGTTGAAAAAAGTGGTCAAGGGATTACTGCAACAGCAGCTGCAAACAGAGTTTGGGAACAAGAAGTTTCTATAGCTTTACTAACTTCTGAATTTGATAAATTAGGACTTAGAGTAGGTGAAAAACACTTATTGGAAGTTTTGAAAGCGGATCAAAATATTGGTGGAAACCCATTGTTTTTAAATGCTGCCGGTATTTTTGACGTTGCAAAATTCAAGGAGTATTTCAAAGCTAATCCTGCACAAGCTCAATTCTTGAAAGATAGAGAGAAAGATGCTGATTTGAACGCTAAGTACCAAATGTATACTACTTTGATTAAAGCAGCAGTTTATACAACTGAAAGCGAAGGAAAGTTGAAATATGAAATGGAAGCGAACAAAGTTAACTTTGCTTACGTTGCAGGTTTATATTCTACAATTAAAGACAGTGAAGTGAAAGTTACTGATGCTGAAATTGTTGATTTCATGAAGAAAAATGAAAAAAAATACAAAGCTGACGAATCTCGTGAAGTAGAATATGTTTTGATTGAAGACAAAGCTTCTGCTACGGATGAAACGGAAGTAAAATCAAAAATAAATGCATTGTTAACCGGAAGTGTGGTTTACAACCAAGCTACAGGTAAAAACGATACGTTGCCAGGATTTAGAACAACGACGAACACAGTTGAATTTGTGAATTCAAATTCAGATGTTCCTTATGATTCAACTTACATTGCTAAAAAAGATTTACCGGCTGTAGATGCTGATAAATTGTTTAACCTTGCTCCAGGTGCAGTTTATGGGCCATATATGTTTGGAAAATACTACTGTATTTCAAAATCAATGGGAATGAAATCAGGAGTTAATGCTAAAGCAAGTCATATTTTAATTGGTTATGAAGGAACACAAGTTCCTAACCAAAAAGAAAAAAGAACAAAAGAACAAGCAAAAGCAAAAGCAGAAAGTATTTTAGCACAAGTAAATGCTAATCCGGATAGTTTCATGATGTTGGCTTTCACAAGTTCTGATGATTCATCAGCACAACAAGGTGGTGATTTAGGTTATTTTGGTCCAAACCAAATGGTGAAACCTTTTAATGATTTTGTTTTTAATAACGGTATCGGTAAAGTTGGTTTAGTAGAAACTGATTTTGGTTTTCATATTATTAAAATTACGGACAAACAAGACGGAATTCGTTTGGCTACTGTAGCTCAAAAAATTGAAGCTTCAGAAGCAACTTCTGATAAAATATTTACTCAGGCAACTAAATTAGAAATGGATGCTGCAGATAAAGATTTTAATAAAGTAGCAAAAGAAATGGGACTTAAAGTTGCTCCGGCTGTTTCTGTAAAAGGAATGGATGAAAACTTTGGAACACTAGGAAATCAAAGAACAATTGTAAGATGGGCTTTTGAGGATGGAGTTAAAGTAGGAGCTGTAAAAAGATTTGAAGTAGCTAATGTAGGTCACGTTATTGCAAAACTGAAAAGCATTGACGATTCGGGTTTAGTAGCAGTTTCAGTAGTTAGACCTTATGTGGAGCCAATTCTTAAAAACAAGAAAAAAGCAGAACTTATCAAAGCAAAAATGTCAGGTTCTTCTCTTGAAGCAATTGCAAAAGCAGTAGGAGGAACAGTGCAACAAGCAACTGGTCTTACTATGGAAAACACCATGTTGCCAGGTGTTGGTCAAGAGCCAAAAGTAGTTGGAAATGCATTTGCATTAGCGGCAAACAAATTGTCTGCTCCAATTGAAGGAAATACAGGAGTTTATGTGGTGAAAAATACCAGCACAGTAAAAGCGCCAGTTTTAAAAAGCCACGCTGCTTATGTAACTAAATTAAAAGCACAAACCGCTTCAGATGCAAATAGAGTTGTTCCTGCATTGAAAGCGAACGCTAAAATTGAAGATAACAGAAAAGATTTTAATTACTAATTCTCTAAGAAGTAATTAATCAAAATAAAAAACCCGATACATTCTGAATGTATCGGGTTTTTATTTTAATAGTTTTATCCGAAAGTCGGGATCTAATTATAGAAACTAAGACAATATCATTTCATTATACCGAATGATAGTTTTATATCCTTTTTTATTAAAGTAATCAGTAGGGTTTTCAGTTGCAATCGCCATGACAAAATCGCCTCCCCAAGCACCAAGACTTTTTATCACGCCATTAAAATCAGGAAACAAGGATTCTTTTATAGTATGTGTTTCCAGAATAATACTCATTTGTACTTCGTGTTTTTGTAATGCTGTAGCAAAAGATTGAAGCGTAGTGGCATTCAAAACTTCTGAAGTTATCTGATCATTTAAAGCAATGTTCTTCGCCAGATTATTTTTCTTATTTATGTTGTAAGCCGCTATTGCGGTTTTACTGCTTTGTTTTTTGTTGAGATACACAAAGTATAAGTTTTGTGTGAATTCAGGATTAAAGGATACTTTTTCAACCATAGGATTGCCTTGTTCCAGATGATATACAATAGGAGTGTCGTTTTGTGCGCATGCAATATCGTAGCCACTTCCTCCAAAACTGTTTTTAAGCAGTATAAAGGCATCGATTTGTAGCCATTGGGCAATATTGTTTATTAAGGTCGATGACGTTCCCAGGCCCCAGCTTTTAGGGAATCCAAGTTCAGTGTTAATGCGGTATCCGTCTGAATTTGAAATAAAATCAGGATTTAATTTAAAAGCTTCGTGTAAAATGGTCGTAAGTGTTGCTTTGACCGATTCGTTTTCAGTAATGGCTTCCTTTGAAATATCAGAAAATAAAATGGTGTCTTCAAACCAAATGCTCCCGTCAGCATCATAACTCTTCCAGATGATTTCCTTGTTGTTTCCTTCTTCTATAATGAGGTTTTGTCCCATTTTTGTGGGTAATGCAAAGGCTTTTGCACCATCAAGAACCAGATATTCTCCTGTAATTAAAAGTTTTCCGTTACTGTAGAATGTTTTTTTCATTATTCTTATTTTAATCCCTGTCAGGGTTCTAAACCCTGATAGGGATGCCGAAAATCAATGTTATTTTCTTAAATTTTCAATATAGGTAACCACAGCGCTATGTGAAACGGTATTCTTTTTGAAATATTTCTGGATTAAAATGCGTTCTTCATCATTGGCTTCAAACTGGTTGATGATGTTGTTCAAATGCATTTTCATGTGTCCTTCCTGAATTCCTGTTGTAGTCAAGGAGCGCAAAGCGGCAAAGTTTTGGGCCAAACCGGCTACGGCTACAAACTGCATTAATTCCTTGGCAGATGGTTTTTCCAGCATTTCCAATGATAATTTTACCAACGGATGCAGGGAAGTCAAACCACCAACAGTTCCTAATGCTAAAGGGATTTCCAGCCAAAAAGTAAAAATACCATTTTCTGTTTTGGCATGGGAAAGACTGGAATATTTTCCGTTTCGGGAAGCATAGGCGTGAATTCCTGCTTCGACGGCGCGGAAATCATTTCCGGTTGCCAAAACTACGGCATCCACTCCGTTCATGATTCCTTTGTTGTGCGTTACGGCACGATACGGCTCGACTTCGGCGATTTGAACGGCTTGCACAAATTTCTCGGCAAATTCTTGAGGATTCGGAATGTGTTTTTCTTCCAAGTCAGCAATCGGACAAGAAACTTCGGCTCTTACGATGCAATTTGGAACGTAATTCGAGAGAATACTCATCACCACTTCAATGTCTTTTTCAGTTTCCGTGAACAAGTCATAGTGGTGCACTTCTTCTTTCAAAGTTTTGGCAAACTGTTCCAGACACGAATTAATGAAATTAGCACCCATGCTGTCTTTGGTTTCAAAAGTGGCATGCAGCTGAAAATAATTGGGCAATAAATCAGTTTTGTCTTTTAGGGTAATGTCTAAAATTCCGCCACCGCGTTTTTGCATATTTGTTGTAATCGATTCTGTTTCTGAGAAAAATTTGCTTTTGTTTTGGGCAAAAAATAAATTCAGTTTTGAAACATCACCTTTATAGATAAAATGAACCTGACCAATTTTTTCGGTGTTGATTACGGTTGTTTTAAACCCGCCACGAGTGGACCAAAATTTAGCAGCTTTTGCGGCAGCGGCAACAACAGAACTTTCTTCAATGGCCATGGGAATGGTGCTGTATTTTCCATTAATTAGAAAATTTGGAGCAACTCCCAGCGGAATGTAGAAATTAGTTATCGTGTTTTCGATGAATTCATCATGTAATTTCTGTATTTTTTCATCAGAATTCCAGTAGTTTTTCAGCAAGGCGATGGCTTCTGTAGGTGTTGAAAAATATTGATTGGCAATCCATTTAATTTTTTCTTCTTTGGATAATTTGGAAAATCCGCTAATGGCCTTATTCATTCTCAATTGATTATAGTATGTATGCGTGCAAATATACGCTTTTAGCCGTTTTGTTAACAATCATATTATCCTCAATAAATAGGCATTAAAAATATTGTTTTTAACATTTAACACATAGAATGTAAAATTATTGTAAATTTTTCACTAAAATTGACGGTTTTTATATTTAAATAAATATCATGTATTCGAAAAAAATTATTGCATTATTTTTATTCCTATGTTTTACTGTTGTCGGCCAGCAAAAAATCACAATTGATGAAATTTATAACGGCACATTTGGTGCTCAAGGAATGGATGAATTACAGTCCATGAAAAATACAAATCAATACACGGTATTGAATTTAGACAGCCAGTCCAGAAGTGTGCAAATCGATTTGTATGATTTTGCAACTTTAAAAAAAACAGCTACACTTATAGATACAAAATCCCACAAGGATTTATCAAACGGGATTGACAGTTATACGTTTGATGCTTCAGAAAAAATGATTTTATTGGCTTGTAACACCAACCAAATCTTCCGTCACTCGTTTACTGCTGATTATTATTTGTACGATATAGCCAGTAAAAAATTAAAAAAGTTATTTGATTTTCAGGTTCAGGAACCCACTTTTTCACCGGACGGAAAAAAGATAGCATACGCCAAAGAAAATAATCTGTATGTATATGATTTAGCTTCTAATAAATCGACTCCAATAACTACAGACGGGCAAAAAAACAGTATTATCAACGGTATTACGGATTGGGTTTACGAAGAAGAATTTGCTTTTGTGAAAGCTTTTGATTGGAGCGCTGACAGCAAAAAAGTAGCTTACATACGTTTTGACGAAAGTCAGGTTCCGGAATTTTCGATGTCAATGTTTGGTAAAGAGTTGTATCCAATGATGCAAACCTTTAAATATCCTAAAGCTGGTGAGAAGAATGCTTTAGTTTCTTTACATATTTATGATGTAAACTCGAATGCGGTAAAAAATATAAATCTGGGGAATTACAATGATTTTTATATCGCCAGAATGAAATGGACGAATGATGCGAATACATTGTCTGCCCAAGTATTGAATCGCCACCAAAATAATTTGGATTTGTTGTTTATCGATGGTAATTCAGGCGCTGCAAAAGTAGTTTTGAACGAAAAAGATAAAGCGTATGTTGATGTTACGGATAACTTGACTTTCTTGAAAGACAATAGTTTTATTTGGACCAGCGAGAAAGATGGTTTCAATCATATTTACTTATATGATAAAAACGGAAAATTGAAAAACCAACTGACCAAAGGAAAATGGGAAATAACTAATTACTATGGTTTAGACGAAAAGACAAATACGGTTTTCTATCAGTCGGTTGAAAATGGATCGATTAATAGAGATGTGTACAGAATAGGTCTTGACGGGAAAAATAAAATACGTTTGTCACAAAATACAGGAACGAATGCGGCGACATTCAGTCCGAGTTTTCAATATTACATCAACACGTTTTCTAGTGCGTCTCAACCTACGACTTATACGTTGAACGATGCTAAAGTTGGAAAACAAGTACAGGTTATTGAAAACAATGAATCATTGGCTACAAAACTAAAAAGCTATAATTTACCGGCTAAAGAGTTTTTTGTTTTAAAAGCAGAAAAAGGTAATGAGCTAAATGCTTGGATGATTAAGCCAAAAGATTTTGATCCAACCAAAAAATATCCTGTTTTCATGTTCCAATATTCTGGTCCGGGTTCACAACAAGTGAATAATGATTGGAATAGCACGGATGATTATTGGTTTATGATGTTGTCACAACAAGGTTATATTGTGGCTTGTGTTGACGGACGAGGAACTGGTTTTAAAGGAGCTGAGTTTAAAAAATGCACCCAAAAAGAGTTAGGGAAATACGAAGTGGAAGACCAAATTGATGCTGCAAAAGTAATAGGAAATTACCCATTTGCGGATAAATCTAGAATTGGTATATTTGGCTGGTCGTATGGAGGATTTATGGCTTCGAATTGTATCATGAAAGGAAATGATGTTTTCAAGATGGCAATTGCTGTAGCTCCGGTTACGAACTGGCGTTTTTATGACAGTGTGTACACGGA
Organism: Flavobacterium glycogeni; assembly: GCF_048286775.1. Classification (NCBI taxonomy): domain Bacteria; kingdom Pseudomonadati; phylum Bacteroidota; class Flavobacteriia; order Flavobacteriales; family Flavobacteriaceae; genus Flavobacterium; species Flavobacterium glycogeni. The sequence continues at coordinate 104,845 of NZ_JBLVPV010000007.1, forward strand.
ACGTTACATGCAGACTCCACAGGAAAATGCAAGCGGATATGATGATAATTCACCTATAAATCATGTGGACAAATTGAAAGGAAAATTTCTTTTGATTCATGGTTCGGGAGATGATAATGTTCATGTTCAGAACTCCATGCAGATGATGGAAGCGTTGATTCAGGCCAACAAACAATTTGATTCACAAATTTACCCAGACAATAATCACGGGATTTACGGCGGTAAAACCAGAATTCAATTGTACACAAAAATGACTAATTTTATCAAAGAAAATTTATAACAGCACTTTATGACAAACGACTCATTGAATAAGAAAGAATTTTTTGGACATCCAAGGGCGCTTTTTATATTGTTTTTTACGGAGATGTGGGAACGGTTTTCGTTCTACGGTATGAAAGCACTTTTGATTTTTTACCTAACAAAGTACCATTTGTTTTCGGATACTGCTGGAAATTTATTGATTGGTAGTTATGCGGCTCTGGTTTATGCAGTGCCGGTAATTGGTGGTTTTATAGCTGACCGGTATTTAGGATTTAGAAAAGCAATCGTTTTTGGAGGAATATTGCTTGTTCTGGGGCATTTAGGAATGGCTTATGAAGGAAATGCCGCCACACAATCAGTCACTGGTGAGATTACAAGAGATGATGCGGCGTTACAAATATTTTACTTTTCATTATCCTTAATAATTGTTGGTGTCGGTTTTCTTAAAGCCAATATTTCTTCATTAGTTGGGGAATTGTATGAAACGGGTGATAAAAGAAGAGATTCTGGATTTACCTTATTTTATATGGGAATCAACTTAGGTTCCTTTTTGGCTACACTAATTTGTGTTTGGCTTGGTGAAAAATATGGCTGGAGTTACGGATTTGGAGCAGCGGGTATAGGGATGTTTTTTGGATTATTGACTTTTATTTCCGGAAGGAAATTGTTGATGGGAAAAGGTGAGTCTAAAGTTCCTGAAATTCTGGAGAAAAAATCTTTTGGCATCAAGAATGAATGGCTAATATATTTGCTAAGTGCTTCATCGGCATTGATTTTTTGGCAAATGGTTCAAAATCACGATGCAGTTTCATGGTCTTTAAAAATTGCAGGTGGTATTTCCTTTATTTATATTGTTTATTATGCTATTACACAGTTAGATGGAAAAGCACGTCACCAATTGATTGCTTTGACCATTTTGATAGTATTTACAATTGTATTCTGGGCATTGTTTGAACAAGCTTATACCTCTATGAATTTATTTGCTGACAGGATTTTAGACCGAACTATATTTGGTTATGAAGTTTCTGCCGGACAGTTCTTAAGTTTTAATGCCTTATTTATAATTTTGCTAGCTCCAGTTTTTGCTTGGATATGGCCAAATTTAGGAAAATATAATCCTAATACAGCTGTGAAATTTGCTTTAGCATTAGCTTTAGTTGGTTTAGGTTTTGGAGCATTAGTTATGGGAATAAATCTTTCTGGCGCAGGAAAAGTAGCAGCAATTTGGTTAATATTAGCTTATTTTTTACATACATGTGGAGAATTGAGTTTATCGCCAGTAGGACTTTCTGCAGTGACTAAATTATCCCCAGCAAAAATCGTTGGGTTCATGATGGGAGTTTGGTTTTTGGCAACAGCCAGTTCCGAATTTATTGCTTCAATTTTAGCTAATATTGCTTCTGTAGATACTTCAAATGGTACAGCACCCGATTTAAATTTAGCAAAACAGAGTTACTTAACGCTTTTTGAATACCTATTTTATACTGGACTTGGTTTTGGAATTGTTCTATTGGCACTTTCGCCAGTAATAAAAAAATTAATGCACGGAGTAGATAAAGAATTAAACAACTAATTATATGAGTCAGAATACTACAGATCAATTTTTTAAGAGTACCGTTTTAGGACATCCTGCGGGACTATTCGTTTTGTTTTTCACAGAGATGTGGGAACGTTTTTCATTCTACGGAATGCGTTCTTTATTAATATTATTTTTAACCGCTTCCTTTACAGACGGTGGTTGGGAATGGACTCGTGAAAATGCTTCTGCGTTATTTGGATCCTACGTAGGTTTGGTTTATTTATCCACAATGTTAGGCGGTTATTTTGCCGATAAAGTAATTGGTTTTAGATGGGCTGTTGTTGTTGGCGCAAGTTTGATGACTTTAGGACACGCTTCTATGGCTGTTGAAACAGAATTTTCTATTTATTTAGGATTAGTATTGTTGGTTTTTGGGAATGGTTTTTTCAAACCAAACATGACATCCATCGTATCCGAAATGTACAAAGACCGTCCGGAGAAAAAAGATGGTGCTTATACTTTATTTTACATGGGTGTAAACGCTGGGGCTTTCTTTGGTATTTTACTTTGTGGTTATTTAGGAGAAAAAGTGGGGTGGACTTATGGTTTTGGTCTTGCCGGTATTTTTATGTTCTTTGGAATGTTACAGTTTTGGTTGTCTCAAAATATCTTTGGAGATATTGGTTTAAAACCAAACAAAGAAAGCAAAGCGAAAGCAGAAGCTTTAGATACGGATAAAAGAAATCCTTTTTCACCAATACAATTAGTAGCTATTGCATTTTCATCATTAGTGGCTTTGTTGTGGCTTTTAAATGATCCAGCTTCCAAAATATCTGGAGGTAAAGTAAATATTTTTTCTTTCTTAGGAGCGAATGGTAATTCTATTGCTATAGTTTCAGCACTGGTTGTATTTATTATATTGTTGATTTATAGATTTACTCAATATTCTAAAATTACCAAAGAAAAATTAATAGCAGTTACATTCTTCGCGTTTCTGACTATTTTCTTTTGGGCCATTTTCGAACAGTCTCCAAACAGTTTAACCATTTTTGCGAATGATTACACGGATCGAGTTTTAACAGGTAATTGGAGTGTCGTATTCTTAGTGATGAATTCATTGATTACTATTTTACCATTAGTGATTATCACTTGGGTATTGATCTTATTATTCAAACAAACTTTTAAACTTTATGCTATTGCAAATGTTATTCTAAGTGTGAGTTTTGTGATTATTTGGGCAATAGCAATATGGATGTTGGCTAAAGATTATTACACTGCAGGATATTTATCATTGTCAGATGATACTTTGCAGGCGTTAAAAATTGATAAAGTGACTACTGCATTGACCGAAGTTCCTGCAACTTGGTTTTCTACATTAAATTCATTGTTCATTATTTCATTAGCACCATTATTCTCAAAATGGTGGGAAAGTAAATACAATCCTTCGGCTAATTTAAAATACGGAATTGGTATGGGATTATTAGCACTTGGTATGGCTTGTGTGGCTTTTGGTGCAAACGGAATCGAGGCAGGTGCAAAAACAGCTTCAGTAAGTATGATTTGGCTTATTTTGGTCTATCTTTTCCATACTATGGCTGAATTGTGTATTTCTCCTGTAGGATTGTCTTATGTGAGTAAATTAGTTCCTGCGAGAATGATTGCATTTATGTTTGGAGTTTGGTATCTTGCAGTTGCAATAGGAATGAAAGGAGCTGGTATGTTTGGAGAAAATATTGATAAAATTGCCAATGAGCATGGATTGAGTTATTTCTTCTGGATGTTAGCCATAATATCTATTGTGGTGGCTTTATTTTCTATTTTGATGGGGCCGGTAATTAAGAAATTAATGCATGGTGTTCGATAATTTATAGGCATCATTTTTGATTTGTCAATGATTAAAAATTATAAATATGAAAAAATTAATAGTTGCTTTAGTATTGTTTGCGGGTTCATTTGCCGTTGAAGCACAAGAATTAGTTTGGGAAACCAATGTCACTAAGGCAATGGAAGTTTCTAATAAAACTAAAAAACCAATGTTGTTGTTTTTTACGGGAAGCGACTGGTGCGGTTGGTGTATCAGGTTGCAAAAAGAGGTTTTGAAAACACCTGAATTTGCTGTCTGGGCCAAAAAAAATGTGATTTTAGTTGAATTGGATTATCCTAGAAGAGCACTACAGACTCCTGAGATTAAAAAACAAAACGAGGAATTACAACAAGCTTTTGGAATCCAAGGATTTCCTACAATCCACTTTGCTAATGGTACAACCAAAGAAGGTAAAGTAAATTTTGAAGGTTTAGGAAGTACAGGTTACGTTGCTGGTGGTCCATCTGCATGGTTAGCTGTTGCAAATGGATTTCTACATAAGAAATAATTAGTAGTTCAATTTATAATATCCCTTTTCACTCGTAGCGTGAAAAGGGATTTTTTGTTTCATACAAGTCGCTTTCCACTGTTTTTGAATCGTTTTGTAATTAGATGCATCCGCTACGACCATCTTTGGTTTTATTGTCAGTAACAGGCGATCAAAATTTATTTTAGGAGATTGAGTCAGTATGATGACATCCGGATTTATATTTTTTGGAAAAACGCCGGAACTGTCTAAAATAAAAATCTTTTTTCCATTAAAATAAAAAAGGTTTTGTAGTTCTTTTTTCTCTTTCAGAGTGCTTAAATTCTCCACTCGATACGACTTTAAAGCATTGTTTTTTTGAGCGGTTTTCAAAATACTATCATTGGCGTAGACCGCTATGTTTTCCCCGTTCCGCTCTGCAAGCAATGTGTTTCTTCTGATGTTGAAAACAATCCATTCTTGTTCGTTTTGAATGTTCCATTGAATACCCAGTGACGAAATTTGTACAATGATAATTGAAACCAAGGTCATTACTAACGTATTAAAACTGGGTTTCTTTAGCCAAATGATTGCAGTTATAATTACCAAATAACTGCTAAGCAACAGATAAAAATGCAATGGAATATCTTGTATTATAAATTGTTCCAAAGACGCAATTGTATTAATGATTTTATTCAAGAAATAAATGCTCCATTCTAGTAGTTGTGAAAGGAAGACAGGAATGCTGTTAAATACAGCTAAAAGCATGACTAAAACGCCCAAAATCATAATGATGCTCAGAAATGGAATGATAATTAAATTGGTCACAAAAAATAAACCCGGAAACTGATGGAAATAATAAATGCTCAAGGGTAAAGTGCCCATTTGTGCGGCAAACGAAACGGTAAGAATGTCCCAAATATATTTTGAAACCTTGTTTTTCGGTAACCAAATTGAGGCTAAAAGCGGTTGCAACCAAATAATGAAAAATAAGGCCAGATAGCTTAACTGAAAACCAACATCAAATAAAAAGGAAGGTTCAAAAAGCAGAATCAGTAATATAGAAACCAATAAAGTGTGATAAATATTGACACTTCTTCGTAAATGATTTCCAATGGCAACAAACGAAAACATAGTTACGGAACGCACTACCGAAGGTGCTAATCCCGCAATGATTCCGAAAGTGAATAAAGAGGCAAGAATGATAAGTAATTTTATGAATGAGCCGCGTTTAGTGTTAGGAATAGGTTTTAGGATGAAGGTGACAAAAATTAAAATGAATCCAATGTGCAGTCCTGATACCGATAAAATATGCACTGCTCCGGCATATTGATAATCCCGAATAATTTCAGGTGAGATATCCTGCTGTTGCCCCATTATTAAAGCTATGGCGACATTTAATTCGGTTTTATTAAAGTTGTTTTTTTCTAAATTATGAATAATTCTTGTTCTTAATTTAGAAGAATAGTACCAGATATTTTTCTCTATTTCAGAACCAATTTTGATTTCATCAGCATCAGCATACAGTTGCGCATAGATTTGTTTGTTCTCGAGGTATTTGCTGTAATCAAATTGGTTTGGATTATTAGGAGGTCTGTTTTTAGATAAAACTCCCTCAATAAGTAAAGGTGTCCCAATCTCGAATTCATGATGCAAGCTGTCCTTTTGAAGGTTTAAAATGATTCTTCCAGTTTGTTTTTTCTCATTTATACGATTTATAATGGCAATGTAGCGGTCACTAAACGGAGAGCTTTTTAGCTTTTCGCGAATGATTATGGAAATGGAATGTGGTTGTTCAAAAATAGCTTTATTGTGGATGTAATTGCTTTTTTGAAAATAATCAATGTGAATTACTTGGGTCGAAATTCCAATAAGAAAAGACAGGATATAAGTTGTAAAGCCAAAATAGAAAACATTCTTGCTTTTATTTTTGAATAAAAAATACAATGCTCCAAAAATACTGATGGATATGAAAAGTAAAATAAAGAGTACTGATAGCGGTGGATGAAAGTAATAAGCAAGAAGGATTCCTGAAATAAATCCAATTGTTATTCTCGCTAAAGGAAATTGGAGTACTTTCATAACTCTAAAGTACGCATTTTCAGTAAGAAACAACTTTGTTTTTTTGTGGAGTAATGGAGTGCTTTTGGTTGTTTATAACACTCTATTCAATTGCGCAAAGGCTTTCTTATAATACGGTTCTTTTGTAGAGGAAATAATTACTCCTTTTGTAGTAGAAGAATGAATGAATTTTATCTCATCATCATTGGCTTCAATGACGATTCCTACGTGATTTATTTGTGAATTTTTGTTGGTTTTAAAAAATATTAAGTCCCCTTTTTGTGCTTGTTCACGTTCGGGATTTATAACGACACCTATTTTTGACTGTTGATAAGAGTTGCGTGGAAGGGCTATATTGTTAGAGTCAAAAATAGTATACATCAAACCGGAACAATCAAAACCTGCTTTTGTTGTGCCTCCATATTTATATTTTACCCCAAGATTTTCAGCTGCTGCATCAATCAGTTCTTCTGCAAGACGATTTGTTTTTCTTTTATCGGATTTCGTTAGTTTCTCTTTTTTTGTGTCGGTTTTTTTAGAAGTGACTATGGGAGAAGTCGATTTACAAGCCGTAAAAAAAATAAGAATCAATAGTAGGAATGCGAAATGTTTCAAAAGAATATATTTTTGATGAATGTAAATAGTTACAAATTAGTTGTAAACTATTGTAAATCAGAAACAATGAATTTAGCGGTTTTTTCACTAGCACCAATGCCACCTAATTTGTCTTCTAATAACGCATATTTTTCTAAAAGCGTATTGCGATGATTGGATTCCAGGATTTTTTTTAGTTCTTCTCGAATGCGTTTTGTGGTACATTGCTCTTGAATCAATTCGGTGACCACTTCTTCATCCATTATCAAGTTTACTAATGAAATGTATTTTAGCGTAATGATTCGTTTCGCAATTTGGTAGGAAGCCCAGCTGCCTTTGTAACAGACCACTTCCGGAACTTTAAAAAGTGCCGTCTCAAGTGTAGCAGTTCCAGAAGTGACTAATGCTGCTGTTGAATTCCGCAATAAATCATAGGTTTTATTGGAGATGAATTTTATATTTTCATGAGAGATGAAATCTTTATAAAAAGAAAATTCCTGACTTGGAGCGCCGGCAATTACAAATTGATAGTCAGGGAAATCATTTACAACGCTCAGCATTACAGATAGCATTTTAGTGATTTCCTGTTTCCGGCTACCCGGTAAAATAGCGACAATTGGTTTTTCGTCTAATTGATTTTCTTTTCTAAAAAGAGTTGGATCAACTGCGGGTTGGTTGTGAATAGCGTCAATCAGCGGATGCCCCACAAACTCAACCGGGAAATGATGTTTGTCCTCGTAGAATTGTTTTTCGAAAGGTAAAATCACGTACATTTTATCAACGTCGTGTTTGATATCGGTAATTCGGCTTTCTTTCCAAGCCCAGATTTGAGGGGAAATATAATAGTGTGTTTTCATGCCTAACGCTTTGGCCCATTTTGCAATACGCAAATTGAAACCTGGATAATCTATGAAAATAAGAACATCGGGCTGAAATTCAAGAATGTCTTTCTTGCATATTTTGATGTTATTCAAAATGATTTTTAAGTTAAAAATCACTTCAATGAAGCCCATAAACGCTAATTCCCGATAGTGTTTGACTAAAGTGCCGCCAACATTTTTCATCAAATCTCCACCCCAAAATCGGATGTCAGCATTTGGGTCTTTTTTATACAGTTCTTTCATCAAATTTGAACCATGCAAATCGCCTGAAGCTTCACCCGCTATAATATAATATTTCATGCTTTCTTGATTAGGAGTTTATAAATTTGGATTTCAAACGTATAAAATCATATTTATTTTTAATAATCTGTTTTTCAATTTGCAAAGATAAACTAATATGACTGTCCGCAAAGCGGACTAAATTTACAGGACGCAAACTCTTTGAAAAAGGTAGCCACGAATTACACAAATTTTCACTAATTTTTTAAAAATTAAAATAAGAATTCGTGGCAATTCGTGTAATTCGTGGCTGAAATAATTAGTTGGTATTAGTTACGGATTGTCATGTAAACTAATAACATTTCTTAGATAAACATAGTGATAATTGCCATTATTATTACTGCTAAAACCACACCGCGAGCCATTGTTTCTTTGTTCATTTTTAGTAAAACACCAAATGTGATTAGCGTAAGAATAGAACCCAACGTTATGATTTTACCCAAGTTTCCCTGTGATTTCATAATTTCAATTCCAGCAACGAAATTAAATTCAGTAAAAAAAGTTATAAAAATATAACTCCCAAGTAGGGTAGTGGCAAATCCAATTAAAAATCCGATAAACAAGTCTGTTTTATTCATTCCATTTCCAGGTGTTAAGTTGTTGTACAGCATGATGCGCCGTCAAGTCAAATTGAACAGGAACGACGGATATGTATCCATTTTGCAAAGCCCATTCATCAGTGTCTTCGCCTTTGTCTTGGTTTACAAATTCTCCGGCAAGCCAGTAATAATCCCTTCCTTGAGGTGTTTTTCTTTTGTCAAATTTCTCTATCCAAATTGCTTTCGCTTGACGGCAAATTCGGATTCCTTTAATCTCTTTTTCTTCTAATTTTGGAAAATTTACATTCAAAACAACTCCTTCCGGCAGTCCGTTTTCTAAAACTTCTAACGAAATTTTTCGAATAAAAGATTTTATAGTGTCAAAATTGGCATTCCAATCATAATCCAATAAAGAGAATCCAATGGCAGGAATTCCTTCTATCCCTGCTTCAACAGCGGCGCTCATGGTTCCGGAGTAAATTACGTTTATGGAAGAATTTGATCCGTGATTAACACCGGAAACACATAAATCCGGTTTTCGTTTCAGAATCTCATTTACAGCAAGTTTTACGCAATCTACTGGTGTTCCAGAACAACTGTATTCTATAAAAGGATCATTTTTCTTAGAAATTTTATTCAAATACAAGGTGCTGTTTATGGTAATGGCATGACCCATGGCACTTTGAGGATTGTCAGGAGCGACCACCACGATCTCGCCTATTTCTGCCATAACGGCAATTAAAGCTCTAAGTCCGGGTGCCGAAATACCGTCATCATTTGTTATTAAAATTAAAGGTCTGTCTTTTTTCATTATTTTATGTTGCAAAAAGGGATTGATTATTGATACTTTTGAAGACAAATGTAATAACACAGAATGGAATGTGTCAACAAAAGATAAAAATATGTTATGTTGGTTCATTTAACTTAAAACAAAAGAACATTTTTATATCTTTAACAAAAATTTATGGAGACCCTGCCACTGTTGGCATAGTTTTTACCGTAACTTCGATTAAAAGATTCATGAATACTATTATAAACTTTATGAAAAGAAATTATAAAATACTACTTCTTGTTGTATGCCTTTCGGTGACATTGTTTGCGTTCAAAATGAATGCAACAAAATCAACCGATCCCGAAAAAGATAAATTGCTTTTAGAATTATTAACTTTTGTTATAGAGAAAGGGCATTATAGTCCAGCTACAATTGATGATACGTTTTCTAAAGGAATTTATAAAGATTATATTGAGGCTTTAGATCCCTCTAAGCGATTCTTTTTGCAATCAGATATTGATGAATTTTCAAAATTTGAATTGCAATTAGACGATCAGTTATTGAATAAGGATTTGACTTTTTTCAATCTGACATATGAGCGTTTGATCAAGCGTATGGAAGAAAGTAAAAAGATTTATAAGGATGTTTTGAGTAAACCTTTTGACTATTCAGTGGACGAAAGTTTCAATGTTGATTATGAAAAAGCACCTTATACAAAAAATGTGTCTGAACTTAGCGACAAATGGCGTAAGCAAATCAAATTATCGACACTTTCTTCTCTTGTTGACAAACAAAAATTAGAAGAAGATAAAAAGAAAAATGATGCCACTTATCAAATCAAATCTTTTGAGGTTTTAGAAAAAGAGACTAGAGAAAGTTCTGCAAAATCATTAGACGAATACTTTGGTTTTATTAAGGATTTAGATAGAAACGACTGGTTTTCAGTGTATATAAATTCCATAACAGCACGTTTTGATCCACACACAAATTATTTCGCAGCGGAAGAAAAAGAGCGTTTTGATGTAAGTATCAGCGGTAAGTTAGAAGGAATTGGAGCTCGTCTACAAAAGAAAAACGATCTTACTGAAATTTCTGAACTTATTTCTGGTGGTCCCGCTTGGAGAGGAAAACAGCTAGAAGCTGGAGATTTGATCATGAAAGTGGCTCAAGGTAATGGAGAAGCGGTAGATGTTGTTGGAATGCGTTTGGATGATGTTGTGAAGAAAATTAAGGGACCTAAAGGTTCAGAAGTTCGTCTTACCGTTAAAAAAGTGGATGGAACAATTAAGATTATTTCTATTATCAGAGATATTGTTGAAATAGAAGAAACGTATGCGAAATCCAGTATTGTAAATAAAAACGGATTGAAATACGGCGTGATTTATTTGCCAAAATTCTACATTGATTTTGAAAATAAAGACGGAAGAGATGCAGGAAAAGATATTGCCTTAGAAGTTGACCGATTAAAAAAATCAGGTGTGAACGGTATTATTCTTGATGTTCGTGATGACGGTGGAGGTTCTTTATCGACTGTTGTTGACATTGCTGGATTGTTTATTGAACAAGGTCCAATAGTTCAGATTAAATCAGCCGGTCTGCAAAAAGAGGTTCTTTATGACAGAGATAAAAAAATTGAATGGGATGGTCCTTTAGTAATTATGGTGAATAGTTTCTCCGCTTCGGCTTCAGAGATTCTTGCTGCTGCAATTCAGGATTATAAAAGAGGAATCATCATTGGAAGTAAGCAAACCTATGGTAAAGGAACGGTTCAAAATGTAATTGATTTAAACCAGTTCGTAAGAAGCAGTTCAATTGGTGATTTAGGAGCCATTAAAACCACTACACAAAAATTTTATAGAATTAATGGTGGATCTACCCAATTAGAAGGTGTGCGCAGCGATATTGTTATGCCGGACAGATATGCTTATTTAAAAATGGGAGAGCGTGATATTGATAATGCAATGCCTTGGGATAAAATCGATCAGGCAGATTATAGTGTTTGGAATAATAATACCAACTTTAATCAGGCAATTGTCAATAGTAAAAACAGAATTAGTACAAATCCGCAGTTTCAGTTAATCGAAGAAAATGCGAAATGGATTGACAGTAGAAGTGAAGAGAACGTTTATAGTTTGAACATTGATAAATTTAAAATTGCTCAAACTCAAATTGAAGAGAAAGCTAAAAAATATAAGCCAATTGTAAATTACAAAAGCACATTGACATTTACTTCTTTACCTTATGAAACAGAAGCGATGAGTAAGGATGTTTCGTTGAAGGAAAAAAGAGAAATGTGGCATGAAGCTTTATCAAAAGATATTTATGTGGAAGAGGCAATTAATGTTTTGGATGATTTACAACCCAGAGCAATCTCGAAAAGAAATATTCCGGTTAAAATAAAAAAGGATAAATTGGCAAAATCTTAATAAGCAAGTTGTTAACAGCTAAAACATAGAGTCATTAGTAACTAAAAACGCTCCAGAAATTCAAGAAGAATTTTTGGAGCGTTTTTAGTTTTGGTTGGTTAGGGTTTTTGTAAAAACAGTTCAGAAATCTGAATTAGAAGTTATTAGATTGTTGTACATTCAATCAAACAACAAGATCAGGAATGTATTCTGTCTTAAGTTTTAAATAGTAAAGAGTAGTAATGATTTTTATAAATAATTTAGAAATGAAAAACAGAAAATTATTAGTTTTAATATTTGTTCTTCTTAATGGAATTCTTTTTTCTTCCTGTAAAAAGAATGTGGAAGTGGATAATTCGGCAAATAATGAGAGAAGTAAATATGACTTAAAAGCAAATAAAAAACAGTTTGATAGTTTCGAAAATAATGAAACATCGATAGCTGAAATGTTTGATTTTTTGCCGACTTCCACCACCAATCTAGTTGTGAAGCACCAGTATTACACGTTGTCATATAATGAAGTTCATGAGCAAGCGGAGTGGGTGGCTTATGAATTGAAGAAAAATTATATTAAAAATAATAATTTTAAGCGTCCTTTTTTTATTGAGGATACTAAAGTAAAAACGGGATCGGCTGATTGGCGAAATTATAAAAAGACCATGTATGATAAAGGGCATCTTTGTCCGGCAGGTGATATGGAGTTTGCTTTAGATGCGTATAATGAAACTTTTTTCACTTCAAATATTTCTCCTCAAGTGCGTAATTTTAATAATGGAGTTTGGAATAGATTAGAACAAAAAGTACGGTATTGGGCTGTAAAATATGATGGAATTTATGTAATTACAGGCGGAGTTTTGGACTCTTCATTAATGACAATAGGAAAAGAGAAGGTTTCTGTTCCTGAGTTTTTTTATAAAATTTTATTGGATGATTCTGGAGAGAACTTGAAGATGATTGGTTTTCTGGTTCCCAATTCAGAAAGTAATAAACCATTATATAGTTTTGTGGTGTCAGTTGATCATATCGAAAAATTGACCGGAATTAACTTCTTTCCTAAATTGAATGACAACATTGAAAATCAATTGGAAAAAAGAACTGATTATAAAAATTGGAGTTTTAATTAGCCTTGATTAGAATTGGTTTTTTTAGAGTTTACTATTTTACCAAAACGGTAATTCGATGAAATAATTAAAACTTAGAGGTAAAAAATCGGAAACAAGAATAAGTTCTTGATAATTAAATCCAATTGAATTACCACTCGTTTACTTTATTGGCATCCATTTTTATAAATATAAACAATAATATAGTGAAGCCCCAAAGACCAGACCCTCCATAAGAGAAGAAAGGTAGCGGCACACCAATTGTTGGGAATATACCAACAACCATTGCTATGTTTACAAAGAAATGAGTAAATAAAATCCCGGCAACACAATATCCATAAACTCTGCTGAATTTTGTTTTTTGTCTTTCTGCCAGATATATTATTCTAAGAAATAAACCTGCAAAAAGAGCGATAACTACTAATGAGCCTGCAAATCCCCATTCTTCACCTACTGTTGTAAAGATATAATCGGTATGTTGTTCCGGAACGAATCCGCCTTTGGTTTGTGTTCCTTCGAGAAAGCCTTTTCCAAGCCAGCCTCCAGAACCAATGGCTATTTCTGATTGATTGGTGTTGTAACCGATTCCTTTTAGATCTACTGTTTTGCCTAAAAGTATATTAAAACGATCCCTGTGATGTTGCTTAAATACATTTTCGAAGACATAATTCACAGATAAAACAAATCCGGAAATAACTACAAAAAGCATACTGCTTAAAATAATATTCCTATCGGCTAATCTTGATTTGAAATGAACTAATATCAGGGTTGCTAATCCTATAAGAATTACATATTGTGGCTCTAATATCAGCGTTAATACAAATAAAAGTATGGTAATAAATCCTGTCCAAACATACCATGACGGTAAGCCTTCGCGGTATAAAACGATGATGAATATGCTGTATATTAAAGCACTTCCCGGGTCGGGTTGAGGAAGTATCAGGATGACAGGCAAAAGAATTATTGCAAGAGCTTGTATTTGCCTATTTGTTTCTTTTAAATTGATTTGGGTATCACTCAAATATTTGGCTAATGCCAAAGCTGTGGCCGCTTTTGCAAATTCAGAAGGTTGAATTGTAAAACTCCCTATCGCATACCAACAACGTTGACCTGCTATGGTTTTTCCAAATAAAAATAATCCTGCTAATGTAAGTAGGGAAATTCCAAAAATGATACTGGCGTATTTCTCATAAAACTTACCGTCAACAGAGAGTACGATGAATATTAAAGGAATAGTTAATACAATGAATATAAGCTGTTTTTCATAAGTGTCTTCCATCGAAGATAAAGAGGACGAATAGATATTTAGCCAACCCAAAATAACTAATAAAACATAGATTATTATGCTTATCCAGTCAATATTATTTGTTATGCTTTGGTTTTTCATCTGAATTAAATAGCTTGTTTATTCGATTTCGTGGTATCTGTTTTTACTTTCACAGTTGGAATTATTGTTTTCTTTTTTAGAAGAGAATCACTAATTCTTATTTGTAATTTAACTGCTTCAGAGAGTCCTCCTAATTTAGCATATCGACTTTGTAAACTTGTTGCGAGAATTCTTTTTTCTAGGTCAACTCTGGTGATTTTTTGTCTCAGGTATTTTTCAATCATCAAACTGGCGATAGGTCCTGCTATTGCGGCTCCATAACCACCGTTTTCAACTAAAATTGCTATTGCAATTTTTGGATTGTCTTTAGGTGCAAAAGCTACAAATATAGAATGGTCTTCCAGTTTTATTCTTTTTCCATCTATTCTCGCAAAATTTTCGGCAGTACCTGTTTTTCCACAAATATCTATCCCTTCTACACGCAGTGCACTGGCTGTCCCCATGTTGTAAACATCAAATAAACCACTAATTATAGGTTTGAAATATTTCTTGTCTATGGTGGTTACGTGTTTTGTTGTAAATTTTTTGTCAATTTTGTGGCCTTCAATTTTCTTGATGATATGAGGGGTGTAATAATATCCTTCATTGGCAATGGTTGCCATCATGTTGGCGAGTTGAATGGGTGTCATCAAAACTTCTCCCTGTCCGATAGCATTGGATATAATTGTAGTGCCTCTCCAGCCTCCGTTTGGATAGACTTTTTTATAAGTTTTTGAATCTGGTACGTTTCCTTTTTTACCAGTGGGTAAATCATAACCCATAAATTGCCCTAGCCCAAAACTTTTTACATGATTACTCCAAGTATCTACTGCGTAGGCAGGTTTTGCATATTTGGCAATGGTGCGTAAATAAGCATTTGAAAAGTAAGCGTTACAAGATCTATAAACTCCGTTGTGTAATTTGACATTTCCAAAAATTTTACAGTGACATTTTTGAAATCGCCCACGCCCGTAACTAAAACCGCCGCGACACATAAAAGTAGACTGTTCGTCCACAACGCCTTCTTGTAGCGCTACCAAACCAGTCAGGATTTTAAAAGGAGATCCTGGAGGATACTCGGCCAACAGGCCCCTGTCATAAAGCGGTTTTGCAATGGAATCGCGATACAATTGAGTGTAATTTTTAGATCGTTGTCTGCCTACTAGGATGCCCGGATCATAAGATGGAGCAGTAACCAATGCTAAAATTTCACCAGTACTCGGTTCAATCGCAACAATTCCACCTCTTTTATTGATCATTAACTCCTCGCCATATTTTTGAAGTTCAGCGTCTAGGGTAAGATTTATATCTTCTCCTTGAACAGCAATAGTATCGTATTTTCCGTCTTTATAGGAACCAATTTCTCTGTTGTATTTGTCCTTTTGAAAGTATTTTACGCCTTTTACTCCTCGTAAAAGATCTTCATAGCTCTCTTCAACTCCTTGTCTTCCTATTAAATCACCGCTATTATAATATGGATTTTTGGCAACAAGTTTTTCATTTACCTGAGTGATGAACCCAAAAACATTGGCTCCGAATTCTACTTCATAATCACGAAGGGAACGTTTTTGAAAATAAAAACCTTCATATTTTCGTAATTTTTCTTGAAAAGCGGCAAATTCACTTTTGTTCAATTGAGCTAAAAAAACAGATGGCAAACGTGGGCTGTATACTTTTGCTTTTTCAATTTTTTTAATAAAATCCTCTTTTGTAATATTTAATAATTGACAAAATTCTAAAGTATCCGTGTTTTTTAATTCTCTGGGAATGACCATGATGTCATAAGAGGCTTGGTTTGCAACTAATAACTTTCCTTTTCGGTCATAAATATACCCTCTTTCAGGATATTCATATTTTATTTTAATGGCGTTATTGTCTGATTTTAATTTTAAGGTGTCGTCAATAATTTGCAAATAAAAGATTCGTATTACAAGCAAAGATGTAGCTAGAATGATTAAGGAAGGCAATAAGACTTTTCTCATCTTTTATTAGGCTTAATAAGGTATATTATGATAATGCAAATAATTATTGTGAATACGGTACTTAATAAAGTTCGTATTAGAATATCAAAAATAAAGCTAAACTGAAATGCTTCCAGTAAAAATAACGTAAAATGATGCGCCACTACAGAGAGTAATATAAATGAGAATCTTTCAGGTGTTAAAACATCATTTAATTTTATAGTTTGATATTCATAACTCAGACCAAAAGCAAATTTAAAAATAGACGGCCTAAAATACGCTAGAACTAAACAAGCTGTAGCATGTGCTCCCCCTGAATTACTAAACATATCCATAATAAGTCCAAGTAGAAAACTCGCAACGACAAGGCCTGATTTGTTTCCATTTACAGGGTAAAGTATTATGAATAAGATGTAGGGAAAAGGGCTTATGTAGCCCAAAAAATTCATATTGTTGAATATGATAATTTGAACTGCCAATAACAGAATGAATCGAAAAATGTTGACTAACAATGCGCTATTCATCCTTTTCTCCTTTTTCTAAATTAGTAATTTCTTCACGATCTTTCCTTTTTATTATATAAACATGACCTAAATTTGTCATGTCGTTGAATAGTCTAACGTTTATTTTATAATAATTAGTTTCTTTTTCAGTATAGATATTTTCAATAGTACCTATTCCTATATTTTCTGGGAAAATTACAGATTGACCTCCAGTTACGATTGTGTCGCCTTTTCTTATCGCCGCTAGTCTCGGAACATCGATTAATTGGACGAAACCTGTGCTTTTTCCGTCCCAAACAAGTGACCCAAAGTGATTTGATTTTTTGATTTTGGCATTGATTTGAGATTTTTTATTCAGAATACTGATTACCGTCGAATAATTTGGAGATGTGTTTTCTATGATTCCAATAATTCCTAAACTGTTAATGACACCCATATCTGGTTTTACACCTTGTAATTCTCCTGAATTTAAGGTTAAATAATTTTCATGGACATTGTAGGAATTGTGTATCACTTTTGAAACGACAATATCGTCTGGTTTTACCCCTTTAATACTGTCCAGTTTTTTTATTGCAGTAGTATCTTTACGATTAAATAAAAGACTTTTCAGCTTTGCATTCTCAAGAGCAAGCGCGTCATTTTGAGTTTTTAAATTCAAGTATTCGTTCAGATTATTCACCTTTTCGTACACTCCACCACTTAAAAAGTTGGCAGAACTGATTATTTTGCTTCTGTGGAAAGAGTGGGATTGGATGGTGAGAGTTAACGAGATACCCAAAAGCAGCAAAAACAGTAATCTATTACTGTTTTTAAAAATAAAATTAAATATTTGCTGCATTTCTTAACGGTATAATGTAAATAACTGTATGTCTTGTTTTGTAATCTAATTGCTGTAAATTGACTTGAGCTTGAAGGCTGGCAAGTGTAACAAAAACCGATTACTTAATCAAAATGCTTTTAAATTTTGTAATGTTTTTAAGTGCCATACCAGTTCCTCTAACAACTGCTCTTAATGGGTCTTCAGCAATGTAAACAGGTAAATCTGTTTTTTGTGAAATCCTTTTATCAAGACCTCTTAACATAGATCCTCCACCTGCAAGGTAAATTCCTGTGTTATAAATGTCGGCTGCTAATTCTGGGGGTGTTTGTGATAAAGTTTCCATTACAGCATCTTCAATTCTTTGTATTGATTTGTCTAATGCTTTAGCAATTTCTCTATAAGAAACTTCTACTTGTTTTGGTTTACCGGTCAATAAATCTCTACCTTGAACAGACATGTCTTCCGGAGGAGTTTCTAAATCTTCTATTGCGGCGCCAATTTGAATTTTTATTTTCTCGGCAGTAGTCTCTCCAACAAAAAGATTGTGTTGCGTACGCATATAATATACAATGTCATTTGTAAATACATCACCAGCAATTTTCACTGATTTGTCACATACAATACCACCTAATGCTATTACTGCAATTTCAGTTGTCCCGCCACCTATATCTACAATCATGTTTCCTTTAGGTTGCATAATATCAATTCCAATACCTATTGCTGCTGCCATAGGCTCATGTATCAAATAGACTTCTTTACCATTAACTCTTTCGCAAGATTCTTTAACGGCTCTCATCTCCACTTCAGTAATGCCTGAAGGAATACAAACAACCATTCTTAATGCGGGAGTAAACATTCTTTTCTTCAATGCGGGGATGCTTTTTATAAACAAGCTTATCATTTTTTCAGAAGCATCAAAATCAGCAATTACGCCATCTTTCAAAGGCCTTATTGTCTTAATGTTTTCATGTGTTTTACCCTGCATCATACTTGCTTCTTTACCAACAGCAATGATTTTGCCTGAAACTCTATCACGAGCGACTATCGAAGGGCTGTCTATGACAACTTTATCATTATGTATGATTAAAGTGTTGGCGGTACCAAGGTCTATCGCAATATCCTCGGTCATGAAATCAAAAAATCCCATAAGTTTTTTAAGGGTTAAAAGTTATAAATTTGTGACGGGCAAAGTTAAACAAATTAATGTTTAAAATGACGAGTTCCTGTAAATACCATTGCAACTTTATTTTCATTACAATAATTAATACTCAATTCGTCTTTTATTGATCCTCCTGGCTGAATTACAGCAGTTATTCCAGCTTCTTTAGCTATTTCTACACAATCTGGAAAAGGAAAAAACGCATCGCTTGCCATCACAGCTCCATGCAAATCAAAGTGAAAATTATTCGCTTTTTCGATTGCTTGTTGCAAGGCATCAACTCTTGATGTCTGTCCTGTACCTGACGCAATAAGTGTACCATTTTTTGCAAAAACAATCGTATTTGATTTTGTGTTTTTACAAATTTTGGAAGCAAAAATTAAATCCTGAATTTCTTGTTCAGTAGGCTCAGTTATAGTAACGGTTCTTAAGTCCTCTTTATTGTCGGTTATGTTGTTTCTTTCTTGAACTAAAATTCCGTTTAAGCAAGTACGTACTTGTTTTTGTGGTAATTCTACTTCGTTTTGAACTAATATAATTCGGTTTTTCTTTTCTTGTAAAATTGCAATGGCTTCAGTGTCATATTCTGGAGCAATCACCACTTCGCAAAATAATTTGTTTATTTCTGAAGCAGTAGCAACATCAATTTTTGTATTCGAAATTAAAACACCTCCAAAAGCAGAAGTTGGGTCGCACGCCAAAGCCGTAAGATAGGCTTCGCTAATGGTTGTTCTTGTTGCTAAACCACAAGCATTATTGTGTTTTAATATTGCAAATGTAGGACCGTCATTTTTGAATTCATTAATCAGATTTACGGCAGCATCTACGTCTAATAAATTATTATAAGACAATTCTTTCCCATGAACTTTTTTGAACATAGCGTCAAAATCACCGAAGAAAAATCCTTTTTGATGTGGATTCTCCCCATATCTTAAAACTTGACCGTTAGCAATACTTTGTTTGTATATTGTTTCGTCAGTATTGAAATAATTGAAAATCGCAGTGTCATAATGGGATGAAACATGGAATGCTTTTGTAGCCAATAATTTTCTGTCTTCCAATGTTGTAGTTCCGTTTTGATCTGTAATCAAATCCAAAAGCAAACCATATTGGTCAACCGAGGCTACAATTACAGTGTCCTTGAAGTTTTTTGCGGCAGCGCGTATCAAAGAAATACCACCAATATCTATTTTTTCAATAATATCTGATTCACTAGCTCCGGAAGCTACTGTTTTTTCAAAAGGATATAAATCAACAATTACTAAATCTATTTGCGGGATGTTGAACTCTATCATTTGCTGGACATCACTCTCGTTGTCCTGGCGATTTAAGATTCCTCCAAAAACTTTTGGGTGTAATGTTTTTACTCTACCGCCCAGAATAGAAGGGTAGGAGGTAACATCTTCAACAGGAATTACAGGAATTCCTAAATTTTTTATAAAATCCTCAGTTCCTCCAGTAGAATAAAGTGTAACATTTTGACTGTTTAGTTGTCTTACTATAGGTTCTAATCCTTCTTTTGAAAAGACAGAGATTAATGCAGATTGAATTGTTTTTGTTGTGTTCATTGTGTAGTTATAATTATAAAATGCAAAAATAGTTTTTTAATGTGAAAATTAAGCCATTTGAAAATGAGATAATGTGTAATTTTTACGCCTATTTTCATTGTAAAGATAAAATAATTGATTCACACAGCAACGAATACATTTTTCATTAGGTTTTTGAATAATATTTATGGAATTTTACTTTAATACAAAAAAAATTTTATGCTGGTTTACCTTCGATTATTAAAAGAGAGTTTTGGCTTTGCAATGAATGCATTGCGAAACAACAAGTTAAGAACGTTGCTTTCTTTGTTAGGAGTTACTATTGGAATTTTTTCGATTATAGCTGTACTTGCGGCCGTTGATTCTTTGGACAGAAAAATAAAAAAAGATATTGGAAGTTTAGACAATAGTACTGTTTTCTTTTTTAAATATTGTTTTGGACCCACAGATGTCCCAGATTGGAAGGTTGAACAATTTCCGGATGTAACTTATGAGGAGTATAAATTTTTAAAAAATAGTTTAACTGATGTTGAAAGTGTTTGCTTTCAACTTTATGCTGGGCGAGAAACCATAAAGTATGAATCAAAAACAGTAAGTTCAATAGCTGTAGTTCCTTGTACTTATGAATTCTCTGATATTGAAAAATTAGATTTTAAAGAAGGACGTTTTTTTAGTGAGCAAGAATCAAACTCGGGGAGTAATAATGTTGTAATAGGTCATGAAATTGCAGAGTCGCTTTTTGAAGGGGTTTCTCCATTAGGGAAGGAAGTTAGGTTGTACGGACAGCGGTTTAAAGTGGTTGGGACTCTAAAAAAAGTAGGGGATAGAATGGTGAGTTTTGGTTCTAATCCTGATCATACCATTTACCCTACGGTAAATAGGATACGAAGTTTGTTTGGGGATAATAATAGATCATTTACTCCAATAGTCGTTATTAAGCCTAGTAAAGGCATTGATGTAGAAAACCTTAAAGCTCAAATTACATATAAAATCAGGAATTTTAGAGGAATTAAGTCAGGACAGATCGATACTTTTTTCATCAATTTTCTTAAAGGCGCAACTGATATGATTGATGAAACTATAGGTTTTATGAATATAGCCGGGTGGATAATTGCAGGATTTTCACTTCTTGTGGGTGGTTTTGGTATAGCTAATATCATGTTTGTTTCCGTTAAAGAACGTACCCATTTAATAGGAATTCAGAAGTCATTAGGAGCCAAAAACAGGTTTATATTGTTCCAGTTTTTATTTGAAGCTATTATCTTGTGTCTAATTGGTGGAATAATTGGATTGCTTATGGTTTGGATTATTGCGCTTATTCTAACAAATGCTTTAGATTTTGAATTTGTTTTAAGTGCGGCAAATATTGTTTTGGGAACGGGATTAGCAGTCATAATTGGATTGATCTCCGGAATCCTTCCTGCAATTTCTGCTTCAAAGTTAGATCCTGTGGAGGCGATTAGAACAGGAATGTAAGTTTTTATTTGTAAGACCAGATTTCTCAGCTATAAAAAAGGACACAAAACAGAATTGCTTTGTGTCCTTTGTATTTTATATAAAAAAGGTTCTCAATATTGATATTCTTAATCCATTTAATTTGCGAATTATTCCTTAAACAAATTCCTCAACTCCACAATTTTATGTTCGGAGGTATTCATGTCGATGACGCCTCTTCTAGGACGGTCCAAATCTAAAATGAGACACACAGTCGCCACTACAGTAAATGAGAATGCCAAGGCTAATATATGATTTTTCTGTTTTTTAATATTGCTATATCCTACGGTAAAACTAGCAAATAAAATAATCAAAAAAAGAAGCCCAAAAACAGAATTAGGAACAGTTGCATTTTTAATTGCATCTCGCGTTGTGACGATGTCAATCATATTGTTCAATGCGGGAATCATTTGATTGGAACGAACCAAGTTTTCAGGCTTTTGCGATTCTTTCATTACTTGATTCCAAATTTTGGTATAAATAAATTCTGTTTTTTTAATAGCAAGATTAATTTTGCTGGAGTCAACTCCTGCGTTGTAATACTCTATTCTTGCTTCTAAATAGTCTTTAAAGTCCGCTTTTAAAAGTTTCTTTATGCTTTCGGGATACATGTCTGCCCGTAAAACTGCTGTTCCAATATTGTTCGCTTCGTCTATTATTACGGTTCTTCTGTTGTCATATCTTGTAGCCGACATGCTAAAGGTAAAAGATAAAAGTAAGGCTAACAATCCTAAAAGTGAAGCTTCGATGGAGCCTAAGCCCTCATTAGATAAAGTCTTGTTTCTTTTGATTTCCGCTTTTCTAATCATGTAACCTATGCAATAAATAATAATCATTGATAGAAACAAAAGAGCGGCAATGATCCAAGTGGGCGTTTGGTATAACAAAGATTGATTCATAGAATTAGAATTAAATATTTTACTGTAATTAAAAAATCCCGTCTTGTTCCAAAAAACGAGACGGGATTTTCATTATCTAATATTATTATTTTGAATCAAATCAATATACAAATTAATCTTGTCTTTCAATTCTTTTCGAGGAGTGATAAAGTCTAAGAAACCATGTTCGAGAAGAAACTCGGCAGTCTGGAAACCTTCGGGTAGATCTTTACCTGTTGTGTCTCGAACTACTCTTGGTCCGGCAAATCCTATTAATGCACCCGGTTCAGAAATATTAATATCTCCTAACATTGCATAAGAAGCGGTTGTTCCTCCAGTTGTTGGATCCGTACATAAGGAAATGTATGGCAATTTTGCTTCGGCAAGTTGAGCCAGTTTTACGGATGTTTTAGCTAACTGCATCAATGAATAAGCAGCTTCCATCATTCTTGCTCCACCTGATTTTGAAATCATTACAAATGGCAACTTGTTTTTGATGGCGTGATCGATTCCTCTTGCGATTTTTTCTCCTACTACAGCTCCCATAGAGCCACCAATGAAGGCAAAGTCCATACAGCAAATTACTAGATCTTTTCCTTTGGATTTTCCAACTCCGGTACGTACTGCGTCTTTAAGTTTGGTTTTTTCCATGACATCTTTCAAACGATCTGCATATTTTTTGGTATCAACAAAATGCAGAGGATCTTTAGAAGTCATATTTTTATCTAATTCAACAAATTCATTGTTGTCAAATAAAATTTGAAAATATTCTGTACTTCCAATTCTAACGTGAAAACCATCTTCGGGACTTACAAATAAGTTACGAGCTAGTTCATCGGCATCAATAATTTTTCCAGTCGGAGATTTGTACCAAAGCCCTTTTGGAATATCCATTTTATCTTCGGTAGCAGTAGTAATCCCTTTTTCTTTTCTTTTAAACCAAGCCATTTTTCTAGTATTCAGTGTTCAGTAATCAAGTATTCAGTGTTCCGTTTTTTAGTATTCCTTTATTTAGTGTTCAATAATCAGTTTTTTGATAACTGAACACTAAAAAAACGGAACACTGAACACTATTTTTATAGTGTATTCACATTGTTCAAGTCAGCAAATGCTTGCTCAAGTCTTGTGTTGAAAGTAACTTCGCTTTCACGTAACCATTTTCTTGGATCGTAATATTTTTTATTTGGAACATCAGCACCTTCTGGGTTTCCAATTTGAGTTTTCAAATAATCAATGTTTTTTACCATGTAATCACGGATGCCTTCCGTAAAAGCAAATTGTAAATCGGTATCAATATTCATTTTTATTACTCCGTAGCTTATGCCTTCTCTAATTTCTTCCAATGTAGAACCTGAACCACCGTGGAAAACAAAGTCTACTGGGTTGTTTCCTGTATTGAATTTGTTTTGTACAAAATCTTGAGAATTTTTTAAGATTTTTGGAGTCAATTTTACATTTCCTGGTTTGTAAACACCATGTACGTTTCCAAAAGCGGCAGCAATTGTGAATCTTGGGCTTACTTTAGAAAGTTCTTCGTATGCGTAAGCAACTTCTTCAGGTTGTGTGTATAATTTTGAACTGTCAACATCAGAGTTGTCAACACCATCTTCTTCACCACCTGTAATTCCAAGTTCGATTTCCAATGTCATTCCCATTTTGCTCATTCTTTCCAAATATCCTTTGCAAATTTCGATGTTTTCTTCGATAGGCTCTTCAGATAAATCAATCATGTGAGAAGAGTACAATGGTTTTCCTGTTGCAGCAAAATGTTTTTCTGAAGCATCTAATAAACCGTCAATCCAAGGCAATAGTTTTTTTGCACAATGGTCAGTATGTAAAATTACGGTTGCTCCGTAAGCTTCCGCCAAAGTATGAATGTGTAATGCACCAGCAATTCCACCAGCGATAGCTGCTTTTTCGCCTACATTAGAAAGTCCTTTCCCTGCATTAAATTGTGCTCCTCCATTAGAAAATTGAATGATAACCGGAGCATTAAGTTTCGCTGCAGTTTCAAGAACGCTATTGATAGTATTTGATCCCGTAACATTTACTGCAGGAAGTGCAAATCCTTTTTCTTTAGCATAATTAAAAATTTCCTGAACCTGATCTCCTGTAGCTACGCCTGGTTTTATGTTGTGTGCCATTGTAATTTTTTTAGTTATTTTTTTTAGTTTTTAGTTTGCAAAAATAAGAATTAAATAGCATTAGAACGGATAATTTATTCCGAAATTTAAAACGGAGTTCGCAAAGTTGTATTCCTGAAACCATCTTTTGTTGGTTTCATTGGCTGGATTGTAGGTTTTAAATCCTAAATCAAAACGAATTACAAAAAAACTTAGGTCATATCTGAGTCCAAATCCAGTGCCTAATGCGATTTCTTTTAAGTCACTAAGACTTGTGAAAGTTGATTTCTCATCTTCTACATTATCCAGTACGTTCCAAATATTCCCGGCATCGGCAAAAAGCGCTCCTTTTAAACTGCCTAATATCTTAAATCGAAACTCTCCACTAATTAGAATTTTCATGTTAGCCTCATTGAAATCATCCAATGCACCACTGCTGCCCGGTCCTAAACCATACGGTTGCCATGCCCTGTTGTCATTTGATCCTCCTGAAAAATAACTTCTTGAAAAGGGAATGTAATCTGAATTGCCAAATGGAATGGCTATCCCAAAAAAGGATCGAAATGCAACTATTTTTTCTTTGGATAAATCCCAATGTTTTATATAATCAAATTCTGTTTTTATGTATTCTGAATATTCTAAATTGAATATTTCATAATTACCAGTTGAATTTTTCTTCTGATTTGTTGTTTTTGCAAAACCAGATAAAATAGTTCCTGCCGATTCTATTTTTGTTCTAAAAAGATAAAAGGTATTGTCAGTTAAATCCTTTTTGGTTGTTTTTGAAAAAGTAAAACTGGTTGCCAAAATAAAATCATTCTCCGTAAGCCGGAGTCTTCGTTCTTCAATACTTTTTACAGACCGAAAATCCGCGGCTTCCAATGGTTTCAAAAAGTTGGCGTTACCCGTGAGAACATCATTAGTAAAACCAACTGTGCCTTGTTCAATAAGCAAATCTTTGTCAATGTCATTGTTATAATAGGAAGGATTTGTGTTGTATTCTTTACTGATTTCATTCAAAGCATTATAGGAAGAACCGTAAACATTAAAGTAATTCTGTGTGTTTAGATTTCGTACAAATTGGGTGTTGAAAAGATCAAATCTGGCGGTATTGTTTCTTTTTGGAGTCCAGTTATACGATAGAGTTCCCGTAAAATTCTCTTTGTCTAAACCAATATTTTTTTGCTTTGCAAAACCCACAGTGATTAAAGTTGATGGAATCATGCTTTTAGGAATGATTTTTTCAGTGCTGAAAGGCATGAAAATCCTTGGAATGTTCAGTTTTAAATCCAAACCATATTCTGAAACATTGAAAAAATTATTCTTTGGATTTGCTAAATCCTTTGAAGATCCAATATTACCACGCGCCGCTAATTCAAGGGTTTCGGCTCCATTGAAAACGTTTCGTATCGTTTCAGAAACACTTAAGCCCACACCAAAATCTTGTATGTTCGAATGAGTGACATCTAATGTAGTCCCAAAACTATATTTTTTCCTTGGGGTTAAATATACTTCTGCAATCAATGATTGTGCGGTAGAGTCTCGAGGGTCAACTTTATATTGTATTGACGGATAGTTGAAAATTTTAAGATTGTTTAAATACCGTGTTGTCAAAACGGTTTTATAATCCGCAAATAATCCTCCTTTTGTAATAAAGATAGCATTGGTAATGGCTCGTGGCTTGTATTTTAATTTTTCCTGACTGTATAAGTTGAAGTTTTTATAGGTTGTGCTATCCGTAATTTTTATAGTATTAGTACTTGGAGAATAATCAGTATAAATGTTTACATCGCTTATTTTATAAATTTTAAAAGGTTCTGTTCGGGTTGAATCGCCATCTTGATAAGAATAATTATCAATCATCAAGTTTATATTTGCCTGATTGATTTTTTTAATGGTATCAATATCAAAAGTCACATAATTAGGCTGAAAATAATAGACTCCATTATTTCTAAAATGAGTGGTGATTCGGTTTTTTTCATTCTCAAAATCTTCCGTTTTATATTGATTCCCGGATTTGATAAATGTGTTGGATTTGTTTGTTTGGTACAAAGAATCCAATGCCGGTGTTAAAATAGTAGTTCTTAAAGAATCTAAAAAGTAAGCATTTCCGGGAGTAATGGCGTATTTTATTTTAGCCTTTTTAATACTCAAAGTATCTATTTTGTAAGTAGCATTTACATTAAAAAAGCCATTATTGAAATAATAGTATTTCAATCGTAATAAAGATTTGTCAGCTCTTTCTTTGTCAATAATTACGGGAGCTTCCCCGGTTCTTTTCAAGAAATCATGGATTCCGTGATACCAGAAAGATTTCCCAAGTCGATTGACTTGTTTTTCAGACAGCCATTTTGATTTTCGTTTAAATTTTTCGGGATTATTTGTAAACTTGGCTTGGTAGGTTGAATCTGGATTTAGGTTGGCAAGATTGTAAAGATTCAAGCGTAAACGATACCCCAGTAAGGTGCTGTTTGGTTTTTGATACAGTTGATTAAAAACATTTTCGTCCTTAATTGCTTTGTCATTTACAGTAATTTCGTTTTTTGTAAGCAGTAGTTTTCCGTCCGGAACTCTTTTTACAGCGTTACAAGCGCAAATTAGTATTGCAATTAGAATAAATGCAGTTATTTTTGTGGAAGTTTTTTTCAAGTGTTCTAAAATATTTAATTCAAAAGTACATTATTTTATGGTTAGTAAAAACCAAATAAAGCTTATAACGAGTTTGCAGCAAAAAAAATATAGAATTGCCAATAAATTATTTTTTGCCGAAGGCCTAAAAGGGATTCATGAACTACTGGAGTCTAATTTTGAGCTGGAACATTTGTATACTACCCAAAATGATTTTGAGGAAGTTCCTGTAGCTAAAAAAACAATCATTCAAGAAAATGATTTGAAAAAAATTACTGTATTGTCGACTCCCAATTCCTGTTTGGCGGTCTTTAAAATGCCCTTGGAAAAACCAATTATTGAAACAGGTTTGATTGTAGCGCTTGATGCTATTCGTGATCCGGGAAATTTAGGAACCATATTGCGTTTGTGTGATTGGTTTGGTGTTAAGCAGTTGTTGTGTTCAAAGGAAACAGTTGATATTTATAATCCAAAGGTCGTTCAGGCAACTATGGGTTCTATAGCCAGGGTCAACGTGAATTATATTGATCTTAATGCTTTTATTACACAAACAAAATTACCCGTTTTTGGTACTTTTATGGATGGAGAGAATATTTATAAATCGGTTTTGCCTAAAGAAGGCATTATTATTATGGGTAATGAGGCTAATGGCGTTTCGGCAGCACTTGAAAGTTTAGCCACAAACAGACTCACAATTCCTCGTTTTGGGGATCTTCAAAAAACAGAAAGTCTCAATGTAGCCACCGCTACCGCTATAGTATTAAGCGAGTTTTGTAGAGGATAAGTTTTTAATGGAAAGTAAAATTGATGAAAACCGCTCTGGTTTTCAAAGATTCTATATTGCTTGTCCAAGGACTGTTTGGGTCTTTATCTCTAATTAATTCGTCATTCATTCCAAAAACACCTCTGATGGAAGGGGAGAATATAAAATATTCTGAAAAAAGATCAATTCCAAAACCCAATTCATAATTAGTGGTCCATGCCTTTACTCTAAAACGTTGTTCTAAGTTGTCATCAATTAGTTTAGAATTGCTGGATAAGTTTAAAGTTGCAGATACGCCTCCTACTAAATAGGGGCGAATATTTCCTGTTCTAAGGGAGGAAAATTTCACTAATAATGGAAAATGGATGTAGGTGCTGTTCACTTCTCTCAGCGCATCTCCACTGTTTGTGAAATTAGGATAATGTAAATCTCTTCTTGTATAATAAAGACCCGGCTCAAATCGCAGGTCAATGTATTCCTGAAGTTTCAAATCAGCAACGATACCCACATTAAATCCAGTGGTTCTTTTTATAAGAATATCGGGTCCTACCGTTTTGTAATCTATTTTGAAATCATACGAGTTAAACCCTAAATAAAACCCATAATACATTCTCTTTTTTTGAAAATTTTCCAAATTAATAATAGGATCTCTGCTAAAAATATTTTTAGACTTTTGAGCGTATCCTTTTAGAATAAAAGCAAAAAATAGTAAGACAATTATTTTTCTCATGTTATTTTTTAGAAGCTGAGTAAATGGTAGCTACGCCAAAAGTTTGTGGTAAAGCTACAACATCTATAAACCCAATTTTTCTCAAAATATTGTTTAATACTTCGCCATAAGGGAATGCAGCTGCCGATTCAGATAAATAACCATACGCAACATCGTCTTTAGAGAAGACTTTGCCTATTAGTGGAAGAATATTTTTTGTGTAAAAATTATATCCTTGTCTGTAAGGCGTTTTGTCCGGCACCGAAGTTTCTAAAATTACAAATACACCGTTAGGTTTTAAAACTCTTAGAATTTCAGTCAAGCCTTTTTCTAAATCGTCAAAATTACGGACTCCAAAAGCAACGGTTATTGCATCAAAATAGTTGTCTTCAAAAGGCATATTTTCGGAGTCACCCAAAATCATTTCGATAGTATTAGAAAGATTTTTTGAAGCAATTTTTTTTACGCCTACTTCGAGCATTCCTGCTGATATATCTAACCCGATGATTTTTTCAGCATTTGTTTGTGCCATCAAAATGGCCAAATCACCAGTTCCGGTTGCGATATCCAGAATGATCTTCGGATTTGATTTCGCAACTATTTGCAGCACTTTTTTACGCCATTTTATATCAATGCCGAAAGAAATGACACGATTCAGATTGTCATAATTTCCAGAAATGGTGTCAAACATTTTTGCAACTTGTTCTTTTTTGCCTAGCGCTGAATCTTTATAGGGTGTTATTTTTTCTGACATTTTTTTAGTTTGTACAAATATAATACAAACTTGATGAACTTAAAATGAGTTTCAAAATTAGAATCAAGTTTTATTTTTGGTTTTTCAAACACATTCATTTAAGTAAAAAAACTAGAATTTATTTTATTTGAAATATCACTAAAAGTGGGTATTGTAACTAATGATTTTATTGTACAAATTTGTTATTCAAGAAAATAACCATATTAAATGATTAAAAGAGAATCGACCAACCAAATCAAGTGGGTAATTTTAGCGTTTTTTATCTCATTTGTTCTTGTTAGCTGTTTTGAAAATACTGTTTTACAAAACTGTATTGTAGTTAAAGCGCAACATACGTTCTTAGGATTAAATTTGTTTTTGGAAATTTTAATTTTTTTCGTCTTTAGTACCTTCGTGGTATTTGGTATTAAAGGCTTTTTTGAGATGTATTCTCAAAAAACATCAAATGTTATAATCTTCATTTCTGGAGCATTACTACTATTTGTAATTTTTATTTTATGTTATCAAATACTCTTTCAAGAGTAGGTCGTCTCTTTGATCAATGGTTAAAAAAAAAACATCCCGTAAAAAGGATGTTTTTTTGTTTTATTTTCTAATGAATGTCTGATACGAATAATTGTAGAGGTGTTTTTCGTCCTTCTCATTAAATTCTGAAACTATTATTTCCCATTCATCGTCATTAATTTCAGGGAAATGAGCATCGCCTTCAAAGTTGTGATGAACACGTGTTATTTCTATTTTGTCAGTAAAAGGGAGGCCTAAGGTATAAATTTCGCCACCACCAATTATAAATGTGTCTTCGTTTTTGGGACAAATGGCTAATGCTTTGTCCATACTATCAACGATGATGCAACCTTCGGCTTGATACTCTTTTTGTCTTGTGATTATGATGTGGGTTCTGTTAGGTAATGGTTTTGGAAAACTTTCAAATGTTTTTCTGCCCATTATAATATGATGTCCGGATGTAAGGGATTTAAATCTTTTGAAATCATTTGGTAAATGCCAAACCAGTTCGTTGTTTTTACCTAGAGCATTATTTTCGGCAACGGCCGCAATCATTATTATCATAATTGATGTACTATTATTTAAGGTCGTCGTTGTTAGCCTGTGTTTGTAATTGATCCAGTTTTTTTTGTTGTAAAGCTACAAGGCGGTCTATTTGTTCCCTTTCCCAATTTTTATTCATAAAACGATCCGTGATGAAAATTTTTATAAAATGTAAAATAAAGAGGAACAACCATATGGTGATAATCCAAATGGACCAGTGGGAATCTACGGCAATTTCGAAAAACTTATTAGCGATAAATAAAAGCAAACTTCCTAAAACGAAAAGGACAAAATGAAAATACAATCTTTTTTTTTGCTTAATTCTTCTTCTTGCATATTCATACTGTTCGTGTAGTTCTTTTTCCATTGATCAAAATTTAGTTTATAAAGGTAAAATTTATTTTGGAAAGTCACTATTTTGCTTCTACATTAATTTAACGAGAAAACGTTTTCTCTTTCTTGAATGTTAAATTTAACAGGCTTAAAATTAAGAAATTGGTCATAAATTAACATGGTTTGCCACATTGTATTAAATCTTCGTTACGTTCATTGTACGTTCAAATTCTTTTGCTTTCTTTGTTTTATAAATCTATAAATGAAATAGTTATGGCAATCAAGAAACAATTTGTTAAGACAAAACCAGTTTGTAAAGTTACCTTTTCAGTTGAAGCAAAAGAAGCAAGTCATGCTTCTGTTGTTGGCGATTTCAACAATTGGAATGTTGCTGAAGGTGCTTTGAGCAAATTAAAAAATGGTACTTTCAAAGGGGTTTTCGATGTAAACAAAGATGCGGCCTACGAATTTAAATACGTAATTGACGGAACATTTGTCAATGAGCCGGAAGCCGATTCTTTTAAGTGGAATGAGTTTGCCGGAAATGAAAACGGTGTTTTAGTAGTTTAGCTAAAACACCGTTTTTTTTATTACTTTATACCGCAACACTGCCTTTTATCAAGGCATGTGGTTCATAGCCTTCGAGCGTGAAATCTTCAAAATCGAATGCGAAGATGTCTTTTATATTGGGATTCAAAATCATTTTTGGTAATGGTTTTGGCTCACGGGACAATTGCAATTCGAGTTGTTCAAAATGATTGTTGTAAATGTGTGCGTCGCCAAAAGTGTGAATGAATTCCCCTGGCTCCAAGTCGCAAACCTGTGCAATCATCATGGTGAGCAAAGCGTAAGAAGCGATATTAAAAGGAACACCTAAGAAAATATCAGCACTTCGCTGGTACAACTGACACGATAACTTGCCGTCAGAAACATAAAACTGGAAGAAAGCATGACAAGGAGGCAAAGCCGCTTTATTGTTGGCTACATTTTCGTCAAATGATTTTGTAGTGTCCGGAAGAACCGAAGGATTCCATGCCGAAACCAACATTCTGCGACTGTTTGGATTGGTTTTTAGTTCTTTAATCAATTCTGAGATTTGATCAATTTCTTCACTATTCCAATTGCGCCATTGGTGTCCATAAACGGGTCCTAAATCCCCATTGGCATCAGCCCAAGCATCCCAAATTTTAACGCCATTTTCTTGAAGGTACTTAATATTTGTATCGCCTTTTAAGAACCAAAGCAATTCGTAGATAATGGATTTCAGGTGTAGTTTTTTAGTGGTAACCATTGGGAAACCTTCATTCAAATCAAAACGCATTTGGTAACCAAATACACTTTTTGTCCCTGTTCCCGTACGATCTCCTTTTTGACAACCGTTTTCCATCACGTGTTGCACTAAGTCTAAATATTGCTTCATTGTATCTTTATTCTATTTGCGGTAAGCAAGTTTAGTTTTTGTATATTTTTCCGTCTTTCATTACAAACATGACTTTTTCCAGCGTTTTGATAGTATTCAAAGGATTTTCATCAACTGCAATAATGTCTGCAAAGAAGTTCTCTTTGATTTGTCCTACTTCATTTCCGATGCCTAATAACATGGCATTCGTTGTTGTTGCTGATTGTATAGCGGCTAATGCAGGCATTCCGGCTTCAACCATATAGCCAAACTCTTTTGCATTTGTACCATGAGCAAAAACTCCGGCATCGGTTCCAAAAGCAATTTTGACTCCTTTTTTGTATGCTTTTGCAAAAGTAGCTTTAATTTGCGGACCAACTTCTCTGGCCTTTGGAACTACGATTTCAGGATAAAAACCATTAATTTCTGCATTTTTTTCTACCTCTTTTCCAGCGGTCAAGGTAGGAACTAAATAAGCATCGTATTTTTTCATCAATTCCATTGTCTCTTCACTCATAAAGGTGCCGTGCTCAATAGTTTTTATACCGCCCAATATGGCTCGTTGCATTCCTTCATCTCCGTGGGCATGAGCTGCGGTAAGCATATTATAATCCTTGGCAGTTGTTGTAATAGCTTTGATTTCGTCTAAAGTAAACTGAGGATTTTTGCCGCTTTTTGCCACACTTAAAACACCGCCAGTAGCTGTGATTTTAATAACATCGGCTCCTTCTTTATAGCGCTCTCTTACTGCTTTTACAGCTTCTTCAGGAGAATTGATTACGCCTTCATGTGGACCTGGATCGCCTACAAGTTTACGATTGCTTCCGTTCGTTGGATCAGCATGACCGCCTGTTGTGGCAATTGATTTTCCTGCGGTATATATTCTTGGGCCTTTTACGATTCCTTTATTAATGGCATTTCTTATGGAGATATTAACTCCGGTCCCTCCTAAATCACGTACGGTAGTGAATCCGGCTAAAAGGGTTGTTTCTGCACAACGAACCGCTTGAAATGCAATATCAGCCTCGTTGTCTAAATATTTTGACATGTAACTTTTGGTGTCGTGTTCTCCTTCAATATGCACGTGTAAATCGATAAGACCTGGTAAAATGTATTTATTTTTCAGGTCGATTTCAATGTCTTCGGGTTTGGATTTGGATACAAACCCATCTTGTATTTTTGTGATTTTGTTTTTAGAAACAACTATGGTTTGGTTGGATAACTCTTTACCAGATTGGGTATTTAGAATTTTTCCGCAGTGTAAATAATAGTCTTGAGAAAATGCAATTGTAGAAATAAATAAGGTTACGGCAATAAGGACAAATTTTGTTTTCATAGATTAGTTTTATAACAGATGTTACTAAAAATATATAAAAAAGTGCAGCATTAAATTCTGCTGCATTTTTTATGTGGTTAATCGTTTATGTATCAAATAATGCAATAATGAAAATCAAAATTAAAGTTATCTCTTCGAGATTTCGTCTCTAATTTTTGCTGCTTTTTCGTAATCTTCATGCGAAACTGCCTGATCTAACAATTCATTCAATTCCTGTAAACTATGCTTAGAATACGTTTCTCCGGATTGATTGCTTTCTTCTTCATGTCCAAAAGTTTCTGGATTAGACAGCACATCATCGATTTCTTGAGAGTCTTTATTGGGCTCCAGGGGATTAGCTTTCAGGTATATTCCAGCTTTGTCCAGAATGTTTTTGTAGGTGAAAATAGGAGCGTTAAAACGCAATGCTAAAGCAATTGCATCGGAGGTTCTGGCGTCAATAATTTCTTCTATTTTATCTCTTTCGCAAATAATACTCGAATAAAAAACACCATCAACTAACTTGTGAATAATGACTTGTTTTACCACAATATCAAAACGTTCTGCAAAATTTTTAAATAGGTCATGCGTCAGAGGACGCGGTGGTTTTATTTCTTTTTCTAATGCAATAGCGATTGATTGGGCTTCAAAAGCACCAATGACAATGGGTAATTTTCTCTCACCATCAACCTCATTCAATATCAAAGCATACGCTCCGTTTTGAGTTTGACTGTATGAAATTCCTTTTATGGATAATTTAACTAAGCTCATAATTGTTAAAATGGGTAAGTACAGCGTACTTATTTTTTGATGAAAATCAAGTTTCATTTTTTGTTAAAAAAAATGCTACTTAAAAGCAAAGATACAAATATCTTGTTTTTAAGTAGCATTTAAATCGATTTAATGATTTCCTGTTGATTAGGAATTATGTGCTTTGAAAGCTTTTAATTTCTCAATTAATTTTGGTACAATTTCAAAGGCATCTCCAACAACTCCGTAATCCGCTACTTTGAAGAATGGCGCTTCCGGATCGCTGTTGATTACGACTTTAACTTTAGAGGAGTTGATTCCCGCAATATGTTGTATCGCTCCCGAAATTCCAATCGCAATATAAAGGTTTGTAGCAACCGGTTTTCCAGTTTGTCCTACGTGTTCTCCATGAGGTCTCCATCCTAAATCAGAAACGGGTTTAGAACAAGCAGTTGCAGCTCCAAGAACTGTTGCTAATTCTTCTACCATTCCCCAGTTTTCAGGACCTTTTAGTCCACGGCCAGCCGAAACTACAATATCAGCATCAGCAATAGAAACTTTTCCAGAACCTTTTTCTACTGATTCTACTTTTACGCCAAAATCATTGTCTCCAATAGTTGGGTTAAAATCTTCTTGAGTCAATGTAGATGCATTTTCAAAAACACCATAAGAGTTTTTAGCAAGCCCAAGAACTTTTACATCTGTTGTAATTTCAGTGATGTTGAAAGCTTTGTTTGAAAAAGCATTTCTTTTTACTTGAAATGGAGCGGTACTTACTGGTAAGCCTACAACATTTGATGCATAACCAGCTTCTAAAGCTACTGCCACAAGTGATGAAAGGTAGATGCTATCTGTAGTTGATGAAAGTAAAACTAATTTTACGTTTTCTTTTTGAGCAGCTTGTTTGATGACGTCAGCGTATGCTTTTGCAGTAAATCCTGATAATTTATCATTGTTTACTTTTAATACTTTGTCTACTCCGTATTTTGATAGTTCCGAAACATCTCCTGCATTTACTGTTACCGCCGTAACGGTAGTCCCTAAAGTTTCCGCTACTTTTTTAGCGTAAGAAGCCAATTCGAATGCTACTTTTTTAAATTTTCCTTCTGCGTATTCCGCATATATTAATATTGACATAATGATTTATGAGTTTAGAGTTTAGAGTTTAGATTCCAGATTTTGAAAACTGAAAACTGCGACTGAAAACGGATTACTAGATTACTTTAGCTTCGTTGTGCAATAGATTAATTAATTCATCTAAATTATCAGCAGAAATTAATTTCACGGCTGATTTAGGAGCTGGTTTTTCAAATTTCACTGCTTTTGTATTTACAGTGGCATCAACTGGCTCCAGAATTGTCAATGCTTTAGTTCTTGCAGTCATAATTCCTCTCATGTTTGGAATACGCAAGTCTTTTTCTTCCACTAATCCTTTTTGTCCACCAATGATTAATGGTAGAGTAGTAGCAACAGTTTCTTTTCCACCATCAATTTCACGAACTGCTTTTACGCTTGTCCCGTCAACAGTCAGGTTTGTACAAGAATTAAGGAAATTGTATCCTAAGATTCCAGCAATCATTCCAGGAACCATTCCGCCATTATAGTCTAAAGATTCTTTTCCGGCGATAATTACATCGTAACCTCCGTTTTTAATCACTTCGGCAAGTTGTTTGGCAACGAAAAATCCGTCAGTAGGATTTGCGTTTACACGAATAGCTTCGTTGGCACCAATGGCTAATGCTTTTCTTAAAGTTGGTTCGGTTTCTGGTCCTCCAACATTCACAACAGTAACGGTTGCGCCTTGTTGTTCTTGAAACCAAATGGCACGTGTCAAACCAAATTCGTCATTCGGATTGATTACATATTGTACCCCATTTGTGTCAAATTCAGAATCACCGTTGACAAAGTTAATTTTTGAAGTAGTATCAGGAACGTGACTGATGCAAACTAATATTTTCATAAGTATATATTTTGATTTTTCTAAAAAGCTTTGACAAATTTAAAATAATAATTTGAATAATATACTATGCACGCATAATATTTTTGAACACTATTACGATTTCGTAGCCCGGATAGTAGCGGCATCCTTCCTGTGGCTCCTTTAGCCACAGGAAGATACAGCGGATAGCCGGAAACAGCTCCTGAAAAATATCACTATAAATCCTGATTAATTTAAAGTAATTTATGCTTTTAAGTGGTTTAAAATATTTATTTTTGCTTTTCGAAAATTAGACACATACAACATATAATATGAGAACGATACAATTTAGAGAGGCCATTTGCGAAGCGATGAGTGAAGAAATGCGTCACGATGAGTCCATCTACTTAATGGGTGAAGAAGTTGCAGAATATAATGGTGCGTATAAAGCATCTAAAGGAATGCTTGCTGAATTTGGTGAGAAAAGGGTTATTGACACTCCTATTGCAGAGCTTGGTTTTACTGGTATTGCAGTAGGATCAGCAATGAACGGGTGCAGACCGATTGTAGAATACATGACGTTCAATTTCTGTTTAGTGGGGATTGACCAAATTATAAATAATGCTGCCAAAATGCGTCAGATGACTGGTGGGCAATTCAATGTGCCAATCGTTTTTCGTGGTCCAACGGCTTCGGCAGGACAATTAGGGGCGACACACTCACAAGCATTAGAAAACTGGTTTGCGAACACTCCGGGTCTTAAAGTGGTAGTTCCATCTACGGTTTATGATGCAAAAGGATTGTTGAAAGCGGCTATTCGTGATAATGATCCTGTGATTTTCATGGAATCAGAACAAATGTATGGTGATAAAGGGGAAGTGCCAGATGGTGAATATACCATTCCACTTGGAGTTGCTGATATCAAACGTGAAGGTACTGATGTAACTATCGTTTCTTTTGGAAAAATTATCAAAGAAGCTCATATTGCTGCTGACGAATTAGCCAAAGAAGGAATTTCTTGTGAAATTATCGATTTAAGAACCGTACGTCCTATGGATTATGAGACGATTTTAACATCGGTTAAAAAAACAAATAGATTGGTAGTTCTTGAGGAAGCTTGGCCTTTTGCAAGTGTAGCTTCTGAAATTACATATATCGTTCAAGAACGCGCTTTTGATTTCTTGGATGCACCTATTCAACGTATCACAACCGCGGATACTCCAGCGCCGTACTCTCCAGTATTGCTGAAAGAATGGTTGCCAAATGCAGGTGATGTGGTAAAAGCAGTTAAAAAAGTAATGTATAAAAAATAGATCTTTTAGATTGTTAGACTTCTTAGATTGTAAGATTTTAATCTAAAAATTCTAGTAATCTAAAAGGGCTAAACTTATAACTTCATCAATTATTTATTTATTTGATGAAGTTTTTTTTTGAATGATTATGAAAAAGAATCTCTTGTTTCTCCTGTTTTTTTTATTTGTTTCAGCAAACGCAGTTTTTGCGCAAACAAAAGTGAGCGGTATTGTGGTCGATAAATTGAATCAGCCTATTCCTTTTGCAAATGTGGTTTTCAAAGATTCCAGCGAAGGAATTGTTACCAATGAGGATGGTCGGTTTTACCTCGAATCCCAAAAAACATACACGACTTTAGTAATATCTTCAGTAGGTTTTTCTGAGAAGGAAATTATTTTAGACAAGCCTGTAAACTACAATTTCAAAATTCAGCTGAACGAAGCCGAGAGCTTAAGCGAAGTAGTTGTTTTTGCCGGAAAAACGTCGAAAAAGAACAATCCTGCGTTAGACATTCTTAGAAAAATTTGGGAAAGAAAACGCAAAAACGGATTGCATTTATTTGACCAATACCAGATGGAAAAGTATGAGAAAATAGAATTTGACATGAATTCTATTGATAGTGCTTTTATGAAAAACAAACTTTTCAAAGGGATGGAATTTATATTTGATCAAATGGATACTTCCAGAGTAACCGGAAAAACCTATTTGCCTATTTTTATAAATGAATCGCTCCATGATGTTTATGGAGATAATAAATTAAAGAAAGTAAAAGAGAAAATAAAAGCCAATAAAACATCAGGGTTTAATGGAAATCAACAGATTTTGTCTTTTGTAAAAGACTTGTATTCCGATTATAATGTCTACAATAATTACTTAACTTTTTTTGACAAAAGCTTTACCAGTCCGTTATCTAAAACTGGGATTGATGTCTACAATTATGTGTTGAAAGACAGTGCATACATTGATAAAAAATGGTGTTATAATATTGTTTTTTATCCAAGACGTAAAAACGAATTGACTTTCAAAGGGGATTTCTGGGTGAATGATTCGACGTTTGCCATCAAGAAAATCAATATGGCGGTTACCAAAAGCGCCAATATCAACTGGGTAAAAGATATTTATTTAGAGCAGGAATTTGAGGTAGTCAATGATTCTGTTTTCTTGTTGACGAAGGATTATTTAATGTCTGATTTTGCTTTAAACAAAAAAGAAAGTTCCAAAGGAGTTTATGGAAAACGAACCACATTTTATAAAAATCATCAATTTAACAAGGAGCAACCAGTAGCTTTTTATAAAGATGAGGTCAATTATATGGATGACGAAGTCTACAATAAATCCGATGAATACTGGAACGAAAACCGCTTCGAAAACCTAAGCAAGGATGAATTGGGCGTTTATAAAATGCTGGATACTTTGCAAACCGTAGGTAAATTTAAGCAATTGTATAATTTAGTTTCCATCCTAGGCAGCGGTTATGTACAATTTGGTCATTTTGATTACGGACCAGTTTTTTCCACATTTGGGTATAATGAAGTGGAAGGAGTGCGATTGCGAGTAGGAGGAAGAACCTATTTTGGGCCTAACGATCCTTGGCGTATTCAAGCCTACACAGCGTATGGATTTGATGATAATAAATTCAAATATGGACTTTCAGGAAAATGGATGGTTGACAAGAAAAACCGAATCATTTTGTCCGGAGGGAATAGACGTGATATTGAACAAATAGGTGCCAGCTTAACGACCACTAACGATATTTTGGGGAGAAGTTTTGCTTCGTCCTCAGTGTTTTCGTCCGGTAGCAACGGGAAATTGACCAATATCAATTTGAGTACAGTTGCGGTAGAGATAGAACCCATTAAAAATTTAATTTTTCAAACGGGATTTTCCTATCGTACGCTGGAGTCTGCTTCTACTACGTTTAGTTTAGATTATTATACGGATATAGCAAATTCGGTTATAGAAAGTGAGGTAAAACAATCAGAAGTTAATTTTCAGGTTGAATATTCACCAAAGAGGAGAACTATTGGGGTCGGTGTGGAAAGAGACATTGTGGATAGCCATTTCAGTCGATTTTTTGTCAACTACAGCCACGGTTTTAAGGGGTTGTTGAACAGCGATTTCAAATATGATAAATTGCAATTGTATTACAAACAACCTATAATTATCGGGCCTTTAGGAAGAACCAATATTATTATGGAAGTGGGTAAAACCTTCGGGACAATTCCTTTGGGATTATTGAGTGTTATTCCTGGAAACCAAACCTATTTTACGATAGAAAATACTTTCAGTAATCTTAATTTTTATGAATTTGTATCCGACGAATATGTTACTTTGCAATGGAATCACAATTTCAATGGCAAAATTTTTTCCAGAATTCCGTTTATGCGTAAGCTCAATTGGAGAGAAATTGTATCGATAAAAGGGGTTTATGGAGCCATTTCTGATGAAAATAGAGCGATTAATGCATCGGGTTTAATTTATAATGCGCCTGAAAAAGGGTATTGGGAATACAGCGCAGGAATCGGGAATATCTTCAAAGTATTCCGTATCGATTTCGCTTGGCGCGGTAGTTATTTGAATACACCGGATACACAACGCTTTTCCATAAAAGGATCATTTGGATTTCATTTCTAAGAAAGAAACAACAAATCGCCATTCCGACGATAGGAGGAATCTGGAGCTATTTCCAGCTGTACACTTTATCTTTTTATAAGGCGAAGAAAAATCGCCTTATAAAAAGGATGCCGTTTCCATCTGGGCTAAAAAAACATCAGACTATGCAAGAAGCCATTGACTATCTTTTAGAAAAAGACACCATTTTCAAGTCAATTATTGAACAATACGGCATGCCAACCATTCCCAAAAGGCCTCAAGGTTTTGAGACTTTGGTATTGTTGATTTTAGAACAACAAGTGTCTATAGATTCGGCTAAAGCCACTTTTTTAAAAATAAAAGCCAGTCAAAAAACGGTAGCACCTGAAATTCTTCTTCAGGTATCCGATGCCGAATTTAGGAATCTTGGCGTAAGCCGTCAAAAAACGTCTTATATCAAAGCTTTGGCGACAGCCTTATTAAATAAAGATCTTGATTTAGAAAGTTTGCCAACCAAAACGGCTCAGCAAGTACGGGAAGAACTCATCAAGATCAAAGGAATAGGAAATTGGACGATTGATATCTATTTGATGTTTTGCCTTGAAGTCCCAGATTTATTGCCTTTAGGAGATATTGCGGTAGTGAATACCATAAAGGAATTGCTGGATATTCACGATAAAGGCGCCATGGAAATTCATACTATAAAATGGAGTCCGTATCGTTCTTTTGCAACCTATCTTTTATGGCATCATTATTTAAACAAACGAAATAGAACAGTGGTTTACTAAAGTGCTCACGGTTAAAATTTAATCAAGAGATAACATCAATTTTTTATTGTGCAACCGTATAGTTTCCTTATTTTTGCAGCCATAATTATAGATAAGAAAAAACTAAAATGACTGCAGACAAATTAACAACTTTCGATGTCTTAATCGAAATACCAAGAGGAAGTAGAAATAAATACGAATATGATTTCGAAATAAAAAGAATGCGTTTTGACAGAATGTTATTCTCTTCGATGATGTATCCGGCTGATTACGGATTTATCCCGGAAACATTAGCATTAGACGGAGATCCATTAGATGTTTTGGTTTTGGTAAACGAACCAACTTTTCCTGGATGTGTAATGGAAGTAAAACCAATCGGTGTTTTCCACATGGCAGATGATAAAGGACCGGATGAAAAAGTAATCTGTGTACCCGTTTCAGATCCAATCTGGAATTCATTAAATGATTTATCAGATATGAATCCACACTTACTAAAAGAAATTGAACATTTCTTTCAAGTGTACAAAGATCTTGAAAACAAGAAAGTTGATGTAGGTGGTTGGGGAGATGTAAATGAAGCGTATGCCATTATTAAAGAGTGTACAGAGCGTTTTAATCAAATTGAGAACAAACCAGAGGGATTATTTAGTATTAAATAAATAACCACTATAATTTTTATAAAAAAAGCAACATTCTGTTAAGAGTGTTGCTTTTTTGTTTAAATTCGTTTTGTTACAGTATTAATTTTAACCAAAAAACCAAACCAAAATTATGAATACAATTATGATTTATTTGCCTATTGCCATGGCATTTATTGGACTGGCATTTATGTTTGCCAAGAGAAAATGGGTTTTAAAACAAGATGCCGGAGACGGCAAAATGAAAGAGATTTCAGATTACATCTACGAAGGGGCTTTGGCTTTCCTAAAAGCAGAATATAGGTTGTTAACTTTCTTTGTAATAGGAGCAAGTGCTGTTTTAGCCGGAATTTCATTTATCGTTCCTACCACACATATATTAATAGTTGTTGCTTTTGTTTTCGGAGCTTTTTTCTCGGCTTTAGCAGGGAATATGGGAATGAAAATCGCAACAAAAACAAATGTTAGAACCACGCAGGCTGCACGTACCAGTTTGCCACAAGCACTAAAAGTTTCTTTTGGTGGTGGAACTGTAATGGGATTAGGAGTTGCGGGTTTAGCAGTTTTAGGGTTGACCACTTTCTTTATTTTTTTCTTCCACTTTTTTATGAATGGAGTTTGGACTTCTACTGAAGACATGACCATTGTATTGGAAACATTAGCCGGTTTCTCTCTTGGAGCAGAATCTATCGCTTTGTTTGCCAGAGTTGGTGGTGGAATTTATACAAAAGCGGCCGATGTTGGAGCTGATTTAGTAGGAAAAGTAGAAGCTGGAATCCCAGAAGATGATCCTCGTAATCCGGCTACAATTGCAGATAACGTAGGTGATAACGTGGGAGATGTTGCCGGAATGGGTGCCGATTTATTTGGTTCTTATGTAGCGACTGTTTTAGCGGCTATGGTCCTGGGTAATTATGTAATCAAAGACATGGGCGGAAATATTCAAGATGCTTTTGGTGGAATTGGACCAATATTATTACCGATGGCAATCGCCGGTTTTGGAATTTTATTTTCAATTATCGGAACTATGGTTGTGAAAATTACTGATGATAATGCAAAAGAAGCGCAAGTGCAAAGAGCTTTAAATATGGGTAACTGGCTTTCAATAGGATTAACCCTAATTGCATGTTATTTTTTAGTTGATTATATGCTACCAGAAACGATGAAAATGGATTTCTTTGGAGAAGGGACTAAAGAAATTTCATCCATGCGTGTTTTCTGTGCTACAATTGTAGGTCTAGCAGTAGGTGGAATCATTTCGTCAGTAACTGAATATTATACGGGATTGGGTACAAAACCCGTTATGGCTATTGTACAAAAATCAGCAACTGGAGCCGGGACAAACGTAATCGCTGGATTGGCTACAGGAATGATTTCTACGTTTCCAACCGTACTTTTATTTGCAGCAGCAATCTGGGGTTCTTATGCTTTAGCGGGATTTTATGGTGTGGCTTTGGCTGCTTCAGCGATGATGGCAACAACGGCAATGCAATTAGCAATCGATGCTTTCGGACCCATATCTGATAACGCTGGTGGAATTGCTGAAATGAGCGAATTACCAAAAGAAGTACGCACCAGAACTGATATTTTGGATTCTGTAGGAAATACAACCGCTGCAACTGGAAAAGGATTTGCGATTGCTTCGGCGGCATTAACTTCACTGGCTTTATTTGCGGCATATGTAACGTTTACAGGAATTGACGGAATCAATATTTTCAAAGCGCCTGTTTTAGCAATGTTATTTGTGGGCGGAATGATACCGGTAGTTTTCTCTGCTTTGGCCATGAATTCTGTCGGAAAAGCTGCAATGGATATGGTGTATGAAGTACGTCGTCAGTTCAGGGAAATTCCTGGGATTATGGAAGGAACCGGAAAACCGGAATATGCTAAATGTGTTGACATTTCTACCAAAGCTGCTTTGCGCGAAATGATGTTGCCGGGAATTTTGACTATCGGTTTTCCAATTGCCATTGTTTTATTAGGGAAGTTGGTTTATTCAGATAACAACCAATTAATTGCAGAAATGCTAGGAGGTTATATGGCTGGAGTTACTGTTTCTGGTGTGCTTTGGGCTGTTTTTCAAAACAATGCAGGAGGTGCTTGGGACAATGCTAAGAAATCTTTTGAAGCAGGAGTTCTGATTAATGGTGAAATGACGTATAAAGGTTCTGATGCTCATAAAGCGGCGGTCACTGGAGATACAGTTGGTGATCCGTTCAAAGATACTTCTGGACCATCGATGAATATTTTAATAAAATTGACCTGTTTGATAGGTCTTGTAATTGCCCCAATTTTAGGAAATGGAAGTCATACTATTTCGGATAAAGCACCTTTTCGAGCAGCAACTGAAATGGTTTCTAAAGAAATTTCTATCGAAAAAACGAATGTTGATGGAAAAGTAAAAGCTACCGTTAAAACAAGTATTAACGGGAAAGTTACTATTCAAAATTTTGAAGGAACTGACAAAGAGGTTCAAAGTAAGATTGATTCTTTGAAGTAAAATATATTTGTTGCTAAATAAAAATGCCTCGCAATTGCGAGGCATTTTTAATTGAGATTATAAAATTATTGTTCTAATGCATATTCTTTGATTAAAGTTGAAGCTGGAATATGTAGTGTTTCTGTTAAAACTCTAATTTGTTTAATAGTTAAAGCTCTTTTGCGTTTAAAAATTTCAGTTACTCTAGAACGACTATTTAAAATGACTCCTAAATCAGCATCTGTAAGTCCGTTTTGTTCCAT
This sequence comes from Flavobacterium glycogeni, assembly GCF_048286775.1. Taxonomy (NCBI): domain Bacteria; kingdom Pseudomonadati; phylum Bacteroidota; class Flavobacteriia; order Flavobacteriales; family Flavobacteriaceae; genus Flavobacterium; species Flavobacterium glycogeni. The sequence continues at coordinate 149,085 of NZ_JBLVPV010000007.1, forward strand.
CATGAACTTAATCGCTTCAATTGGGTCTGGCTCAGGAATAGGATAATGTGTTTGTTCATATTTTTCTACAAGAGTGACTAGGATATCTAATTCATCAGCTTCTTTTGTATTTGGTTTAGCATCAAAAAGAATGTTTATTCTTTCTAAAGCTAAATCGTAATCTTTTTCTGTTTTTATAGGGTTTATTTCCATTTTTTATAAGTTTTTAATGTCTTTCAAATTGTCATATTCTGGATGAGTTCCAATAAATAAAATATACACAATTTGGGTTACATAATTAATTTTTACGATTAATCGATAATGGTTCCCACAAATATTAAATACGACTTTATTATTTCCAATAAAATCAGCTGAACCAAAAATAGATTTTATGGCATTCGAATTCTCAAATGCCTTTTTATCAAACACCTGATACCAAGACAATAATTGCTGTTTTGAGTTTGGATATTGCTCCCAGAAATTTTGTAACGTTCTTTTAGCGATTATTCTCATACGTTATTTTGAACACCAAAGATAATTAAAAATTCCCTATTTGGGAAAAATAATTATATGTTTTAATTTATACTTATTGAGTTGTGAAAAGGTATTTCACTTCATTTGTTGTGCTGCGACAAATTTTAATTATAGAAATGATGGTTTTTGATAAAAATGCTATTGGTGGTGCTTATAATTTGGAGAAAGCAATTTCTTTGATAAAGCAGATGTAGATTTTTGGAAATCTTTATAACAAAAAATGCCTCGCAATTGTGAGGCATTTTTGTTTGTAAAATGGAATAATTTTCTAGAATAACCCGTTCAATTCTGCGTCGATACGGTTAAAAATAGTTCCTAAATCTTCAGGGTTGTCAACAAAGTTGATATTGTCGACATCAATAATCATTAGTTTTCCTTTGTCGTAGGTTTGAATCCAACCTTCATAGCGTTCGTTCAAACGACTCAAATAATCAATAGATATTGAGTTTTCGTATTCACGACCACGTTTGTGTATTTGTCCGACTAAATTAGGGATAGAACTTCTTAAATAAATCAATAAATCAGGTGCTTTAACCGTAGATTCCATTAATTCAAAAAGAGAGGAATAATTCTGGAAATCACGATTGGTCATCAAACCCATCGCGTAAAGGTTAGGCGCGAAAATATGAGCATCTTCATAAATAGTTCGGTCTTGTACGATTTTTTTACCACTTTCACGAATTTGTATCACCTGACGGAAACGACTATTCAAGAAATATATTTGTAAATTAAAAGACCAACGTTCCATTTGATGATAAAAATCATCCAAGTATGGATTGTCAACTACGTCTTCAAAATGCGGTTCCCATTTGAAATGTTTCGCTAATAGACGTGTTAAAGTTGTTTTTCCGGAACCTATATTTCCTGCTATTGCTATGTGCATTACGGTATTGTGATTTTATAATTTGTAATTCCTGCTGATGTAAAAATAGATAAAATTTGGTCCTTGTAATAGAATTTTTTAAACGTTTTTTCTGAAATTTCAATTTCAGTTTTTTTACCTTTTTCTAAATCCTGCAAAATCAAAACAGAGTCCTTGGAATAAATAAACTGACTCTCATTAATAATTGCAATCGAATCAAAATCAGGAATTATTCCCTTACTTATTATTTTTCCAAAAATGTCACATACGTACCAGTTGTTTTTATTGTCAACCCAATGAAAGACATTGAAATCTGAAGAATAATTCTTGATGCTTTCTGTGAAAGGAACGGAAATGGTCTTGTACTCCTTGTTTAAATAATCATAAAGTCCCAGTTGCTGATTCATGCTGTTGTAAATCCAAAACTGATTTTGAGAAGCGATCCCAATTGCAATTGCTACAATAGGAATTTCACGCTCTGAAAAATTGATTTTTTGGGTTTCATTCAATTGATTGTCCAATACAATAACAGTGTTGAAATTTTCGTAAAATAAGACGATTTTAAGTGGGTTTTGCAAGTCAACTTTGGTGATTTTACCCAAAGAAATATTTTTATATTCTAAAGTATCTCGCGTATTAATTTTAGAAAAAACATTGTTTTTAATAGTGTAATAAAAACCAAATGAATCGTATCCTAAAAACGCATCTCCATCAAAACGAATGGAATCAATTTTAAGGGAAGTTAGTTTTTGGTTCTGACTTGATATAACTGAGAACGAGGCGATAAACAGTAATAGCACTAATTTCTTCATGAAAGCGAAATTACAATTAAACCTTTTGTAATTAGGAATGTCTTATTATTATTTTAACAGAATACTAGTAACAAAAACAGTATTTTTCAGTCTCATTTATTAAAATCCAAAAGTATGTATAAAGTAATTTTCACATTAGTAGTAACAGTCGCATCATTTATGGGACTTCACGCTCAGGAATTTCAAGGAATGGCAGTTTACGAATCGAAAACGAGCACCTCCGATTTTAAAACGCGAATGGAAGGCAATAAGGACATGACTCCGGATATGCAAAAAATGATTGAGGAAAGAATGAAGAAAATGTTCGAAAAAACATTCATCCTTAATTTTGATAAATCGGCATCAATATACAAAGAAGAAGAAAAGCTGGATACTCCAGGCCAAGGTGGTGGCGGAATGAGAATGATGATGTCTATGACCGGCGGCGGCGGAACGTATTATAAAAATGTAAAAGACAAATCGTATACCGTTGATAAAGAGTTCATGGGGAAAGAGTTTCTTGTAAAAGATTCGTTGCCTAATTTGCAATGGAAAATGGAAAGTGAAACCCGAGTTATTGGTGGTTATAATTGTTTCAAAGCAACTGCCGTGCGCCCTGCAAGCAAAACAGATTTTAGAAATTTCAGACCAAAAAAAGAAGATGCCGCAACAACAAAACCAGCGGATGCAGCTAAGAAAACAAATCTTATGGATGAGTTGGATATGCCTAAAGAAACTATAATTACAGCTTGGTATACTCCGGAAATTCCAGTGAATCAAGGACCGGAAAACTACTGGGGATTGCCGGGTTTAATATTGGAAGTAAATGACGGTAAAACGGTTACTTTATGTTCGAAAGTGGTTCTGAATCCTAAAGTTAAAACCGAAATAAAAGCGGCAACTAAAGGAAAAGTAACGACTCAAAAAGAATTTGACGAAATTGTATTGAAAAAAATGGAAGAGTTCAGAGAAATGAACCATGGGCGTGGAGGTAATGGCGGAATGCACATGAGAATAGGAGGGTAAAGATATATTATAATTAACCTTTAAAATTAATAATTAAAGATTTATCAATTATTCCTAAATGAAAAATACAATACTAGTTGCCCTGTTTTTTATTGCCTCAATTTCCTTTGCACAATCCGTTAAATTAGAAGGGTTAATTACCGATTCAAAAACTGTTGGGCTTGAAATGGCCAATGTTATGGCGGTTAATAAAGCCACAAAAGCGATGGATTCTTACGCCATAACAAATGACAAAGGGAAGTTTGTTCTTAATCTAAAACCAAATACTGCGTATAGCTTAAAAATCAGTTATTTGGGAATGCAGAATAAAGAGCTGGAAATCACCACAACTTCAGAAAACAGCATTAAAAATATTGTGCTTGAAGAAGGCGGAATTGAATTGGATGGTGTTGAAATTGTTCGTGAAATGCCGGTTTCGATAAAAGGAGATACCATTGTTTATAATGCCGATTCTTTCAAATCCGGAACAGAACGAAAACTGGAAGACTTATTGAAAAAACTGCCTGGTGTTGAGGTAAACGCTGATGGTGAAGTGGAAGTTGAAGGAAAAAAAGTTTCCAAATTAATGGTGGAAGGCAAAGACTTTTTTGATGGTGATACTAAGCTAGGAGTAAAAAATATTCCTGCTGATGCCATTGATAAAATCCAAGTGTTGCGAAACTATAGCGAAATTGGTGCGCTAAAAGGCGTGGAGAATAATCAGGATAATATTGCGATGAATATCAAACTAAAGTCAGGAAAGAAAAATTTCTGGTTTGGAGATATGACGGCAGGAATTGGAGTAGCACATGAGGAAAGTCGCTATTTGATAAACCCAAAATTGTTTTATTATAATCCAAAATACAGCATTAACTTAATTACGAATTTTAATAATATTGGGGAATTGCCTTTGACGGTTCAGGATTATTTTAAATTCACGGGCGGTTTTAGAGGCATGATGCAAAAAGGTGGTTCCAGTTTTAATGTGTCTTCGAATGATTTGGGTATTTCACTTTTAAGAAATAACCAAGCAAAGGAAATTGAGACTAAATTTGGAGCTACAAATTTTTCGTACAATGTAAATAAAGCGTGGACTTTAAGTGGTTTTGGAATTCTTTCTTCTTCTGAAACTGATTTAGAAACAAAGTCACAAACGAATATTTTACAGCCTAATTCTTCTGAAATTCTTTCTACAGAGAATCGTCAGGAAACCGCAAATCAAAAAAGTAATTTAGGATTATTCAAATTGAGTTCCAGCTATAAACCAACTACGAAGTTTCAATTTGATTATGACATACTGGCTAAATTGTCCAAACAGGATGAAAACAATTCGTTATTGAGAGAATCTATTGTCAGCAATAATGCTACAACTGAAAACATCAATACATTAAAAAAACAAGATCCAATTTCAGTAAATCAAAACCTGAGTTTGTATTACACGCAAAGCGATAAAAATATTTTTGCTTTCGAAATGCAACATTTGTATCAAGAGGAAGATCCTTTTTATAATGCTAATTTACAGTCGCAACCTTTTAATTTAGCCGATTATATTTCTGGTCAAAATAGAAATAACATCAACCAAAGTCGTTTTGTAAAAACCAATAAGATTGATGCTAAATTGGATTATTATTACATGGTTACCCCAAAAAGTAACATCAATGTTACGTTAGGAAATACGTATTCCCATCAAAATTTCAATTCCAGTATTTTTCAGATTTTGGATAACGAAACAGTCAACAATTTAGATGATGTTGCGAATACAAATGATGTGAATTACAACTTCAACGATACGTTTTTGGGATTGCATTATAAGATTTTGAGTGGGAAATTCACTTTTACTCCTGGAGTAAGTCTGCATTCCTATACTATGACAAATGAGCAATTAGGAACCAATAATGGTCAAAATTTCTTCAGAGCATTGCCGGATTTCTTAGCGATTTATCAAATTAAAAAGTCGGAAACATTAACCTATAATTTTTCGTACACCAATAATTTCACCGATATTAACCAACTAGCCGAAGGATTTATTTTCTCAAATTACAACAGTTTGACAAAAGGAAACCGACTTTTAGAAAACGCTACCGCACAAGTACATTCGTTGCGTTACTTTAAATACAACATGTTTAATTTTGAAAATATCACCGCTTTTGTCAATTATTCCAGAAGAGTCGATGCGATAAAAACCCGAGCCGTATTCAACGGTGTAAATCAAACGTCATCTCCTTTTAATTCTGATTTTGCCGATGAAACTTTGTCCGGAAATGGTTCTTACGGGCGTTCTTTTTTGAAGAATTACAAAGCCTCTCTGGGAGCCAATTTAAATTGGTCAAAATTCAACAACATTCAGAATAATGTGTTCTCAACAAACGAGAGTTTTATCCAAAGTTATACTTTGAAAGCGTCTACGAATTACAAGAACATGCCCAATCTGGAGTTGGGGTATAATATTGTAACCAACGATTATAACAATGCTACTTTTTACACGGAAAAGCCTTTTGCAAGACTGGATTATTTCTTCTTGAAAAGCTTCTCATTTGTAACGGAGTATGAATTTTATCATTATTATAACAACACCAAAACAGTCAATAATGAATATGATTTCTTGAGTGCCAGTTTGATTTATCAAAAGAAAGGCAGCAAGTTAGAATATAAAGTTAGTGGGACTAATTTATTGAACACTACCTCATTAAATGATGATAATTTCACTCAGTTTGCAACCAGAACCTCTCAATATACCGTTCAGCCACGGTATGTAATTTTTTCTTTAAAGTATAATTTGTAGTAAATTTGCCAGAAGATAAAAGGCCTTTGAAGTTTATTCTTCAAAGGCCTTTTTTTAGTTTTTAATTCCCAATAGTACTTTGATTTGGAACTGATCTACCGTTTTTTTATTTCCTTTTCTTTTTCCACCTACGTTCATGTAGTATATTAAAATCGTGTATTTAGGAGTTTCAATTTTTTGTGTAATCTTTTGTTTCCAATTTTCATTATAATCAAAATCTGGGGTTTGATTCACAAAATCAACAATCTTCAACGGAACAATGTCCTGATTGATTTGTAAGTCTACGCCGTATTCTTTTTTAGTAGAAATAATAGAATAAGACTTATTGTCGATGATAATACAATCGTTACATTCTAAATCTTCAGTATTCAAGATAGAAAAAGACATGTCATAACCTTGAATGTTTTCTATCTTTTGATTGTCGTTTTCGTAAAAATTATAGAAATACTCGTTATTGTTGTTTATTTTTTGGTCGTATTGAGCGCGATAATCGAGTCCTAATGCCTTCATGATTTGGGAGGAATTTGGATTTTTGTCCTTTTTAATCAGGGCAGTTAGTTTGTCTTTTGCAAATGGAAGAAGCACTTCTGAGCCATAGTTTTCTTCTAAAAAATCCACGATACTGCTTAAATCTTGTTCTTGTTCGAAAGTAAGTTTTTCCTTTTCTATTTTTTGCAAATAGGACTCAAATCTGGAAAGCTGACTGTTTTTAGATATTGTATCAGCACTTTGTGGCCCAAGAATGGTAAGCAAAGCTGTTATGCACATTGTGATAGGAATGAACTTTATTTTAGGTTCTTTTTTGATTATAAAATAGGCTACTACAATCGTTAACCAAATTGATAATGCCAATACATAATAGCGTTCATGTGTGAATCCGTAGAGATGGATTCTATATAAAATAGCCCAAAACAACAATGCCAATAACGGGACTAATAAATAAAAAAACCAACGGTTAAAGGTTCGCATCCAAAGATTTCCAGTTTCTTCGGCAATAGGATGTACGAGTAAAAAAGAGAGTATTCCAAAGATGGCAAAAACTAAAACGAGATTAGAAACCCAGCCCACGGGTAGAGAAAGTGTGACTAAGATTTTAGTTTCATAACAAATCAAAATCACCAGGTAAATGCTGATTAATGGAAGCAATACATATTGAGTGAAATTTTTAAGCCCTTTAGGATACTTTAAAATAAGTGGAGTCGATTCATTGTTGGTTTCAGGAACGCCGGATAAAAAGAAAAGGGTATTAAATATTCCTGCGATGATGAAAAATAAGTGAAGATATATTTTATCGTAAAAATCTATATTGAATAAATGATGTACCGCTAAAATAGCCAAGGATAATCCGGAATACAGCACAACGCTATACAAACCAGCGGTTAAAATACGCAGGAAAATTTGTTTGTTGAATTCCCAAAATTCCTCTTGGTCATAGGCTTTTGGTAAAAAACCAGCAAACGAAACCAGTAGATGGAATGCAATATCGAGAACCAAAAATTGTAATGCTTCTACCTCCGTTATTTTTTCCGAAAAGCTAAATATAAAAGAAGTTACTAATCCGCCAAGTAGTAAACTCGTTAAAAATCGAATCCAACTGTTTTTCTGAGTCGCGGAGAAATATAAACTAACGGAAAGAAATAAAACCAAACACAGCGAGCAACACATGATGCTTTTAGTATAAAAATTCTCCATTGTATCATTTCTTTCCTCTGAGAGTGAAATTGCGAATGCGGTCGCTAAAATCGTCAGTATGGTTTCTAGAGGGAATCTGAAAATGGTTTTTTGTGAAGCTAGCAATACGCTTTGGAAAGAAGGGAATTTAGCCATAATTTTGGTAAGTTATTTTTTACTAAGTAAGGAAAAATACCGCACATAGCCAAACAAAAACCCCGAAGTCTGCAGTAGCAGAATTCGGGGTTTGATATGTAATCAGATTTAAATTTCTATGGTTCTAAAACCAAAATTACAATCCAAATGCTGTTTTAACTTGGTCAACGAAATCTAATTTTTCCCAAGTAAACAATTCAACAGTAACTGTTTTTTCGTTTCCACCTGGAGCAGAAAAAGTTTTAGTAACTGTTTCTGGAGTACGACCCATGTGCCCGTAAGCAGCAGTTTCGCTATAGATTGGGTTTCTTAATTTCAAACGTTGCTCAATAAAGTAAGGACGCATATCAAAAATAGCTTCTACTTTTTTTGCAATTTCACCATTGGTCAAATTCACTTTTGAAGTTCCGTACGTATCGATAAAAATACCCATTGGTTTAGCAACTCCAATTGCATATGAAACCTGTACTAAAATCTCGTCAGCAACACCCGCTGCAACTAAGTTTTTAGCGATATGACGGGTTGCATAAGCGGCACTTCTGTCTACTTTACTTGGATCTTTTCCAGAGAATGCACCACCACCGTGAGCCCCTTTTCCACCGTAGGTATCCACAATGATTTTTCTTCCTGTCAATCCGGTATCTCCGTGAGGTCCTCCAATTACGAATTTCCCGGTTGGGTTAATATGGTATTGGATTGCATCGTTGAATAAATGAGCATGCGTTGGATTTTTTGCAATAATCCTTGGAATCAATATTTCGATGATGTCTTTTTTGATTTTTGCAAGCATTGTTGCTTCTTCGTCAAAATCATCATGTTGTGTCGAGATTACAATAGCATCAATACGAGTTGGCTTATTGTCATCACTATATTCTAAAGTCACTTGAGATTTAGCATCAGGACGCAAATACGTAATTTCGTTATTTTCACGTCTTAAAACAGCTAATTCCTGCAATAATTTATGAGATAAATCAAGTGCCAATGGCATGTAATTTTCTGTTTCATTAGTAGCGTAACCAAACATCATTCCTTGGTCACCGGCACCTTGTTCTTCTGGATTTGCTCTGTCAACTCCTTGATTAATATCAGCAGATTGTTCGTGAATAGCAGAAAGAATTCCACAAGAATTGGCTTCAAACATGTACTCGCTTTTTGTGTAACCAATTTTTCTGATTACATCACGAGCGATTTGTTGCACGTCTAAATATGTATTTGATTTTACTTCACCAGCCAAAATTACCTGACCAGTAGTTACTAAAGTTTCGCAAGCTACTTTTGAGTCAGCATCAAATGCCAAAAAATTATCAATTAATGCATCCGAAATTTGATCTGCAATTTTGTCTGGATGTCCTTCGCTTACAGATTCTGACGTAAATAAATAGGCCATAATAATTATTATTTTAAAATTAAGCGAGAAAAAATAATTGCTGAAAAGGACTAAAGAAGAGTTTCTGCTTTAGCATTTTTTCTACTGAAAAATTTTCAGTATTCATAATGAATTGATTTCATTATGAAGAGGTTGCAATCAGTTCAAATTTTTCCTCTTGTATTCGGGTGCAAATGTATGAAACCATTTTGAATTGCAAATTAATCTTAACTTTTTTTTGTTGATAAATCTTTTCATCTGCTTATATAAATATAAAAGAGAATGTTGGGTTCGTTTTTCTTTGTATTTTTTTTTGAAACTTATTTGGAAAATTCAGAAATAGTTAGCATATTTGTTACAACAAAAAAAGAAAGATGAAATTTAATGTGTGTAATATGTCAAAAGCCATTCAGGAAAAGTCCTGTGGGTTGTCTATTGCTTAAATTTAAATTAAAATTTATATAGCAAAAGCCTCCCAAGAAAATGGGAGGCTTTTTTTTTGAAATCTATTTAGCTTAAAACAAAACAATATTAATTACAGAATGAATAACCTGAAAATCCAGAATACAAATAATTTTAAAGTCAAAAATATGATTTGTGCCAATGCCATTATGTGCATTCGTGTCTGTTGATTCCAAAAGTATAAGTTTATAACACAACTTAAAACCCCTTTTGGATACGTATCTAAAAGGGGTTTTTTCATTAAAATTAGTTTGCAAGTATAAGAAGATTTCAGAATTCAAAAACAATTTAAAACAAAACTAACATCGTAAATTCAAATAGTATGAGCACATTAAAGTATTTCCCAAAGACATTGCGGCTACTAAAAGGCTTTAGTTTCAGAACCAAAGCAGAAAAGGAAAGCGATTCAAAAAACGAATTGACACATCCAAGATTTGAAATATCAAAAAATGACCCTTTGGCACAAAAAATAGTGCCGAGTTCATTACTATTTCAAATGTATTCAAAAGAAAATGAAGAACTTTTTATTTAAAAAGGGGATCGTTATTTTAGCTTTTGAATCTTCGATAGTAAATCTCAAATTATGATTTCGACGAAAGATAAAACCATAGTCTTGTGTTTTCTCTTTCGTCGGGATAATGATTATGCGTGCGATTTTTCAAGTCAATTTGCAATAAATCAATTAGAACCAATTTGATAAAAATTTGGTTGTTTAAAAAAATAGTAGTTAATTTGTGCCTTTAAGTTCAAAAACGTATTGAAATGTTATAAAGAAAGGCAGAGGGATTAGACCCGATGAAGCCTTAGCAACCCTTCGATTTATCGAAGAAGGTGCTGCATTCTACCTTTATTCTGTCCCGAAGCCTCGGGATATTTCAGAATCTAAAGGAAAGATAACACAAAGAATTCTTCTAGTTCACTTCTAGCTTTCTTTCTAATATTTCCAGACACAAATCAAAAATCATAAAAGATTTGAAATTGGAAAATAAACCAACATCTATTACATTACAAAATTTCACCACCGAAAGTGGGGCTTTTTATGCTACCTTAAACTTAAGTTTTCAAGTTTTTGGACCAGTTTTACATACAGCTCCAATCGTTTTGGTAAATCATGCCTTGACTGGAAATTCCCAAGTTGTGGGAGATAAAGGTTGGTGGAATGATTTAATTGGAGCGCACAAAACCATCGATACCAATAAATATACAATACTGGCTTTTAATGTTCCGGGAAATGGTTTTGATGATGCTATCATTGAAAATTATTCGGATTTTAATACCAGAGACATTGCCAAAATTTTTATCGAAGGCATTCATTTCCTTAAAATAGAGCGACTTTATGCTATTATTGGTGGCTCTGTTGGCGGAGGAATTGCTTGGGAACTGGTGGCTTTAGAACCAAAAATCACGCAACATTTAATTCCTATTGCAACCGATTGGAAATCGACGGATTGGTTAATTGCCAATTGCTTTTTACAGGAACAAATTCTGAAAAACTCGTCAAAACCTATTGAAGATGCTCGAATTCATGCCATGCTTTGTTACCGGACTCCAGAATCTTTTGCTGCAAAATTTCAGAGAACCACCAATGAGGAATTAGCTATTTTCAATGTAGAAAGCTGGTTGTGGCATCATGGTGAAAAGCTTCAAAAACGCTTTCAAATTTCGTCTTACAAAATGATGAATCAATTGTTGAAGACGATAGATATTACCAGAAACAGTGATTCATTTGAAGAAATAACGTCAAAAATCGAAGCTGATATTCATATTATAGGTATCAATTCAGATTTGTTTTTTACTGCAAATGAAAATAAAGCAACTTACGAGGAATTAAAAAAATATAAAAATAATGTCACCTATCAGGAAATTGTTTCCATTCACGGACACGATGCTTTTTTGATAGAATACAAACAATTAGACAATTTGCTTGCAGCTATTTTTTAGAGGCAACACAACACAACACACAAAATGAAAATATTAAAATTTGGAGGTAAATCTTTATCGAATGGCGACGGAATAAATAAGGTAGTTGCGATTATTACAGATAAAGTAAATCAAGGAGAAGAAATTGCAATTGTGGTTTCAGCAAGAGGAAATGCTACAGATGAGTTGGAAGAAATTTTAAGTATTGCTTCTAAAAATGGAGATTACAAACCTTTATTTGAGGATTTCAAAAAATACCAACAAGACGATTATCAAGAGGTAGATTTGTCTGAGGAATTCAATGTTTTGGAAAAATTATTCGAAGGCGTAAGTTTAATTGGCGATTACAGCAATAAAATTAAAGACCAAATTTTATCAAAAGGAGAATTGCTTTCTGCAAAATTACTGACAGCTATTCTGATTGGAAATGGAATAAATGCCCGTTTTGCAGATACTCGAGAGTTGATAAAAACGGATTCTAAATTTGGTGATGCACAACCTTTGGAACAAATTTCGAAGAAAAATGTAATCAATTATTTCAAACAAAATAACGGAACAACCGTGAACATTGTTACTGGTTTTATTGGTTCTAATAACAATAATGACACCACCACTTTAGGAAGAAATGGCAGTAATTACACCGCTTCTTTGATTGCGAATTACTTAAATGCGGACGAATTACAGAATTATACACACGTAGACGGAATTTATACGGCGAATCCGGATTTAGTGCTTGATGCTAAAAAAATTGACCATTTGACTTTTAATGAGGCGAATGAGTTGGCTAATTTTGGTGCGACAATTCTTCATGCAAAAACCATTATTCCTTTGTTGGAAAAAAACATTCCACTTCGTATTTTGAACACATTCAACCACGAAAATAAAGGAACATTAATCACATCCAATTCTAACAAAGAAGGAATTAAAACACTTTCGGTACTTGAAAATGTTTCGTTAGTGAATCTGGAAGGAAGAGGATTGCTGGGGAAAACTGGAGTTGATGCCCGTATTTTTAGAGTGATGGGAGACAACGATATTAGCGTAAGCATCATTTCTCAAGGCTCTTCAGAAAGAGGGATTGGTTTGGTAGTTGCTGCTGATAAAGCGACTAAAGCAATGATTGAATTAGAGAAAGAATTCGAAAATGATTTCTATTCAAAAGATGTGAATAAAATCACGGTAACGGATAATGTTTCGGTAATTTCTATCATTGGCCAGGATTTGAGTACGTTTCACAAGCCTTATACGGCGTTGATAAAAAATAAAATTGTCCCGATTCTTTTCAATAATACGGTTACGGGCAAAAACGTGAGTTTGGTTGTGAAAAAATCGCAACTGAACAAAGCCTTAAACGTGATTCACGGAGAGATTTTTGGAGTTTCAAAGAAAATCAACATCGCTATTTTCGGACATGGATTAGTGGGCGGAACGTTGATTAACCAAATATTGGAATCAGCCGCAACTATCGAGAAAAGAAAAGATATCAAACTGAATGTTTTTGCTATTGCGAATTCAAGTAATGTACTTTTAAATAAAAACGGCGTTACTCCAAATTGGAAAAATGAAATTCAAAACAATGGCTTTTCTTATACTATCGATGATGTAATTGCTTACGCAAATGAGCATCATTTGGAGAATTTGATTGCGATTGATAATACGGCAAGTGCGACATTTGTTGAAAATTATATTCCTCTGGCAGAAAGCAGTTTCGATTTGATTTCTTCTAATAAAGTTGCCAATACGTTGAGTTATAGTTTTTATAAAAAACTGCGAAAAGTATTGGCGGATAATCAAAAGAGTTATCTTTATGAAACCAATGTTGGAGCTGGATTACCGTTGATTGATACGATTAAATTATTGCACCTTTCAGGAGAAAATATCACGAAGATTAAAGGCGTTTTCTCTGGAACATTGAGTTATTTGTTCAATAATTTTTCTGCAAAAGACGCTTCGTTCAGCGAAATATTGAAGGAAGCAATTGATAATGGATATACCGAGCCAGATCCAAGAGAAGATTTGTGTGGGAATGATGTTGGTCGAAAATTATTGATTTTGGCAAGAGAATTAGACTTGCAAAATGAGTTTGAAGAAGTTGATATTCAAAATTTAATCCCAGAACATTTACGGGAAGGTGATGTTTCTGATTTTCTAAATAAACTGACGGAGTTTGATCCAATCTATGCTAAAATAAAAGCGGAACAAAAACCAAATCACGTGTTGCGATATATAGGTGAATTGTCAGGCGATTTGCAAAATGATAAAGGAAATCTGGAAGTAAAACTAGTTTCTGTACCATCAGATACGGCTTTAGGTGGATTGAAAGGTTCTGATTCTTTCTTCGAAATTTACACAGAATCGTATGGCGACAGACCAATTGTTATTCAAGGCGCAGGCGCAGGATCAGCAGTAACGGCGAGAGGTGTTTTTGGAGATATTTTGAGATTGTCGGATAAAGGGTAATGATTTAAGATTTTTAGAAGTATTAAAAAAGCAATGTTTTATGAAGCATGATTTAAAAGTAAAAAGTAATGAAATATTTCAATCAAGAAACAGAAAGAGTTTTATTTAGAAAAGTGACCATGTCTGATGTGGAAATTTGGAGTAAATTTTTTATAAATAATGAGATGCTCAAGTTTGTGGGAATTGATATGTTAAAAGAGCCAGAAGTTCTAGCAACAGAATGGATTTCGAGACAATTAGAACGTTACGAATCACATGGATTAGGACATCTTGCTGTTGTCGAAAAGCAAACAGGGAATCTCATAGGAATGAGCGGGATAATACCTCGAGAAGTTGATGGTAAAAATGAAATGGAAATAGCCTATTCATTAAAACAAGAGTTTTGGGGTAAAGGTTATGCCACTGAAATTGCAACACATTTAAAGAAATTCGGACTTGAAAACGGCATTTCAAATCGGTTTGTTTCCATCATTGCAAAAGAGAATACAGCCTCTATAAACGTAGCAAAGAAAAATGACATGACCATTTTGTATGAAACAAATTATTTAGGAATGGATGTTTTTGTACTTGGGGTTGAGCAAGAATAGGAACGATATAAAACAAATAAACTCAATGAAAATAACATTAGAAAGAGTAAACGACAACTTCCATTTTGAATTAAAAAATGAACGTGGTCACTTAGTAAATGTAGATAGCCGACCAGAATTTGGCGGAGATGATAAGGGCGCAAGTCCAATGGAATTGGTATTAATGGGTGTTGCGGGTTGCAGCGCGATTGATATGATTTCGATTTTGAAAAAACAACGTCAGGAAATCACTTCTTTCAAAGCTGAGGTAGAAGGGGAACGCATACAAGTAGGAGAAGCGAAACCATTCAAGGATATTACAGTAGTGTTCTTTTTAGAAGGGCCTATCAATGAAGAAAAAGCTGCCAGAGCGGCACAACTTTCTTTCGAAAAATACTGTTCGGTTTCTAAAACATTGGAACCAACAGCAACCATACATTACAAGGTAGTTTTGAACGGAGTTGAATTGGCGTAAGTAATCAATTTCAACAACTTCTAACTTCTAATTTCTAACTTCTAACTTTAAAAAATGAACGAACAAGAATTTGGTTTTGAAACCGAAGCCATCCGTACCCAATTAGAAAGAACGCAATATTTAGAGCATTCAGTGCCTTTGTACTTAACGTCAAGTTTTGTGTTTGAAGATGCCGAAGACATGCGCGCTTCCTTTGCCGAGGAGAAAGATAGAAATATTTATAGCAGATACAGCAACCCAAACACGAACGAATTTGTTGATAAAGTGTGCAAAATGGAAGGTGCGGCAGCTGGTTTTGCCTTCGCTTCAGGAATGGCAGCAGTGTATTCAACCTTGACAGCTTTATTGAAATCTGGAGATCATATTGTTTCTTCTAGTAGTGTTTTTGGAGCGACACATTCTTTATTTATCAATTATTTTCCAAAATGGAATATTGAAACCTCCTATTTTGATATTAATAAGCCGGAAACAATTGAAAGTTTCATCACACCAAATACAAAGATTCTTTTTGCGGAATCACCTACCAATCCTGCTGTTGATATTATCGATTTAGAACTGTTAGGAGCTATTGCCAAAAAACATAATTTGATTTTGGTAATTGACAACTGTTTTGCAACACCTTATCTGCAACAACCGATAAAATGGGGTGCGCATTTAGTGGTACATTCCGCTACAAAGTTAATGGACGGTCAAGGCAGAGTTTTGGGAGGAATAACAGTTGGTGATGCTGAATTGATACAAAAAATCTATTTATTTTCTCGACTTACAGGGCCTTCTTTATCGCCATTTAACGCTTGGGTGTTATCAAAAAGTTTAGAAACTTTAGCGATTCGTTTAGACAGACATTGTGAAAATGCCTTGAAAGTAGCGGAGTTTCTGGAAAGCCATCCTCAGGTTAATAAAGTGAAGTATCCTTTTTTGAAATCGCATCCGCAATACGAAATTGCTCAAAAGCAAATGAAGTTGGGTGGAAACATTGTAGCTTTTGAAATAAAAGGCGGTCTTGAAGCCGGAAGAAACTTTTTGGATAAATTAAAACTATGCTCTTTATCACCAAATTTGGGAGATACCAGAACAATTGTTACACATCCGGCATCAACAACACATAGCAAATTATCTGTTGAAGAACGTTTGGCAGTCAGTATTACTGATGGTTTAGTACGTGTTTCAGTAGGATTGGAAACAGTGAAAGATGTAATTGCTGATTTAGAGCAAGCGCTTTCCTAAGGATTTTAGTCCCGAAGCTTCGGGAGTAGATTAACGATTTTTGATCCAATCGAATGCGAACTGACGAAGTATTTCAGATTTGTTGTACCTTCAAAAATCGTTAATCTCTATTAACTGTTGTTATTTGTTTAGAAATGAAACCAAGATTAATCATTTTATCGGATTTGTGGGGTAAAGAAAATTCGGACTGGATTTCAGGGTATGTTGAATTATTGAATGATAAGTTTGATATTGAGTTTTACGATTGTTGTGAATTAGGAAATATTGACAAAACTAATTATAACGAAAAAAATGGCCACAGTCAGTTTGTTAATGGAGGAATTGAAAAGGCAGTTGAGAATCTTTTGAAAATTGAAAAGTATCAAATAGATGTTTTAGCTTTTAGTATTGGCGGAACAATTGCATGGAAAGCAGCGTTGAAAGGATTGAATGTTAGAAAATTATTCGCCGTTTCATCAACAAGATTGCGATATGAAAATGAAATTCCCAATGGAGTAATAAAACTCTATTATGGAGGAACTGACAGCAATAAACCAAATGACGATTTGTTAAAAAAATGGTCTGTAGAATTTGAAATTTTAAAAAATAGGGATCACAGTTTTTATACAGAAAAGGATTTTATTGCATCTATTTGTGGTGAAATTTTAAAATATTTTCATACAATTTGCTGATAAAGGGATAAAGTTTGTAGTTTCGTAGAGATAATTAAAAAACGATTTAATCAATTTTTTGATAAATCTAAAATCGTTAATCATAATTCTTCAATCAAAAATCTTTTAAATGCTTTCAAAAAAAACAAAATACGGAATAAAGGCTTTGACTTTTTTGGCACGCCAGAAAGATCAAACGCCGATACAAATTGCTGAAATAGCGAAGAGTGAACATATTTCGATTAAGTTTTTGGAAAGTATTTTACTACTGTTACGCCATTCTGGTTTTTTGGGAGCCAAAAAAGGAAAGGGCGGAGGGTATTATTTGATTAAGGATCCTAAGGAAATAAATATGGCCCATGTCTATCGAATTCTCGAAGGGCCAATTGCATTACTTCCTTGTGCCAGCCACAATTTTTATGAGCCATGTGACGACTGTACGGATGAGGCCACTTGTGCAGTTCGTAAGCTTATGACAGAAGTTCGTGACAATACGCTTATGATATTGGAAAACAATACACTGGCTGATATTGCATTTTAGATAATAAATTACAAAATAAATTTTGTAGTTAAGTTAAAAGTTCTATTTTTGCATAATAATCTACCATTCCGATGGGGTAATGGATTTTAATAGATAGTTGAATTTTAAAAGCATGGGCAAAGAATTGAAAGAGATTAATATCAATGTAAAATCGGGAACTACTTTCGCGGAACGTTTATGGGTTGTAATTCCTGTTGTTTTGTTGGTAGGGTTGTTTTCGACATTAGTGTACAATCATTATGCAGAGTTTTCCTGGAATGGCTTTTTGGCTGGCTTCAATCAGGAATTTTTAATCTTTTTCTGTATCGGGATATTTGCGCAATTAGTGGATGGAACTTTAGGAATGGGTTATGGAGCAACCTCTACTTCTTTTTTATTGGCGTATGGAATTCCGCCAGCAATCAGCAGTACAGGTGTTCACGTTGCTGAAATGTTTACTACCGGAGCTTCTGCCATTTCTCATCATCGATTTGGGAATATCAATAAAAAACTAGTGAGACATTTGTTAATTCCGGGTGTTTTGGGTTCTATTGCAGGTGCTTATTTATTGTCGGATGTGATTGACGGGGATGCGATAAAGCCTTTTATTGCGGTGTATATGATTGCGCTGGCAGTTATAATTATCAGAAAAGCAATGCAAAAAAACATCATTAAAAAGAAAACCAAACGATTGAATATTCTAGCTTCTTTCGGAGGTTTTATGGATGCTGTTGGTGGTGGTGGCTGGGGACCAATTGTTACTTCTACCTTATTAGGACGCGGTAGAAATCCTAGATATACTATCGGTTCTGTAAATGCAGCCGAGTTTGCAGTAGCTTTTGCCAGCGGTGTAACATTTATGCTTTTTGGAGGAATTCAAGGATGGCAAGTGATTATAGGGTTGATTTTAGGTGGTGTGATTGCCGCTCCAATTGCCGCTATTTTAGTCAATAAAATAAAGAGAAAGCCTATGATGATTTTGGTAGGTATTTTAATTATTGTTTTGAGTTTAAAAACACTGTCTAAATTAATATAAAAGAACCCTTTTAGTCCCGATGGCTATCGGGATTGAACCCTGATAGGGTTATAACAATCAAATTATGAGTGCAACAATAGCAAATACTTTATTAGAAAAAACAGCAGGGTTCTCCATTGAAGAGACTTTGGCTTTTTTGGCTAATGAATACAAAGGTAAAGTAGTTTTTTCGACTTCTTTTGGACAGGAAGATCAGGTAATTACAGCTTTAATTGCTAAAAATGATTTGCCGATTACCATTTTTACATTGGATACTGGAAGATTATTTCAAGAAACATATGATGTTTTTCATAAAACAGTCAAAAAATATAAAGTAGCCATTCAAACTTATTTTCCTGAAGCTAGCGATGTAGAAAATTTGTTGAATAAAAAAGGACCAAACAGCTTCTACGAATCGGTGGAGAACAGAAAAGAATGTTGTTTTATTCGTAAAGTAGCACCGTTGACTAAAGCTTTGAAAGGAAATGAAATTTGGATAACCGGTTTACGTGCTGAACAATCAGAAAACAGAAATGATTTGGTAGCCTTTGAATACGATGCTCATTTCAATATCATAAAATTCAATCCATTGTTGAAATGGAGTTTAGCAGACGTTCAAAAATATATTGATGATAATAATGTGCCACAAAATGCTTTGCACAAAAAAGGTTTTGTAAGTATTGGTTGTGCGCCTTGTACGAGAGCCATTGTAGAAGGAGAAGACATCAGAGCAGGAAGATGGTGGTGGGAATCCAGTCATAAAGAATGTGGTTTACACCAAAAATAAGTTAGAAATAAAAAAATAAACGAACGAAACTCCGTCCAGTCTCCCTCCCCTTCGGGGAGGGTTGGGGAGGGGAAAATATAAATAACATGAGCACACTATTAAAAACAAATGCTTTAGAAAGCGAAGCAATTTACATATTCAGAGAAGTGATTTCTCAATTTGACAAACCCGTTTTGCTTTTCTCTGGTGGGAAAGATTCAATCACGTTGGTGCGTTTAGCACAAAAAGCATTTTTCCCTGCGAAAATCCCTTTTCCATTACTACACGTGGATACGGGGCACAATTTCCCGGAAACGATTGCCTTTAGAGATAAATTAGTTGCTGAATTAGGATTAGAATTAATCGTTCGTAATGTTCAGGATGCTATTGATGAAGGAAAAGTTGTGGAAGAGTCTGGTAAATATTCAAGCAGAAACAGTTTGCAAACCACAACACTTTTGGATGCTATTGAAGAATTCAAATTTGATGCTTGTATTGGCGGTGCGCGTAGAGACGAAGAAAAAGCCAGAGCGAAAGAACGTATTTTCTCTGTTCGTGATGATTTTGGTCAATGGGATGAAAAAAATCAACGTCCAGAATTGTTTGATCTTTTGAACGGAAAAATTGAAAATGGTCAAAACGTACGTGTTTTTCCAATTTCAAACTGGACAGAGTTGGATGTTTGGAGTTATATTGAACAAGAACAAATCGAAATTCCATCTATTTACTTTTCGCACAAACGTAAAGTATTCATAAGAGACGGTATGATTTGGTCACATTCTCCTTTTGTATATCAAGAAGAAGATGAAGAAATCGAAGAAAGAATTGTTCGTTTTAGAACAGTAGGGGATATGAGTTGTACGGCTGCTGTTGATTCTTATGCAGCAACTATTCAAGAGGTTGTTGGAGAGATTCGTTCTTCAACCATTTCTGAAAGAGGAGCCAGAATCGATGACAAACGTTCTGAGGCTGCTATGGAAAAAAGAAAACAACAAGGTTACTTTTAGAATCCCCACCCCAGCCCTCCCCGAAGGGAAGGGAGGTATAGGAGAAAAAAGATGAATAAAAAAGTGAATTTTTAATTAAATAAAACGCCAGACTCGTCTCCCTTCCCTTTGGGGGGAGGGTCGGGGAGGGGAAAATATAACGGTAATATGGAAGTTTTAAAAATAGCAACAGCAGGAAGTGTAGATGACGGAAAAAGTACTTTAATCGGTAGATTATTATACGATACAAAATCATTGACTACAGATAAGATTGAAGCGATAGAAAAAAGCAGCAAGCAAAAAGGATACGATTACCTGGATTTTTCTTTGGCTACTGATGGTTTGGTTGCCGAAAGAGAACAAGGAATTACGATAGACGTAGCACATATTTATTTCTCTACAGCCAAAAAGAGTTACATCATTGCCGATACTCCAGGTCACGTAGAATATACTCGTAACATGGTTACAGGAGCCTCAACTTCACAAGTATCTATCATTTTGATTGATGCCCGTAAAGGAGTTATTGAGCAAACGTACCGTCACTTTTTTATCAATAATTTATTGAGAGTAAAAGATGTGATTGTTGCGGTAAACAAAATGGATTTGGTTGATTATTCGGAAGAAGTATACAACAAAATCAAAGCTGATTTTCAAGCATTAAATGCAAAAAGCGCCTACAAAGAACAAAACGTAAGTTACATTCCGTTAAGTGCAATCAATGGCGGGAATGTGGCTGACAGGTCTGAGAATATGCCTTGGTATACTGGACAAACTGTTTTGGAACATTTGGAAGGTTTAGAACCAAATGATATATACGAAAACGGAAAAGCACGTTTCCCTGTTCAAACGGTTATCAGACCAAAAACGGAAGAATATCACGATTTTAGAGGGTATGCTGGAAAATTATATGGTAACAATATCAAAGTAGGGGATGCTGTAACGGTTCTTCCTTCTTTAACAGAATCAAAAGTGACGAATATTCACTTTTTTGACCAACAGTTTGATGAAGCTACAGCGGGATCTTCAATCACTATCGAATTAGAAAATGACATCAATGTGACCAGAGGAGATATGATTGTGAAATCTAATGAGCTTCCCAAAATTGAGAAAGATATCACAACAACTGTTTGTTGGATGGACAGCAAAAAATTAGTGGCAGGTGCAAAATATTTTGTGCAACACAACACCAATAGAGTTTTGGCTAAAATAGACAGTGTAAAAAATGTAATCGCAACCGATTATTCTGGAACAACTCCAGCGACTCAATTAGCTATTAATGAAATTGGAGAAGTAACCATTAAATTGAGCAAAGCCATTTATTTTGATGCTTATAATGATAATAAATCTAACGGAGCTTTCATCTTAATAGATGCTGCAACCAACACAACAGCAGGAGTTGGTTTTATAAAATAGTTTTTTAGCTTTTGCTAAAGAATTAAAGGAATTAAAAAGATATCGATTAACAGCTAGGAGCCAATGCTAATAGCCTAAAACCATACAAAATGCAAAGTTTTAGAACCGAAATAGAAGATCCGATTGTTCAAAAAGACATTATCGATTTAGAAAGAAAAATTGCTTTATTCCGTGACGGGAAAATCGATGACGAACGTTTTCGTAGTCTTCGTTTAGCAAGAGGTGTGTACGGTCAGCGTCAGGAAGGCGTTCAAATGATTCGTATCAAACTGCCTTTTGGTAAAGTAACAAGTGAACAATTGCACCGTATTTGTAAAGTTTCAGATGAATATTCAACTGGGCGTTTACACATTACAACGCGTCAGGATATTCAAATTCACTATGTAAGTTTAGACAGAACTCCTGAACTTTGGGCTGAATTAGAGAAAGATGATGTTACCTTGAGAGAAGCTTGTGGAAACACCGTGAGAAATATTACGGCTAGTGAAACAGCTGGTATCGATTTAGATGAACCTTTTGATGTATCGCCTTATGCACACGCTTTGTTTCAATTTTTCTTGAGAAATCCAGTGTGTCAAGAAATGGGACGTAAATTCAAAATGTCATTTTCTTCTTCAGATAAAGATACGGCGTTGAGTTATTTACACGATTTAGGATTTATTCCAAAAGTGGTAAACGGCGAAAGAGGTTTTAAAGTAATGCTTGGTGGAGGATTAGGTTCTCAACCAAGTCATGCCGAATTATTGTCGGAGTTTATTCCGGTAAACCAAATTATCCCAACAACCGAAGGCGTTCTAAGAATATTTGATCGTTTCGGAGAAAGAGCCAAACGATTGAAAGCACGTATGAAATTCCTAATCAAAGATATTGGGAGAGACGAGTTTTTGCGATTGGTGGAAGAAGAGAAAAAAGCCTTGTCATACCAAACGGTCGAAATCGATACGACTGCTTTTGAAGGAGAAATTCCTGCTCCTTTATTGGTGGCACCAAAAGTAGTAATTGAAGACACAGTTGCTTTCGAAGCTTGGAAAAAATCAAATGTTTTTTCTCAGAAACAAGCAGGATATGTTGCTATTGGTATTAAGGTACTTTTAGGAGATTTTTATACAGACAAAGCAAGATTATTAGCCGATTTAATCAAAAATTATGGTGCTAATGAATTGCGTTTTACGTTGAGACAAGATATTCTGATACGTCATGTAAAAGAAGAAGATTTACCATTTTTCTACCAAGAATTGGCTAAGCTTAATTTTGTTGATTTAGGATACAATTCCACAGCCGATATCACCGCTTGTCCGGGAACGGATACGTGTAATCTTGGGATTGCAAGCAGCACCGGAATTGCAGTAGAACTGGAAAGAGTTTTGGAAACAGAATATCCACAATACAGCAACAATCAAGAAATCACGATTAAAATCAGTGGTTGTATGAATGCTTGTGGACAACACAATATGGCCGAAATTGGTTTCCAAGGAATGTCAATTAATGCAGGAAAACTAGTTGCTCCAGCGCTTCAAGTATTATTAGGTGGTGGAAATTTAGGAAATGGATCAGGAAGATTTTCGGATAAAGTGATCAAAATTCCAAGCAGAAGAGGACCTGATGCGTTGCGTTTCATCTTAAATGATTTTGAAGCGAACGGAAACGGACAATCATTCTTGAATTATTATGATGCCAAAGGAGAGAAATATTTCTATGAGTTTTTGAAACCATTAGCAGATGTAACTAATTTGACCGAAGCTGATTTCGTAGATTGGGGAAATGCCGATAACTATGTAAAAGCGGTTGGAGTTGGAGAATGTGCCGGTGTTGTAATTGACTTAGTGGCTACATTATTATTTGAAGCTAAAGATAAATTAACGTTTGCTCAAGAAGCTTTTGAAGATAAGAAATGGGCTGATGCTATTTATTTGGCTTATGCAGGTTTTGTAAATGGTGCCAAAGCATTATTGCTTGCCGAAAATCAAAAGACCAATAATCACGCTGGAATTATCGATTTGTTTGATACTGTTTTTATTGAAACCAATAAAATTGTATTGGAGTCTTCGTTAAGAGATTTGGTATATCAAATCAACCAAAATGAACCTTCGGGGGAATTTGCACAAAAATACATTCAAGAAGCAGCAGCCTTTTTTGAAAATATAGAATCGTATAGAGCAAAAGATTTAGCAGATGAGAAATAAAGTAAAACCATTCGTAACCTTAGTTGGAGCAGGTCCGGGAGATCCTGATTTGCTTACCATCAAAGGCGCAAAAGCACTTGCCGAAGCTCAAGTGGTTTTGTATGATGCTTTGGCTAATGAGGAAATCTTGACTTATGCGCCAAAGAAATCCATAAAAATATTTGTTGGAAAAAGAAAAGGCTGTCATGAATATTCACAAGATCAAATCAATCAGTTGATTGTGGATAATGCGCTTACGTATGGAAATGTGGTTCGATTAAAAGGCGGTGATCCATTTATATTTGGACGAGGAAGCGAAGAAATAGAGTATGTAGAAAGCTTTGGAATCCCTACCTTTGTTATTCCTGGGATCTCTTCATCCATTGCAGTTCCCGCTTATCAAGGGATTTCTTTGACCAAAAGAGGAGTGTCCGAAAGTTTTTGGGTAATAACCGGCACGACCTCCGCTAGGAAATTATCGAACGATGTTGCCTTGGCAGCACAGTCTTCGGCAACAGTGGTAATCTTGATGGGGATGAGCAAATTGGAACAAATTATTGCCTTGTTTCAAAAGGAATCCAAAGGGGAAACTCCCGTAGCGATCATTCAAAACGGAACTATGCCAGATGAAAAAATAGGCGTTGGGACTATAGATACAATTCAACAGGTTGTCACGGAGAACAAATTAAGTTCGCCGGCAATAATTGTTATTGGAGAAGTGGTTAAAGAAAGCAATAAGTTGAAAGGATTTTACGAAGAATTTTTGTCTAAAGAAATCAGTAGATAAAGCAAGAGAACTCCATAGGAGTGTTACATATTGTGATTCCGAAGATTCGGGAGATTTCAATCCGATGATGATTATCTAGCGTCAGATTTTAATCCGATAAAAATGAAAATAAAATGGAAACTATTAACGAACGAAACTCCGTAAAGTCACCCCCTCCTTCGGAGGGGGCTGGGGGGAGGAACGAATTATATCCTATTTTTTTAAAACTACACAACCTCAATGTGCTTATTGTAGGCGGAGGAAATGTGGGTTTAGAAAAGTTATCATTTATGCTAAAATCCAGTCCAAATGCAAATGTTGAGGTGGTGGCACCAAAGTTTTTGCCAGAATTGGAAGAGTTGGTTGAAAAACATCCTTCGGTGAAATTGACTAAAGCCAAGTTCAAGAAAAAAATGTTGAAGAAAAGGCACATGGTTATTGCCTGTACCGATGATTTGAAAGTCAATAAACGAGTGTTTGATTTCTCCAGAAAAAGATATTTGATTTGCAATATTGCTGACACGCCAGATTTATGTGATTATTATTTGGGCGGTATTGTAACCAAAGGAAATGTAAAAATTGCGATTTCGACAAACGGAAAATCACCTACAACAGCCAAAAGATTACGGGAGTTTTTCGAAGAAATAATCCCGGACGATATCAACAAAATGGTCGAAAACCTAAATGAATATCGCAAAACCTTGAAAGGAAATTTCGAAGAAAAAGTGCAGAAAATGAATGAAATTACAGAAGCATTAAAAAATAAAGAATAGAACAGTCACAAATAAATGAATGATATAAATCATATAAATGTATAATAATAATTCGTTTATTTGTACTTATTAAGAATGATTACAAACAATAAATAAAATGGTTAGAACAGACATACTTATAATAGGAGCCGGACCGACAGGTTTATTTGCAGTTTTTGAAGCAGGATTGTTAAAATTAAAATGTCATATTTTAGATGCCTTGCCACAAGCCGGCGGACAATTATCTGAATTATATCCAAAAAAACCTATTTATGATATTCCAGGATTTCCTGAAGTATTGGCGGGTGATTTGGTTGATAATTTAATGGAGCAAATCAAGCAGTTTGAGCCGGGATTCACGCTGGGAGAACGTGCCGAAACAATCGAAAAACAAGAAGACGGAAGTTTCATCGTAACCTCAAATAAAGGGAAAAGATTTCATGCTTCGGTTGTAGCGATTGCTGGTGGTTTGGGAAGTTTTGAACCAAGAAAACCATTGATCGAAGACATCGAATTTTACGAAGACAAAGGAATCAAGTATTTCATCAAAAATCCGGAAAAATTCAGGGACAAAAGAGTAGTAATCGCCGGAGGTGGTGATTCAGCTTTAGACTGGAGTATTTTCTTGTCGAATGTAGCTTCTGAGGTAACTTTAATTCACCGTAGAAATGAATTTAGAGGTGCTTTAGATTCGGTAGAAAAAGTACAGGAATTAAAGAACTTAGGGAAAATAAAAATGATTACGCCGGCAGAAGTAGTTGGTTTGAATGGAGCTGAACATTTAGAATCAATTGACATTGAGGAGAATGGAGCACACAGAACCATTCCTACCGATTATTTTATTCCTCTTTTTGGATTAACTCCAAAATTAGGTCCTATCGGAGACTGGGGATTAGAAATCGAAAAGAATGCTATCAAAGTAAATAATGCATTGGATTATCAAACGAATATTCCGGGGATTTTTGCCATTGGTGACGTAAATACCTATCCAGGAAAATTAAAGTTGATCCTTTGCGGATTCCACGAAGCGACATTAATGTGTCAGGCAGCGTACCAAATCATCAATCCGGGCAAGAAATATGTATTGAAATATACTACAGTTTCTGGTGTTGACGGGTTTGACGGAACCCGTAAAGAGGCTCCAAAAGCCGTGGTGAAAGCCATAGTTTAACAACTTAACACAAACTAGTTAAAAAATATAGCGCTAATACTTGCAAGTATTAGCGCTATGTCTTTACTTTGCACTGTTCATATATTTATTGAAAGTTATCACGAAAGGCGGAGGGAAAGACCCAATGAAACCTTAGCAACCCTTTATCTTTAAAGAAGGTGCTACATTCTACTTTATACGGAACTAGTTTCAGTATCTAAGATAGATAACACACGAATACTCACTTAGTATTTCTCAAACCTTTTCTTGACAACATATCGATATTTAGCTTACTGAATTAATTTCAGTATCAGGAGCGAACAATTGGCGTTTTTCTGCCAATACCGTTCCCGCTTTACGCTATATCTTTTTTTTATTTTACCCTGTCAGGGTTTAAAACCCTGACAGGGTAAAATAAAAAAAAGGATACCGCTGCAATCGGGGCTAAAGAGCTAAAATAGTGAACTTTTGTAATTATTAATCAAAAGTATAAATCCCGATACATATCGAGATTTACAAGAAATAAAAAGTTATGTCAAGCATTTCAAAAGATAGTTTAGGAGTTCCCCCTTCGGGGGTTAGGGGGACAATTCAAGAAGAAATAAAAAAGAGAATACTCGTGCTCGATGGAGCAATGGGAACCATGTTGCAACGCTACAATTTTTCGGAAGAAGATTTCCGAGGCGAACGTTTCAAGGATTTTCCGCATTCTCTCAAAGGGAATAACGATTTGTTGTCGCTCACACAGCCTAAAGCGATTCGTGATGTTCACGCTGCCTATTTTGAAGCGGGAGCTGATATCGTAGAAACCAATACTTTTTCTGGAACCACCATCGGTATGGCCGATTATTATCTGGAAGAATATGTTTACGAACTCAACTACGAATCGGCAAGAATCGCCCGTGAAGTAGCAGATGAATTTACAGCCAAAAATCCAGATAAACCTCGTTTTGTGGCGGGTTCAATAGGACCAACAAACAGAACAGCGAGTATGTCGCCAGATGTAAATGATCCAGGTTACCGAGCCGTAACTTTCGATGATTTACGTATTGCCTACAAACAGCAAGTAGAAGCTTTAATGGACGGTGGTTGTGATTTATTATTGGTGGAAACTATTTTTGACACCTTAAATGCAAAAGCAGCCCTTTTCGCGATTGAAGAAGTCAAAGACGAACGCAATATCGATATTCACATCATGGTTTCTGGAACGATAACCGATGCATCAGGAAGAACACTTTCGGGTCAAACGGTAGAAGCTTTTTTGATTTCTGTTTCGCACATTCCGTTGTTGAGCGTAGGTTTTAATTGTGCTTTGGGAGCCGATTTATTGAAACCGTACTTGCAAACATTGGCGCAAAATACTTCGTTCAATGTATCGGCACATCCAAATGCAGGATTACCAAATGCGTTTGGAGAGTATGACGAAACACCCGAACAAATGCAGGCATTCATCAAAGAATATTTGGACGATAATTTAATAAACATCATAGGTGGTTGTTGCGGAACAACCCCGGAGCATATCAAGTTGATCGCTGATATAGCGAAGGATTATAAGCCAAGAGTTTCGACTGCGGTGATGTAATGGATAAATAAGAAATATGCACGGATTAGGTAATTTTTCGAAAACAAATAAACCTTAAAATCTAGATAAATGAATAATCTATTTTGTTTAATAAAATTTGGAAGAAAAGAGAATTTAGAAAAATTAATTGAAAAAGGACAAATGAGATTTGGTGCTATTGTTGATTTTCAAAAGTCAACAGAAAAAGAACGAGGTGACAAATTTGAGGGAGCAATCAATATTACAAATGAACAATTTTCAAAAATAGAATGTGACCATCCTGATTTAGGAAAGTTTACTTTTCAACCAATTGCTAATTCCCCAGCTAGCGCGAGCGTCCCGCTCGTGACCTCAAACAAAGGCAGGTAAAAAGATTTTGAAAAAAAATAATTTAGAAAGGCACGAGCGGGACGCTCGCGCCAGCAACATACGAGTTCCATAGGAACTATACATTTTGTAGCAACGGAATTTATTCCGTTGATTGTAGATAAAAAATATAATGGTAAGCAGGGTCTTGCGTGAGGGATAGTAGCGGCATCCTTTTGTGGAGCGATAGCGGAACAAAAGATATAGCGAATAGCCGACCTTTGGGGCACGCCCAAAATAATGAGAAATAAAAAGATTAAACCTACAAGGTTTCTAAAACCTTGCAGGAGCAAATAAAACAAAAATGGCACAAGTAGAAATTAGAAGAAACCTTGTATTATCAGGATTAGAGCCTTTAATCATTACGCCAAACAGCGTTTTTGTAAACATTGGCGAACGAACCAATGTGACAGGTTCTAGAAAATTCCTTCGATTAATCAAGGAAGAAAAATACGAAGAAGCACTCAGCATAGCTAAAGAACAAGTTGAAGGAGGCGCACAAATCATCGATATTAATATGGATGAAGGAATGCTTGATGGTGAATATGCTATGACAAAATTCCTGAATTTAATCGCTGCGGAACCTGATATTTCTAGAGTTCCGATAATGATTGACAGCTCGAAATGGGATATTATCGAGGCGGGTCTGAAAGTGGTTCAGGGAAAGAGTGTCGTAAATTCTATTTCATTGAAAGAAGGGGAAGAACAATTTATTCATCACGCCAAATTGATTAAACGCTACGGAGCTGCGGCAATTATTATGGCTTTTGATGAGGTGGGGCAAGCCGATAATTACGAACGTCGAGTAGAAATTTGCCAACGTTCGTATGATATTTTGGTAAACAAAGTTGGTTTTCCTCCACAGGATATTATTTTCGATTTGAATATATTTCCAGTGGCGACAGGTATGGAAGAACACCGCCTGAATGCTTTGGATTTCTTTAGAGGAACCAAATGGGTTCGGGAAAATTTGCCACACGCACACATTAGCGGAGGTGTAAGTAACGTTTCATTCTCATTTAGAGGAAATGACACGGTTCGGGAAGCCATGCACTCGGTGTTTTTGTACCACGCGATCCAAAACGGAATGACGATGGGAATCGTGAATCCGGAGATGCTTTCTATTTATGACGAAATTCCAAAGGACCTTTTGGAACACGTTGAAGATGTAATTCTAAACAGACGCGATGATGCCACCGAAAGACTGTTGGACTTTGCCGAAAATGTAAAAGGAGATGTAAAAAGCAATGAAAAAGCGGTTCAAGAATGGCGTTCGGGAACGGTTCAAGAGCGAATTACGCACTCATTAGTAAAAGGTGTAGATGCGTTTATAGAAATTGATGTTGAAGAAGCTCGATTGGCTGCTATAAAACCCATCGAAGTTATCGAAATCAACCTAATGACAGGAATGAATGTTGTTGGGGATTTATTTGGTTCGGGTAAAATGTTTTTGCCGCAAGTGGTAAAATCGGCTCGTGTAATGAAAAAAGCGGTGGCCTATTTGTTGCCTTATATTGAAGCGAGTAAACAGGCTGGAGACAAACAAGGGAATGGAAAAATCCTGATGGCAACCGTAAAAGGAGATGTACACGATATTGGTAAAAACATTGTAAGCGTGGTGCTTGCGTGTAATAATTATGAGATTGTAGATTTGGGCGTAATGGTGCCTCCCGAAAAAATTATTGCAGCGGCCATAGAACACAACGTAGATATTATTGGATTGAGCGGATTAATCACACCGTCACTAGACGAAATGGTTTATCTCGCCAAGGAATTAGATAAAAGAGGGCTTAAAATTCCAATAATGATTGGCGGAGCAACGACTTCGCGGGCGCATACAGCCGTGAAAATTGCACCACAATATAGAGAAACGGTTATTCACGTAAATGATGCTTCGAGAGCCGTAACGGTTGCTGGAAGTTTATTGAACAAGGATAAAAAAATATACGCAAGTGACATTAGAGCAGAGTATGATGCTTTTAGAGAGACGTTTTTGAACCGTTCGCGCGACAAAAATTTCTTGACCATTGAGCAAGCTCGTAAAAATAAATTGCAATTGGATTGGGAGAATTTTACTCCTGTAAAACCAAATATAATTGGAGAACAAACCATCGAAGTCGATTTGGATGTTTTGGTTCCGTATATCGACTGGACTCCGTTTTTTAGAACTTGGGAATTGTTTGGAAAATATCCAGCGATTTTAACGGATGAGGTTGTAGGAGAACAAGCCACTTCGGTTTTTGCGGATGCGCAAGAAATGTTGAAAGTAATTTTGAGAGAAAAGAAACTGACTGCCAAAGGAATTTACGGAATTTTCCCAGCCAATCAAGTCAACGATGATGACATAGAATTGAGCGATGAAAACGGAAAAGTATTAGAGAAATTCTTGACGTTGCGTCAGCAATCACAAAAAACGAAAGGCGCTCCAAATATCGCTTTATCTGATTTTATTGCTCCAAAAGACAGCGGTAAAACCGATTATATGGGTGCATTTTGTGTGACGACCGGTTTTGGTGTAGATGAATGGGCGGCTGAATTCGAAAAGGATTTGGACGATTATAATTCGATTATGGTTAAAGCATTGGCGGATCGTTTTGCGGAAGCCTTTGCCGAATATTTGCATGAAAAAGTAAGAAAAGAAATTTGGGGTTACGCAGCCGATGAGGCTTTAACTACCGAGGCAATGATTGATGAAGTTTATAAAGGTATTCGTCCCGCACCAGGTTATCCGGCTTGTCCCGACCATTTAGAAAAACCAACCATTTGGAAATTATTAAATGTAGAAAAAGAAATTGGGGTGACCTTAACAGAGAGTATGGCAATGTGGCCCGCTTCATCGGTTTCTGGATATTATTTTGGAAATCCCGAGAGTAAGTATTTTGGGCTCGGAAAAATAAAAGAAGACCAAGTCATCGATTACGCCAAACGAAGAAGCGTTTCGACAGAAGTGGCGATGAAATGGTTGAATCCGAATATAGCAGATTAATTGATTTATGATTGTTGATTAACGAATGTTGATTTCAGATTTCTCAACTCATGACTCATAATTTATAATTCATAATTTTACAATGAAAGTAACACAACATATAGAAGACGCAAAAGAGAAAACATTATTCTCGTTTGAGATTATTCCGCCACAAAAGGGAAAAAGTATTCAGGAATTATACGACAATATTGATCCGTTGATGGAGTTCAAACCTCCTTTTATCGATGTGACCACTTCTCGCGAAGAGTTTATTTATATTGACAAAGGCAACGGCTTATTAGACAAAAGACTGACCAGAATGCGCCCTGGGACACTGGGAATTTGCGCTTCCATAAAACACAAATACAATGTAGACACTATTCCGCATGTACTTTGTGGAGGTTTCACCAAAGAAGAAACGGAGTATTTATTGGTCGATTGTCATTATCTGGGAATTGATAATGTGATGGCTTTGCGTGGTGATGCCATGAAGGACGAACAATATTTTATTCCAAAACAAGGAGGGAATGATTTTGCAGTCGATTTGGTAAAACAAATCAATCAATTGAATAACGGTAAATACTTGCATGATGTAATGGAGGTGGACAACAAATCCAATTTTTGTATTGGAGTTGCGGGTTATCCAGAAAAACATCTGGAATCTCCGTCATTACAATCTGATTTAAAAAGATTGAAAGAAAAAGTAGATGCGGGTGCCGATTATGTGGTGACTCAAATGTTTTTTGACAATGCAAAATATTTCGAATTTGTTGCCAAAGCCAGAGAAATGGGAATTACGGTTCCTATTATTCCCGGAATCAAACCCATTGCTGTACAAAGACATTTGCAGATATTACCTCAGATTTTCAGAATCGATTTGCCGGAAGATTTAATTCATGCCGTGGATCAGTGTAAAAATAATGCAGACATCAGACAAGTAGGAATTGAATGGGCAATCCAACAATCGTTGGAACTTAAAGCAGCCGGTGTTCCCGTTTTGCATTATTATTCCATGGGAAAATCAGAGAATATTAGACAAATCGCAAGTAAGGTTTTTTAATTTCCAATCGTATTTCATAAAAAAAAAGCTCGTTTAAATTCATTTTAAACGAGTTTTTTTTAGTTGTAAACTACTTCGTAATCTCCCTAAATACGGCCTCCAAGTTTTTATTTTTCTGATTCAGTTGCAGCGTTTTCAAACCGTTTGCATTGGCAAAATCAAAAACGGCTGGGCGCATGTCTTTGTCGGCTTTAAAGGTTAGTTCCCAAATCATGTCGTGCGTATTTTTATAGGAAGAAAGATTTTCGATTTTAGCAATTAATTGTTCTTCGACTTTATAATCAAATTCTACTTCGATAACTTGTACTGCATCTTCAGAAATTAAGTTGTCCAGTTTTTTATCGGTAACAATTTTACCGTTATTGATGATAATAACGCGGTCACAAATGGCTTCGACTTCCTGCATAATATGTGTAGAAAGGAAAACGGTTTTGTCTTTTCCCACGTTTTTAATCACATTACGAATTTCCATCAATTGGTTCGGATCTAAACCAGTTGTTGGTTCGTCCAGAATCAAAACATCGGGATTGTGTAATAACGCATTGGCAAGACCTACTCGTTGGCGATATCCTTTGGACAATTGTCCTATTTTTTTATGACTTTCGGCACTTAAACCTGTCAATTGAATTACTTCATCGATCCTGGATTTAGCTACTTTGTACACATCAGCGTTAAAAGCCAAATATTCTCTCACATACAAGTCCAAATACAATGGATTGTGTTCCGGTAAATAACCAATGGAAAGTTGAACGGCTTTTTGTTGGGTGTTTACATCATTTCCATTTACGATTGCTGAACCTTCATCGGCATTAATATACGTTGTCAATATTTTCATTAAAGTCGATTTCCCGGCTCCGTTTGGACCTAAAAAACCAACTATTTCTCCTTTATTAATGGAAAATGAAATGTTATCCAGTGCTTTTTGGGCACCGTAGCTTTTGGATATATTATTAACTTCTATTGACATGGAATTTTATTTGTTGCAAAAGTAAACAGAAAAAGTATTGATTTATTGTTTTTTGTAGCCCAATAGCTAAAAAGACCTTTTTCAAAGTTTTACAAAGCGAGATGATATTCTATTTTAGATTTATATATTTACCATAAACTATATAAATATGAAAAATACACAGTCGGGCAGTTTCTTGAAAAACTACAAAAGTATTTTATTGCTACTTGGCGGTATTCTGGCAGGAAGTATATTAGGTTTAGTTTTTGGAAAAGGAGTAGAAGTGATTAAACCTTTGGGTGATATATTTCTGAATTTATTGTTTACAGCAATCATTCCATTGATATTTTTTACGATTGCATCTTCGATTGCCAATTTAGAAAAATCAGAGAAACTTGGAAAATTGTTTGTAATTGTCATTGGCGTGTTTTTAAGTACAGTATTGATTTCGGCCATTTTGATGATTGTTGGTGTGTTGTTATTTCCCATTCAGCAAGACATTATCATTTCCAAAATTCCATTAGAAAGCATTCAGGAAAGTTCTGCGGGTTCACAAATTACCCAGTTGCTTACTGCAAATGACTTTTTTGAATTGTTGTCTCGTAAAAATATGTTGGCGCTCATTATATTTTCTTTTTTAATAGGATTTGCCAGTTTGCATTCGGGTGAAAAAGGGAAAGATTTCAGTAGGTTCTTGAATTCAGGAAATGAAGTGATGAAACAATTGTTGCACATAATCATGAAAACAGCTCCAATAGGTTTGGGTGCTTATTTTGCGTATCAGGTTGGAATTTTTGGACCGCAATTATTTGGCGCTTATGCAAAACCGTTGGGACTTTATTATGCAGTTTGTGCTTTTTACTTTGTCGTATTTTTTAGTTTGTACGCTTTTATCGCTGGAGGAAAATTAGGATTTAAAGTATTTTGGAAAAATAATATTACGCCTTCATTAACGGCACTGGGAACCTGCAGCAGCATTGCGACAATTCCTGCCAATTTGGAAGGCGCGGAACAAATGAATATCCCGAGTCATATCAGGAATGTAGTTATTCCGTTGGGCGCGCCTTTGCACAAAGATGGTTCGAGTATGTCGTCCATTATAAAAATTGCGGTTATTTTCGCCATGTTTGGCAAAGATTTCACTGATCCGAATACCTTACTAATGGCTTTAGGAATTACTGTAATTGTTTCGGTAGTCGAGGGCGGAATTCCAAATGGAGGTTATATAGGAGAAATTCTGGCGATAACCGTTTATGGATTTCCTATGGAACAAGCCTTGCCAGCCGCGATGATAGTGGGGACTTTGGTTGATCCTATGGCAACATTATTGAATGCGAATGGCGATTTGGTTTCGGCAATGGTAGTAACCCGAATTGCGGAAGGAAAAAAATGGCTTTCGGCGAATTTAACCGCTTAAAAGCTTTTTGAGTTGGAATTAGTTGAAAAACGCATTTAGAAATCGGTAATAAGCGGTAGGTTAGAAGTCTCTTTTTTAGGTATTTTGTAATAAAAAGTAGTTTTCACAAAGAATTCTTTTTTTGTTACATATAATCAAATGTTTTTTTTGGTTGGGTTAAAATATGTTCTACATTTGCATAGAAATTAATACAAAAAACAACATCATGTTGAATAACCGATTTTATTTTAGCAACTCTTATTATTTCTTCTGGAAAGTGGAAAGGGATTGTTGTATGGTTATTTAATTATAAAATTAAATTGATACTATAAATATACAATCCCGATGCAAATCGGGATTTTTTTTTGCTTAAAAGTTTGTAAAATGAATGAAATAATTGGAATACAAGGCATAACGGGTTCTTTTCATCATCAGGTGGCACAGGAATATTTCAATCAGAATGTAGCTGTTGATGAATGTTTATCGTTTGAAGAGTTGGTTGACAGCTTGTTATCAGGGAAGTCAGATCAGGCGGTTATGGCGATAGAAAACTCTATTGCAGGGCCGATAATACCAAATTACGCTTTGATAGATAAAAATAATTTGCACATTATAGGAGAGCATTATTTGAATATTCATCAGAATTTAATGGCACTAAAAGGTCAAAAAATAGAAGATATTCAGGAAGTACATTCACATCCTATGGCACTATTACAATGCATGGAATTCTTGAAAAAATACCCAAACATAAAATTAGTTGAAGACAAGGATACTGCCGAAACAGCACGAAGAATACACGAAAAACAATTGAAAGGAATTGCAGCAATTGCGAGTAAAACAGCTTCGGAATTGTATGATTTAGAAATTTTGTTCCCAGAAATACAAACGATTAATAATAATATGACTCGATTTGTAATTCTGAAAAAAGAGAATTCATTTGTGGCAGAAAAAGAAATTAACAGGGCTTCTATTAAATTCGAACTGGATCATAAACGAGGCAGTTTGGCAGCAGTTCTGAATGTTATGAGTGACTGCAAATTGAATTTGACCAAGATACAATCCTTGCCAAAAATAGAAACGCCGTGGAAATATTCTTTTTTTGTAGATGTCACTTTTGAAGAATATGAAGATTATGCCAAAGCCAAAGCATTATTAGCGATTATGGCAGAATATTTTAAAGTTTTAGGCGAATATAAAAACACAAAACCATGATTAATACAGCGAAACGTCTGGATATAATTGAAGAATACTATTTTTCATCCAAGTTAAGAGAAGTAAGACAACTGGCTTCAGAAGGAAAGCCAGTCATCAATATGGGAATTGGAAGCCCTGATTTGCAGCCTTCACAAGCGGTGATTGATGCAGTGGTTCTAGCCATGCAAGATGAAAATGCGCATCAATACCAAAGTTATCAAGGGGTGCCGGAATTGAGACAAGGAATGGCTGATTTTTATCAGAACAACTTTCAAGTAGCATTGAATCCAGCTAACGAAATTTTGCCTTTGATGGGTTCCAAAGAAGGAATTATGCATATTTCACTGGCTTTTTTGAATGAAGGAGATCACGTTTTGATTCCAAATCCAGGCTATCCCACGTATACTTCGGTGACTAATTTAGTAGGAGCAGTTCCAGTTTATTACGATTTAAAAGAAGTAAATAACTGGGAACCGGATTTTGAAGCTTTGGAAAAATTGGATTTATCAAAAGTGAAAATCATGTGGATTGGTTATCCGCACATGCCAACAGGAGCAAGAGGAAGTTTACAGTTATTTGAAAAATTGGTGGCTTTCGCCAAAAAACATCAGATATTATTAGTCAATGACAATCCGTATAGTTTTGTTTTGAATGACAATCCGATGAGTTTGTTGCAAGTAGAAGGAGCCAAAGAAGTGGCTTTAGAATTGAATTCTTTGAGTAAAACCTTCAATATGGCAGGCTGGAGAGTTGGAATGGTTTTAGGAAATGCAGCTTGTATTGATGCCGTACTAAAAGTGAAAAGCAACATGGACAGCGGAATGTTTTACGGGATTCAAAAAGGTGCAATTGAAGCTTTGAAAAGCGACAAGACCTGGTTTGAATCGATGAATGCTATTTATAGAAAACGCAGAATTCTTACCGAACAACTGGCTGAGAAATTAGGATGTAAAGTATATAAAGAAGGGGTTGGATTATTTGTTTGGGCAAAATTGCCGGACGGAATTACATCAGCAGAGAAATTCATTGATGAAATTTTATATGACAAATCTATTTTTATTACACCAGGAACCATTTTTGGTTCTAATGGAGAAGGATACATACGATTTGCACTTTGTGTAAAAGAAGAAAAAGTACAAGAGGCGATAGAGAGAATTTAGTCCTCCCCCCAACCCCCTCCGAAGGAGGGGGAGCCGAAGCTAGTAAAGAGGGATTTAGATTTGTCCGTATTAATTTTTGACATTGACATTGATTTTTGCAATTGACATTGAAATTGAATAAAAAATGAAAATATACGTAATTGGAATAGGATTAATTGGAGGTTCGATAGCATTG
This sequence comes from Flavobacterium glycogeni, assembly GCF_048286775.1. Classification (NCBI taxonomy): domain Bacteria; kingdom Pseudomonadati; phylum Bacteroidota; class Flavobacteriia; order Flavobacteriales; family Flavobacteriaceae; genus Flavobacterium; species Flavobacterium glycogeni. The sequence goes on from NZ_JBLVPV010000007.1 coordinate 186,344, forward strand.
GACATTAAAACGCTGCATCCGGATGCCAAAATTTATGGAATTGATACTAATGAAAGCCATTTACAGGAAGCAATTGCATTAGGAGTTGTTGATGCGGGCGCTACTTTTGATGATTTAGTTGATGCAGACTTTGTAATCGTTTCGGTTCCGGTTGATGTAGCGCTGATTGTTTTGCCAAAAGTATTGGATGTTATTGGTGATACTACGATTGTTTTTGAAGTAGGTTCAACAAAAACACCTATTTGCGAAGCGGTTGCCAATCATCCTAAAAGAAGGAATTTTATTGCCACGCATCCTATTGCAGGAACGGAGTTTTCAGGACCTTCAGCAGCGATAAAAGGATTGTTTCAAGGGAAAACCAATATTATTTGTGAAGTAGAGAAAACGACTTTTAAGTTACAGGAAAAAGCATTGGATTTGTTTAAAGAAATGGGAATGAGAATCCGTTACATGGATCCAAAATCACATGACAAACACATTGCTTATGTGTCGCATTTATCACATATCAGTGCCTTTATGCTTGGAAAAACGGTAATCAATAAAGAGAAAGATGAACAGGATATTTTTGATATGGCAGGTTCCGGTTTTGAAAGTACGGTTCGTTTGGCCAAAAGTTCCCCAGCAATGTGGACGCCTATTTTTAAACAAAACAGGAAACAGGTTGTGGAAACACTGGATGAATACATTTCGAATTTATCAAAATTTAAAGAATTATTAGAAAAGGAAGATTACGATGCGATTTATAATGAAATGCAAAGTGTCAATAAAATAAAAGAAATATTAAACGGAATTAATGTAAAAAAGTAGACCGTTTTCAGTAGACAGGCGCAGTCTCAGAAAACAGTTTCAAAAAGAAGAACAACACATAATAAAATAATTAAATAGTAACAATTATCCATTTATGGCTCCTTCCCTTTCGGGGAGGGCTGGGGTGGGGAAAAATTTAGAAAAGATGGAAAACAAGAAAGAAATGAGAAATTGGTTGAATGAATTCAATTTGACTCATCCATTTGTGATCGCAGGACCTTGTAGTGCTGAAACTGAAGAACAAGTATTGAAAATTGCACATGAATTGAAAGATTCAGATGTAAGTGTTTTTAGAGCAGGAATCTGGAAACCTAGAACGCGTCCGGGAGGATTTGAAGGAGTAGGAGAAATAGGTTTGAAGTGGTTGAAAAAGGCTAAAGAACAAACAGGATTGCTAATGGGTACTGAGGTTGCAAATGCTGCTCACGTAAAATTGGCTTTGGAATATGATATCGATGTATTGTGGATTGGTGCCAGAACGACAGTAAACCCATTTGCAATGCAAGAAATCGCAGATGCTTTAGCAGGAACTAAAAAAATCGTATTGGTTAAGAATCCGGTAAATCCAGATTTGTCTTTGTGGTTGGGTGGTGTTGAGCGTTTGTACAATGCTGGTATCGAAAAATTAGGGGTAATTCACAGAGGTTTTTCTACTTACGAAAAAACAAAATACAGAAATATTCCAGAATGGCAAATTGCGATCGAATTGCAAAACAAATTCCCTGATTTGCCTTTGATCATTGACCCTTCACACATTACAGGAGACCGTAACATGATTCTTGAAGTAACGCAAGAAGCATTAGATTTGAATTATGATGGTATGATTATCGAAACACATTACGATCCGGACAATGCTTGGAGTGACGCTGCACAACAAGTGACTCCAACCGCTTTGAAACAAATTTTTATTGATTTGAAAGTAAGAAAAGTAGATGATATGTCGGATGAGTTTACTCAAAAAATGAAAAAATTGAGAACGAATATCGATATTTTGGATGAAAACTTATTGGATTTATTAGGAAAACGTATGAAAGTAGCTGACGAAATAGGTCAGGTGAAAAAAGACGCGAACGTTGCTGTATTGCAAAACAACCGTTGGAACGAAATTCTAGGAAAAATGATTTTGGAAGGGGAGAAAAAAGGATTGACTGAAGAGTTTGTGCTAAAAATGTTCAAAGCGATTCACCAAGAAAGTATTGGTCACCAAGAAAAAGTATTGAACGCATAAATTTGAATTAGAGGTTATAAGTTAAGCGAACGCAGTACTGGATTAACCTTTGGGATCTGTATTCATGACTAAACAATCCCCACAGCTTTTGTCAAAAAAGTTGTGGGGATTTTCTATTTGTTGTTAGGAGTAATGTTATTCAAAGTGAAAAACTTTAAACTTTGAACTTCAAACCTAAAACAAAGAATTACCTTTGCAAAGTCTAAGGTTTTAAATCAAAAAACCGAATTCATAAATTGTAAATTAAAAAATGACAGGACTAGTATACAAATCTACAGGAAGTTGGTACACGGTAAAATCCGAACAAGGTGATTTTATCGAATGCCGTATGAAAGGGAAATTCCGAATTAAAGGAATCAAAAGCACCAATCCTATTGCTGTTGGTGATATTGTGGATTATGAACTCGAAGAAACATCAGATACCGTTACGGGAACTATTTATAAAATTCACGACAGGAAAAATTATATCGTACGTAAATCAGTGAATTTATCCCATCAGATGCATATTATTGCGTCTAATATTGATCGGGTTTTCTTGTTAGTTACCATTAATAATCCGCCAACAACTTTTAATTTTATTGACCGTTTTCTGGTTACTGCCGAAGCGTATGGAATTGAAACGATACTGGTTTTTAATAAAATAGATACTTTTGACGACGCTACGCTTGACGAACAATTGTACATGCAGCATGTATATCAGGAAATTGGATACAAATGTTTACGCGTTTCTTCTACTGAAATGAAAGGAATTGAGGAGTTGAAAGAAATGATGATTGGCAAAGTGAGTATGTTCTCCGGGCATTCCGGTGTTGGAAAATCAACTTTGGTAAATGCCATGGAACCTTCTCTACATTTAAAAACAAAAACGATTTCCGAAGCAAGTAAACAAGGGCAGCATACAACGACTTTTGCCGAAATGTATGATTTGTCTTTTAATGCCAGAATCATCGATACGCCAGGTATCAAAGGTTTTGGAATTGTAGACATGGAAAAAGAAGAAGTGAGTGGTTATTTTCCTGAGTTTTTTAAATTGAAAGATCAGTGTAAATTCAATAATTGTTTGCATAAAGACGAACCGCATTGCGCTATCAAAGCCGCATTAGAAAAAGACGAAATCGCTTGGTCACGTTATAGAAGTTATCTTAAAATTCTGGAAGGAGACGATGAACATTATCGTACTGATATTCATAATGAAGATAGAATAATCAGTGATAAAACGAGGGAATAACAATAGCAATTTCAAAAATTAATTTCAATTTCAAAAATGAAAATCGTCCTTCAAAGAGTTTCCTCAGCCTCCGTAACCATCGATAATAAAATTGTAGTCGATATCCAAAAAGGTTTATTGATCTTAGTGGGAATAGAAGATACCGATACGCAGGAAGACAGTAATTGGTTAGTTGGTAAAATTGCAAATCTTCGCATTTTTGACGATGCAAATCATGTCATGAATTTATCGGTTAAAGATATTGACGGAGATATTATTGTGGTAAGTCAATTTACATTGCATGCTTCTACCAAAAAAGGGAATCGTCCCTCTTATATAAAAGCTTCAAAACCAGAAGTTGCCATTGCATTATACGAGAATTTTGTAATTCAGATGGAGAAAGAAGTTGGTAAAAAAGTACAAACTGGCATCTTTGGCGCGGATATGAAAGTACTTTTATTGAATGATGGCCCGGTAACCATAATCATTGATAGTAAAAACAAGGAATAATTGTTTTAGTCCAATATGACTATCCCTGATGGGGCTTTTTATTTAAAAATATTACCCGATTTACTTTTGCTCAACTTTTTCTGTTTTTTTAACGGAATATCTACTTTTTAAATTGTATTTAATTGCTTACTTTTGAGACGATTAAAGTTAAGATTCCCCCCTCAATCTATTAGTAACTTAATATATCTCGAATTATGGCAAAAATAAACCATAACAATTACTTAGACGTTGTTGATAATGTTTGGACCTCTGCGAAAGAAAAAGGGATCATGCATATTAATTCTGAAGAACAAAGTTTTAATGGTAAAAAATTTACTATTAAAGGGAGAGATTTAATAAATTTTGGAACATGTGGTTATTTGGGCTTGGAAATGCATCCTGACGTAATAGCCAATTCAATGGAATTGACAAAGAAATTTGGTACGCAATTATCCATGTCTAGGGCATACATCCGTCCCACTTACATTCAGGAGTTAGAGGAGTTAATGTCTCAAATATTTGATGGTAATAAAGTTATCTGCTATACTTCAACTTCAAATGCGCATATTTCTGTTATCGCCACAATTATCAAATCGGAAGATTTAATAATACTCGATCAACAAGTGCACTTTAGCGTGCAATTTCCTTGTAAAAACACAAAATTACAAGGGACAGAAGTAAAAATGGTCAGACATTCTGATTATGAAATGTTAGAGGAAATGATTCGTGAAAACTACAATAAATACAACCGCATTTGGTATATGGCGGATGGTGTTTATTCGATGCATGGCGATTTACCAGATACAACTATTTTAAAAAATTTGCTTGATAAATACCCGAAACTACATTTATATTTTGATGATGCACATGGGATGGGCTGGGATGGAAAAAATGGAGCAGGGTATATTTACGATCGATTGGGGATTAATGAACGTATTGTCTTAATATCAACACTTGCCAAAGGTTTTGGCTGTGTTGGAGGAACGGCCATTTTTGCGGATCCTGAAATGTATCGAAGAACGGATATTTTTGGAGGACCGTTAAGTTATTCTCACCCATTATCTCCTGCAAATGTAGGAGCAGCAATAGCTTCTGCAAAAATTCATCTATCCAACGATATTTATACGTATCAATCAGAATTAAAAGAATTGATGAATTACATGAATATGAGATTGAAAGAAAAAAATCTCACGAATATTTCTTCTCCTGATTCCCCTATTTATTTTATTGGGAGTGGGTTAAATAAAGTAACACGTAATTTTGTTCATCGAATTTTGGAAGAAGGAATCTATGTAAACACAGCTGTATTTCCGGTGGTTCCTAACGATAAATCAGGTTTGCGATTTACATTGACTCGCCACAACACAAAAGCTGATATTGACTTATTTACCGATGCAATGGGGTATCATTTACCCAAGGCTATTGAAGAAGAAGGGGGTAGTGTTGAAAGAGTGTATAAAGAGTTTGGATATCGTTTGCAGAAAAATGAAAACAATTTACTAATTGACCCAATAAATAATTCGAGCTTAGTTGTCGAAGAATATGCAACAATACATGACATAAATGCTGAGAATTGGAATTTGATGTTTAAAGATAGAGGAAACATTACCCATTCAGGAATGCAATCTATGGAAGAAATTTTTTCCAATAATGAGAAACTAGAAGAGAATTGGAGTTTTCATTACATTGTAGTTAAAGACAAGGAAGGTAAATTAGTATTGTCTACATTTTTCACGGGGGCTATTTATAAAGATGATATGGTAGCACAAGAAAATGTGTCAAAACAAATAGAAGATGTGCGTAAGGATGACCCTTACTACCTATGCTCAAAAACATTAGCAATGGGTTCTCTATTTTGTGAAGGTGATTTTATTTATGTAGACATTGAACACCCTGAATGGAGAAATTCAGTTAATCATTTATTTGATTTTGTTTCAAAAGTGAAAAAAGACATTGATGCGACAGCAGTTATTTTTAGAGATTTTGAAGAAGGTAATGTTTTAAGCCAAATAATAGAAGATGAGGGGTATGCGAAAATACGAATGCCAAACACCAATGTCATTAAGAATTCTAAGTGGGAAACCACCGATGATTTGATGGCACTAATAAAATCTAGTAAAAAACGAGATAACATTAAACAATATGCTATCAGACATCTTGATAAGTTTGATATTAAAATCAAAAATCAAATAACAGATGAGGAGGCAATTCAATATTTTGATTTATTTACAAAGGTCAAAAATGCCAATTACTCATTCAACTTTTTTCAATATCCCCAAAAAATGGCTAAAATTCTTTCTAAATACGAAGAATGGGAATTTATTGAAATTAGTCTAAAAGAAAATGATCAAGTAGTTGCCGTTATCTTTGGTCATATTGGTGATGATCATTATTGTCCTTTGATCGTTGGATTAGATTATGATTATATTAATACGCATCATATATATAAGCAAGCCATGTTTCAAATGGTGAAAAGAGGAAACGATCTAAATAAAAAAATTACTTATTTAGGGTTGACCGCTGATTTTGAAAAGCAAAAATATTTAGCTTTGACAGTTCCTACATGGGCTTATCTGAAAGTAGATGAAACATATAACCTAGAATTAATTGAGTCGTATTCAAATATATAGTTGAATAATAGTAAGATACCAAAAAATAAATGTTGACTATGAAAGAAGTGGAAAATGATTTTATTAAATTTTGGATAGAAAATAATATTTTATATTCTCAATTTAAAAAACCAACTGATGGCACTATTGAAAACATAAAAGCAATAATTGATTTGCGCAATGAGATATCAGATGATAAGAAGCAATATTGGTGTTATGATTTTAATGGAATTAAATCGTATGATAAAGATGCACGCGATTATGCCGAAAAAAATGGGCAAGAACACTTATATGCATGTGCGGCAATATTAAATTCTCATATTGCAAAATTTATTCTCAATGCATTTATGGTATTGAAAAAACCCACAGTTCCGTTAAAAGGTTTTACAAAAAAAAATGATGCGATTAATTGGCTAAAAGAATTAAAGGAAAAAAACGAACGAGGTTAATCATTTTTAAATTATCTCTTTTTGAAGTCTTTTTCTTAAAAAAAGTTGTAAATTAGTTAGATAAAATGAAACGATAAATTAAATGACTAGACTGAAAGAAATATTAGCTTTGGTTCGTTCAATAAATATTGATGAGTTTCAAGAACAACTTACAACTGGAAATAGTTTAGATGATGTTCATAAAGAATTACTTTTCTTGGCTGAAAAGATTGAATCTAAAAAGACAAGGACTGATGTTATCATTGAATATATTTCAAATTGTTATGCCGGAGATTTTTTTAATTATTTACCCATTTCAGATGCTCAGGATGAATTAGATGTTTTCTGTATGGGGTTTAATACCTATATTGAAGAATTAAAAGCAGTTATGGTTTCTAAAAATTTATTAGAAACTAGTAATAAAAAATTAGTAGAGGAAAAGGAACGTTCTGAACAATTAGCCATGGCAAGAGATGAATTCTTGTCAAGTATGAGTCATGAAATTCGTACACCACTTAATGGTGTTTTGGGATTTACGGATTTATTGTTAAAAAATCCTTCTTTAGATGATGATAGTAAAAAGCAATTAGGCTATATAAAGATGTCAGGAGATATTCTTCTCGTGATTATTAATGATATTTTGGATTTAGCAAAAATTGAATCGGGACAAATTGCACTCTATGAAAAACCCTTCGATTTGTCAAAACTTACCCAGCTGATTTGCGATACTTTTTCTATTAAGATACAGGAAAAAGGGCTGGATTTTAAAATTTCAATCGATAAAAAAGTTCCTGTAATACTTAATGGCGATTCTATTCGAGTTTCTCAAATATTATTTAATTTAATTAGTAATGCCGTTAAATTTACCCCTACAAAAGGAAAAATTAGATTAAAAATTAAGTTTGATAAAGAAGAAGCAGGGTTTCATCATATAAAAGTCTCAGTACAAGATTCTGGAATAGGAATTCCATCAGACAGGATAGATGCTATTTTTGATCCATTTATTCAAGTAAGCAATGATACAGCAAGAAAATATGGTGGTACAGGATTAGGATTGACTATCATCAAGAAAATTATCACTATTATGAATGGCGAAATTCAGGTAAAAAGTAAACTTGGTGTTGGCACAAAATTTATAGTAAACTTACCTTTTGGTAAAGAGAATTTGAATTCAGTTGGTTCAAAATCAATTATAAATAAAGATAAATCAGTCATTCCTATTAATAGAGACGAAAAAATAAAAGTTCTTTTAGTAGAAGATAATCGGATTAATCAAATTTTGGTGCAAAAAGTGCTTTCAAAATTTAATTTCGATTGTGTTACTGTAGATAATGGAGTCTTAGCAGTTGAGGCAGTTATTAATGAAAATTTTGATATTATTTTGATGGATATAATGATGCCAATAATGGATGGATATGAAGCTGCTTTGATCATCCGTAATTTGGAAGATAAGATTAAAAAAAACATTCCAATTGTAGCATTAACTGCAGTTGTGACAGGTTCTGTTATCGAAGCTTGTTCTTCTGTAGGAATAGAAAGGTATCTATCTAAACCTTTCGAGTCAGAGGAGTTGTATAACGTTATCAATGAATTGGTTCATAAAGAAGTTAATGTTTAACAGCCATTATTTGAATTAAAAATATAATACATAATTCAATTTGTATTAATATAGATTTTAACTTTTGCTGTTCCATCTATATTTTTAAGATACATCTAGTTATTTTATGTAAGCGGGTTTGATGTTTAATTCGAAGACGCTTGTTTGCGAAATAGAATAATTATCCCAAAAGTAGAAGATGGATTTGTAAAAAGATAAAAAAAGGTATTTTTGCGCCGATATGAAAGTACTTTTGTTAAATGACGGTTCTGTAACCATAATCATTGATAGTAAAAATCGAGATTAAGTTTTCTTTAATCGAAAAATTCTTATATTTTTGACAAAAAGAATTTTATGATTTTTAAAAATATCTCTTTCCTATTTTTGTTTTTTACTTCTTTTATTTTTGCTCAAAAGATAGAATATAACTCTTTGAATATTTCCGATAGCTTAAAAGAAAATGCTAATGCTGTTGTTCGTCTGAATCAAATAGACATAGTTATTGCTTCACAAAGAAGCATGAATATCATCACTAAAAGAGTGGTAACGGTTCTAAATGAAAAAGGTCTTAGTGCAATTGACGCTATTGAAAGTTATGATAAAAGGACCAATATTAGAAATATCGAAGCAATTGTTTATGATATTTTAGGAAAAGAAATCAAAAAAATTAAGCGTAAAGATTTTAAAGACCAAAGTGCAGTTGATGGCGGTACCCTTTTTTCGGATAACCGTTATCTTTATTTAGATTATACTCCTGTCCAATATCCCTTTACAATAGTTTTTGATAGCGAGATAGAAACTTCTACTACGGCTTTTATTCCGAAATGGTATCCTTCAAGTGATTATTTTGTAAGTGTCGAAAAAAGTATTTTGAATGTAAAATATCCTGATAATTTAGGTTTCAAGAAAATGGAATTCAATTTTTCTAATTCCAAAATTGATAAAACTATTGATACTACAACGCAACTTTCATATAATGCTACTAATATTCTGGCACAAAAACAAGAAGATTACAGCCCTAGTTTTAGCTCTATTTTTCCAAATGTGATGATGGGATTAGAGTTGTTTCATTTGGAAGGGGTAGATGGGAATGCTAAAACCTGGAAGGAAATGGGCTTGTGGTTTTCGGATAAAATATTATCTGGAACAATGGATTTAACTGAAGAAACTAAAGTAAAAACAAAACAATTAGTGGGAGACGAAAAAGATCCTATAAAAAAAGCTAGAATAATTTACAAGTATGTTCAAGAAAAAGTAAGGTATGTTAGTATTCAAGAAGGAATTGGAGGCTGGAAACCTATGCTGGCTAGTGATGTAGATCGTTTAGGATATGGAGACTGTAAGGCTCTGACTAATTATACTAGAGCACTTTTACAATCAGTAGATGTTCCATCTTATTATACAAGATTGTATGGTGATAGAAATAAAAAAGATGTTATTGCTGATTTTGTTTCCATGCAGAGTAATCATGTCATTTTAGCTATCCCAACGGGAAATAATTATATCTGGTTGGAATGTACCAGTCAAGAGGATCCGTTTGGGTATCAAGGCACATTTACGGATGATAGAAATGTTCTGATCATGAAACCCGAAGGCGGAGAAATTGTCAGAGCAAAAAATTATGAAGACAAAGGCAATACACAAATAAGTAAAGGGGAATATATCATATCCCAAACGGGAGAACTTTCCGGAAGAATATCCATTGTATCGGAAGGAACCCAGTACAGCCAAAAAGCTCCTATTGAAAAACTTCAGCCAACAGAAAAGGAAAAACATTATAAAGAATATTGGGATAATATCAACAATTTGAAAATAAACAAAACAAGTTTCAATAATGATAAGAAAAAAATAAGTTTCACTGAAAACGTAGAGATTTCTGCCGGGAATTATGGTAAAATTACCGGAAGCAATTTGATTTTTACTGTTAATGTTTATAATCAATATACGGGTATTATCAAAAGAATCCGAAATCGTAAAAATCCATTCGAAATTCAAAGAGGCTATGCTGATACGGATGAGATAGCAATAGCCCTACCTACGGGGTTTACTATTGACTTTTTGCCGAGCAATTTTGAATTGAAAAGTAAATTCGGAGAATATAAAACCGAGATTATGAAAAATGACAATAGCAACATGGTTTATAAGCGTTCTATATTTATTAAAAAAGGACTTTATTCAAACCAAGAATACGATGAATACCGCCTTTTTATGGAGCAAATATCCAAAAATGACAATGCCAAAATTATACTAACTAAAAAACAATTATAAAATGAAATTCAATAAACTTATCATTGCATTGTTTCTGATGGTGTTTGTTTTAAAAACAAATGCACAAGAATTTAAATTAGGAAAAGTCTCCGTGGCAGAATTGGAAGAAAAGACACACCCTAAAGATTCTACAGCAGTTGCGACCATTTTGTTTAAAAAAGGAGAGGTTAGATTTGAATATTCTCAAGACAAAGGTTTTGAGATGGTTACGGTAGTGAAAACTCGTGTCAAAATTTATAAAAAGGAAGGGTATGATTGGGCAAATCAAGCAGTACAGTATTATATAGGAGGTAATTCAAAAGAAGGAATCTTTTTTTCGGACGCCATAACTTATAATTTAGTTGGAGGTAAAATAGAAAAAACCAAGCTAAAAAGCGATGGGGAATTTGACGAAAAAATTAATAAATATTGGGGTAGGAAAAAGATAGCGATGCCTAATGTAAAAGAAGGCTCAATTATAGAGTATGAATATACCATTAGAACGCTACGCATAAGCGAACTGAAAGAATGGTTTTTTCAAACCAGCATTCCAGTAAACTATTCGGAATTCACAACTTATATTCCGGAATATTTTGTCTATAATCCGAATCCAAAAGGCTACATATTTCCCAAGGTTACAGTGGATAAAAGTCAAAAATCCATAATAATAAGCAGTAAAGAAAGGTCAGGGTTTTATACTTCTAAAACTACCTTTTCTCAAGATAAAATAGATTATCAGGAAACAAAGACGACTTATTTAGCCAAAAATTTGCCTGCGATGAAAGAAGAGTCTTTTGTGAATAATATTGAGAATTATACGGCAAGTGTTTCGCATGAATTGGCCATGACCAAATTTCCGAACTCTCTTCCGGAAATGTATTCTACAGATTGGGAGACGGTTGTGAAAAAAATTTATGAAAATGAAGATTTTGGAACGGAACTCGATAAAACAGGATATTTCGAAGAAGATGTTATTACATTAATAAAAGGTTTGACTTCCCAAGAAGAAAAAATAGCCGCTATTTTTAATTTTGTTAAAACTAAAGTAAAATGGAATGATTATACTGGCTATTCTTGTAACGATGGCGTAAAGAAAGCCTATAAAGACAAAACGGGAAATGTGGCTGAAATCAACCTGATGCTCACTGCCATGTTGCGTTTTGCGGGAATTAATGCTAACCCGGTTTTGGTTAGCACCAGATCGAATGGAATTGCATTATTTCCAAACAGAACCGCTTTCAATTATGTAATAGGGGCAGTAGAAATAAATGATGGAATGATATTACTGGATGCGACGGAAAAGTATTCGATTCCCAATGTGTTACCGTTAAGAGATCTGAATTGGTATGGAAGATTAATCAGGAAAGATGGCACGTCAATGGAAGTTGATTTAATGCCTAAAGCCTTTTCAAAAGAATCTACAAATATGAATCTTGTATTGGGGAATAATGGTTCCATTGATGGAAAAATCAGAACTCAGTTTACAAATCATGAGGCTTTGTATTTTAGACAAAAGCATTTAGTGACAAGTAAGGATAATTATTTAGAAGCATTAGAAAATAAAAACAATAACATAGAGATAAGTGATTATGTTAGAGAAAATGAACTGGAATTGTCTAAGCCAATTGTAGAAAACTATTCGTTTAAAGATTCCAAAACAGTGGAGGTGATCAATGATAAAATTTACATTTCACCATTGATTTTTTTAGCTTCAAAAGAAAATCCGTTTAAGCAAGAAATAAGGGAATACCCTGTCGATTTCGGTTATCCAACAGAAAATAAATATAATATTAACATAGAAATTCCAGAAGGTTATGTTGTAGAATCCTTGCCTAAAGTGATGAATATTGCAACAGGAGAGAATGTCGGCGCTTTTAAATATATTATTGCCAACGAAGGAAATAAAATTCAGATTTCTATTACCGAAAATATAAATACAGCTATCGTACCAGCAGATTTTTATGATGTATTAAAAGATTTTTTTCAACAAATGATTGATAAGCAAAACGAAAAAATAGTTCTTAAAAAAGTGTAGCCTATAAACTAGGACCGATAAAGGATGCTTTGTCGGAGAGAAAATTAGATCTAGGGAAAAAAGATTATGACCTTTGTGGATTGAAACTTTTGGGTATGAATGACAAGTTTAATTAGTCCTTGTCTTGTAGCTTTGATAGCGCTTAATTTTTGAAGGATAAAAAAACTTTTTGAATCTTTGTGTTACCTTTGTGCTTGTCTGTGAAATAATTTTAAAAAAAAACAATGAACCTAAAAAACTCCCAACTAGACGTAGATACTTGGATTAAAGAACACGGTGTTCGTTATTTTAATGAACTCACAAATATGGCACAACTTACTGAAGAAGTAGGCGAAGTGGCCCGAATCATTGCCCGCCGTTACGGAGAACAATCCGAAAAAGAAAGCGATAAAAATAAAGACCTTGGCGAAGAATTAGCCGATGTGGTTTTTGTGGTATTGTGTTTGGCAAATCAAACCGGAATCGATTTGCAGGCTGCATTTGATAAAAAGATGGATTTGAAATCCATTCGCGACAAAGACCGCCACAAAAACAACGATAAACTAAAATAATGTTATATGTCGAGGTAAAGCTTTGGTACATGCTTTTTTTAAAATAAATTTGCCAAAACATACCAAACAATTACCAAAAATGAATTTACTGTTACAAACTTCCCATTCCAATTTACAAGCTCAAATTGCAGTTACCGGTTCAAAAAGCGAAACCAACCGACTATTATTGTTGCAAGCGTTGTTTCCTACTATTACTTTGGCCAATACATCCAACTCAGATGATAGTGAAGTCATGCAAAAAGCATTGAAAGGAAATGAGGAAATAGTAGATATTCATCATGCTGGAACGGCGATGCGATTTCTAACGGCTTATTTTGCTGTAAACGAAGGTCGCGAAGTAGTGTTGACTGGCTCTCAGCGAATGACCGAACGTCCGATAAAAGTTTTGGTGGAAGCGTTAGAGCAATTGGGTGCGAAAATCTCCTATGAGAAAGAAGCAGGGTATCCGCCTATTCGAATCAAAGGACAAAAAATCACAGCTTCTAAGGTTACTATTTCTGCAAATGTGAGCAGTCAATACATATCGGCATTGTTATTAGTGGCGCCAAAACTGGAAAACGGTATTGAAATCACTTTAACAGGTGAAATCACTTCGGTTCCTTATATCAAAATGACCTTGGCTTTGTTGAATGATTTGGATATTAAAACCAGTTTCGAAGGAAATGTAATTACCGTTTATCCAAAACAAGAAGTGGAATCGAAAGTAATGACCGTAGAATCCGATTGGAGTTCTGCTTCGTACTTTTTTAGTTTGGCTGCTTTGGCTGAAAATGCTTCCATTTCATTGACCAGTTATAAAGAAACCAGTTTGCAGGGTGATTCGGCTTTGGTTGAAATCTACAAACAAATGGGTGTCGATACGCATTTTGAAGGAAACAGAATGACTTTGGTTAAACAGTCTAATTTCAAACCTGAAACTTTAAACTTAGAATTAAATAATACGCCAGATATCGCCCAAACGATTGTAGTTACTTGCCTTGGATTAGGAATTGGTTGCCATCTTACAGGGCTGCATACCTTGAAAATTAAAGAAACCGATAGGCTGGAAGCATTACGAATTGAGCTAACAAAACTAGGAGCAAATATAGCAGTTACGAATGATAGCTTGACGCTTGTGGCTTCATCGAACATCAATCCTAATATTAAAATCGCTACCTATAACGATCACAGAATGGCGATGGCATTTGCCCCATTAGCTTTAAAAGTGCCGATAATCATCGAAAATGCCGAAGTAGTTTCAAAATCATATCCTGATTTTTGGGAAGACATGAAGAAATTAGGATATAATGTGTCTGAAATTTTGTAAATGAAATTTTGCTTAGTGCCCTTGCGCCTTTGTGGCAACGGACTTTTGAAAATAAACAGCAAAACACTTGACAACGCCTATCTCACAATCGTATATTTGCAAACGATTATAATTTATTGAGGCTTAACTCATAACTTATAATTCATAACTCATAACTTTATCAAATGAAATTATCACATTTTCAATTCGATTTACCAAAAGAACTTCTTGCCGAATATCCAGCTGAAAACAGAGACGAAGCACGTCTAATGGTTATTGATCGTAAGAAGCAAACTATAGAACATAAAATGTTCAAAGATGTTATCGATTATTTTGATGACGGAGATGTTTTAATTCTGAATAATACCAAAGTTTTTCCAGCACGTTTGTATGGAAACAAGGAAAAAACAGGAGCAAGAATCGAAGTTTTTTTACTTAGAGAATTAAACTCTGAGCAAAGACTTTGGGATGTTTTAGTTGATCCGGCGCGTAAAATCAGAATTGGTAACAAATTATATTTTGGAGATGACGACTCATTAGTTGCTGAGGTTATCGACAATACGACTTCTCGTGGAAGAACATTGCGTTTCCTTTACGACGGTTCTTATGAAGAATTCAGAAATAAATTAACAGAACTTGGAGAAACTCCAATCCCAAAATACATTTCAAGAGACGTAACTCCGGAAGATGCGGAACGTTACCAAACTATTTATGCTAAAGAAGAAGGAGCTGTTGCGGCGCCAACTGCAGGATTGCACTTCTCGAAACATTTATTGAAAAAACTGGAAATTAAAGGAATTAAATTTGCCGAAGTAACACTTCACGTAGGTTTAGGAACTTTCAATCCAGTTGAGGTTGAGGATTTGTCAAAACATAAAATGGATTCTGAGGAATTAAAAATTACTCAAGAAGCGTGTGATATTGTGAATGAAGCCAAAGCTAAAAAGAAACGTATTTGTACCGTAGGAACTACTTCTATGCGTGCCGTTGAAAGTTCAGTATCGTCACAAAACACCTTGAATCCTTTTGATGGATGGACAAATAAATTCGTTTTTCCTCCACATGAGTTTACGATTCCAACGTGTATGATTACCAATTTTCACACGCCAAAATCAACTTTATTAATGATGGTTTCAGCATTTTGCGGACATGATTTAATGAAAAGAGCGTATGCGGAAGCAATCAAAGAAGGATATAAATTCTATTCTTACGGTGACGCGATGTTAATCATCTAATCTGAATTACATCAGATTCTAAATAACAAAATCTCGTCAGTAATGACGAGATTTTTTTTGGTGTGCCCCAAGGTCGGGCTGTACGCTGTATCTTTATTTTCTTAAAGAAAGAAAATAAAGGATGCTGCTTCCATCCCTCACACAAAACAATTTAGGGATCATCATGATTTGTATTCCTAATTCACTTGATACACCAGTCGTACCGTAATATTAGCCGTTTTGTTTTTGGATTGCGTATTGAATGAACCGCCATAAGAAAAATCTTCCGATGAGTTTTGACCCGTAATTTGAAAAACACCCATATCTGATTTTTTTAGATTCCCTAAACTGGCATCTGCATTTTCAGCGATGCTTTTTGCTCTGATACTCGCGTCTTTTGTAGCTTCGGCAATCATTTTTATTTTTAACTCGGCGAGTTTTGTGTAATAATATTCAGGAGGAGTAGAATAAAATTCCACACCTGAGTTGATCAATTCACTTGATTGTCTAGATAATTCTTCAATTTTATTTACTTCCTTAGATTGGATGCTCACGCTTTGGGTTAAGGTAAATCCAGTGAAAATTTGCTGTCTTGTCGTTCCGTTTTCGTTATAGGTGGTTTCAAAATCTTTATTAAAATTCACCGCTGAGAATACCATTTCATTCGGAGCAATTCCTTTGCCTGATAAATAGCTTTTTATTTTCTCTCTGTCGGAATCTAATGCTGCGTAGGCATCTTTCAAAGTCATGCTTTTTTTAGAAAAAGAACCACGCCAGACAATTAAATCCGACACGAAATCCTTCTTTCCGGAGCCGGTTACGCTTATGGTGTCATTACTTTTATTTCGATTCTGAAAAGCATTCGAAAATAAATAGGAGGAAATTACCACGGCGATAGCAATAATAATAACGTTTAAACTGTTTTTAAGCATAGCTAAGAATTTTAAATTCAATCAAATATAGTTAAATAACGAGTTGTTTTTTAATTCCGTATAGTATTCGGAAACTATTTTTTCTCGTTCGGAATTTTAACTGTTTTATCTGTCGTCAATCGACTAAAAGTCTTTTATCTATCTGTCTTTTTTTACTACTTTTACAAAACAAAATACAAACCATGACATTCGAAAATACCCTTGAATTTGCAAAACAACTTGATTCACAAGATCAATTACATAAATACCAAGATGAATTTATTTTTCCGCAGGTAAATGGGAAAAAGGTGATTTATTTCACAGGAAACTCATTGGGATTACAGCCCAAACGTACTAAAGCGTATGTAGATGAGGTGATGAATGACTGGGCGAATTTGGCTGTTGAAGGTCATTTTTACAGTGAAAAACCATGGTGGGATTACCACGAACGATTTGCAAATCCGTTGAGTAAGATTGTGGGTGCTTTGCCAAGTGAAGTTACCGTGATGAATACGTTAACGGTCAATCTTCATTTGTTGATGGTTTCCTTTTACCGACCTACAAAAACCAGATATAAAATCATTTGTGAGGAAAAAGCATTTCCTTCGGACCAGTATATGTTTCAAAGTCAGGTTCATTTTCATTCCCGAAACATCGGGATAAAACCAGAAGATGCTATTGTTGAAATTAAACGTCGCGAAGGCGAACACAACATTCGCTTAGAAGATGTTTTGGCTAAAATTGAAGAAGTAGGTGATGAGTTGGCTTTGGTTTTAATTGGCGGTGTGAACTATTACACAGGGCAAGTTTTTGACATTAAAACGATAACTGAAGCAGGTCATAAAGCGGGTGCAAAAGTAGGTTGGGATTTAGCCCACGCTGCAGGAAATATAAAACTGGAATTGCACGATTGGAATGTGGATTTTGCAGCTTGGTGTAGTTATAAATACATGAATTCTGGACCTGGAAATGCTTCAGGATGTTTTGTTCACGAAAAACATCATAACAATAACGATTTACCAAGATTTGCAGGATGGTGGGGACACAATAAAGAACGTCGTTTCAAGATGGAACCAACTTTTGATCCTGTTCATGGTGCTGATGGTTGGCAAATCAGTAATTTACCAGTACTTTCTCTGGCACCTTATTTGGCTTCAGTAGAAATGTTTGATGAAATAGGAATGGACGCTTTAATTCAAAAAAGAGATAAAATCACTTCGTATTTAGAGTTCATTCTGCACGAAATAGACAAAGAAGTCGATAGTACTTTCGAAATTATAACGCCGTCAAATCCATCGGAAAGAGCGTCGCAATTATCAGTGTTGCTTCATGGGGAAGGACGCAGTTTGTTTGATTATCTTATGAAAAATGGTGTGATAACGGATTGGCGCGAACCTAATGTTATTCGATTAGCGCCAGTTCCATTGTATTGTTCTTTTGAAGATATGTATCACTTTGGACAAATATTGAAATCTGGAATTCTAAAATAAGTCAGACGCAGAATTATATAAGAAATAGTTTAAATTCTATAAAGTTTATTGCGCACTTTAGGTGTTTCTTTGTATAATTAAAAATTATAAAAATTTAAAATTATGAAAGCATTATATTTTATACTTATAGCCGCAGTTGTTGTTTCTTGTCAAAATCAAGGGAAAATGGAAATTCAAAAGGCAAAACAGGCTACTGTTGATTCCATGAAAGTTGAAATGGAGAAACAAAGAGTTATTGATTCGATGCAGGTTGAAATGGCTAAAATTGAAGAAGCCAAAATTGAAGAAGCCAAAATAGAAATTCAAAAAGAAGTTGTTGTTGTCAATCAACAAGCTGCTACAACAACTACCACTACGGCAAAAAAGAAAGGTTGGAGCGGAACTGCTAAAGGCGCTGTAATTGGTGCAGGAGTTGGTGCTGCAACGGGAGCAATCATAAGTAAGAAAAAGGTTCAAGGAGCTATAATTGGCGGTATCGCAGGTGCAGGTGTAGGTGCGGGAACTGGTGCTATTATAGACGGAAGTAAAAAGGAATAAATTTATTCTTATTATAATTGAGAGTGTTTAAGTTCGTATAGAATTTAAACACTCTTTTTGTTTAGTACCAAAAAAACAATGAAAATAAATTGTTTTAAATAACTTTCAAATCCTATATATTTGTTTATCAATTTATTCAAATATGAAATCGCCATGATTCCAAATCACAAACAGGAATGAAGAATGGCGATACCATATTCCGCTAAAAAAACAAATATTATCTTCGTATGAAAAAACTTAAAATAGTTCTTCTCGTTTTACTTTCAACAGTAGCAGTTTTAGCAGTAGCTTTAATTATTTATGGGTTTTATCTAAAACCAAAATATGAAGGTGAATTGCAACTGAAAAACATTCAAAAAGAAACGACAGTTTATTTTGATGAGTTTGGGATTCCACATATTTATGCGACCAATTCAAAGGATGCGATGATGGCTTTGGGGTATGTTCATGCACAAGATCGATTATGGCAAATGGAGCTGATGCGTCGTATTGCACCGGGACGATTATCGGAGATTTTTGGTTCAGTGGCACTCAAAAATGATAAATTCTTTGCAGGACTTGGAATCGAAGAAGCATCCGCAAAAGCGATTGCAGCTTTGGATAAAAACAGCCCAAGTTATCAATTGACTATGGCTTATTTAGATGGAATTAATCAATATTTGGAAGAAGGAACAACGCCAATAGAGTTTAGTTTAATAGGAGTTAAGAAAGAGAAATTTACGATTAAAGACGTTTATAATATTTTTGGTTACATGTCTTTTAATTTTGCGATGGCTCAACAAACAGACCCGTTATTGACTGATATTCGAAATAAATACGGAATGGAATATCTTAAGGATTTTGGAATCGATGGTTCGTTTAATACCACCCGAATTAAAAATGCTAAAGAGACATCACAAGAATATATCGCTATTTCAAAGTCAGTAGCTTCGCTATTGGAACAATCTCCAATTTCTCCGTTTATAGGAAGTAACAGTTGGGTTATTGCGCCAAAGAAAACTAAAAATGGGAAAGTTATTTTTGCTAATGATCCACACATTGGGTTTTCTCAACCGGGAACTTGGTATGAAGCGCATGTAGTAACGCCAGATTTTGAATTATACGGCTGTTATTTGGCTGGAACTCCGTATCCTTTGTTAGGACATAATCGCGAGTATGCGTATGGTTTAACGATGTTTGAGAATGATGATCTTGATTTGTACCAAGAGGAGAATAGTCCAAATGATGCCAATGCTTACAAGACACCAAACGGTTTCAGTGCGTATGAAATTCGAAAAAAAATTATAAAAGTAAAAGATTCTACTGATGTGGTTTTGAATGTAAAAATCACGCGCCACGGACCAATCGTGAATGACTTGATTGATGGTTTGCAGCAAGATAAACCCGTTGCGATGTCTTGGATTTATACGCAACAACCCATACAAATTCTGGATGCTGTTTATAAAATTTCGCATGCTAAAAGTAAAGCCGATTTCCAAAAAGGAGTCAGTTTGATAGCGGCGCCCGGTTTAAATATAATGTATGGCGATGCCAAAGGAAATGTGGCTTGGTGGGCAACTGGAAAATTATACAAGCATAATGCGGGAGTAAATCCTAATTTTATTTTGGATGGCGCCAGTGGTAAAGATGATATTAAAGAATATCTGGATTTCTCCAAAAACCCATCGGCGGTAAATCCAAAATGGGATTATGTCTATTCTGCAAATAACCAGCCGGAACCTATAGACGGATTTTTATATCCAGGCTATTACCTTCCTGAAGATCGAGCAAAACGAATCACGCAGTTATTAAATCCAAAATCGGATTGGGATAAAGCGGCTGTGGGAAGAATGATTTTCGATAATACGTCATTAGTTGCTCCAGAAGTGGTTCGGCATTTAATCTTGGATGTGGACCAGAAATCACTTTCTGAAAATGAAAAAGAAGCTTTGGTTGTTCTGAAAAGTTGGAAAGGTTCCAATAATCTTACTGATGTCGCGCCAACAATTTACAATAAATGGGTTTTTAATTATTTGAAAAATACTTTCGAGGACGAACTTGGTGCAGCTAATTTCAAGCAATTTTTGGAGACACATATTATGAAGCAAATTATTGCAAAACAAATCGGGAATAAAGAATCGCTTTGGTGGGATAATATAAGTACTAAAAATGAAAAAGAAACCCGAAGTCAAATTATATCACAATCGTTTAAAGAGTCGATTGTAGCTTTAGAAAAACAATTGGGAACTTCGGTTGCTGAATGGACTTGGAATAAGGTTCATACGGTAGAACACCAACATCCATTGGGAAAAGTGGCAGCTTTAAGAAGAATTTTCAATGTAGGTCCTTTTGAAGTTTCGGGTTCCACTGAAGTTATTAATAACCTGTTTTTTGATTTTACTGATGATGGAAATTATGTTGTAAAAGGAGGTCCGTCAACGAGAAGGATTATTGATTTTTCGGATATAGAAAACAGCTGGAGTATCCTTCCAACGGGGCAATCAGGGAATCCGTTAAGTGCGCATTACAGTGATCAAGCGGAGCTATATAATGCTGGAAAATTTAGAAGAATGAAGCTAAACAAGGAAGAGATTGTTAGAACTTCAACAAAATTGGTTTTTATTCCACATAAAAATTAATAGTTTTAAAGTTCTTAGTCTAATAAAATCAGTAATTTTGCCTAACTTTTTATAAAAAATTAATGCAAATTTCCAAAAAAATAGCGGTTGTAGGTTCTGGATTAGTTGGATCTTTATTAGCTATTTACCTTCGCAAAGCGGGTCATACGGTTCATGTTTTCGATAGAAGCCCAGATATTAGACAAATTCAGTTTTCAGGTCGTTCTATTAATTTAGCCATGTCTAACCGAGGCTGGAAAGCACTTGACGGTGTGGGAGTAGGCGATGCCGTGCGAGCCATTGCAATTCCAATGGACAAACGTGCCATTCATCTTGTAGATAAACTTAATTTTCAAAATTACGGACAAGAAGGCGAATCTATTTACTCGATTTCCAGAGGGACTTTGAATAGAAAAATGATCGATTTGGCGGAAGCTGCAGGAGCTGAATTCTTTTTCGAACATAAAATTTGGGATGTAACTTTAGATGATGCTACTTTGCACATCGGTGAAACCGAAAGAGGTGCTTGGGAAGAAAAAAAGTATGATATGGTTTTTGGTGCCGATGGTGCTTTTTCCAGAATTCGTCATCGCATGCAGCGTCAAAGCATGTTTGATTATTCACAAGAATTTTTACCTATTGGATATAAGGAATTAAACATTCCTGCAAACGCGGATGCAACTCATAAATTAGACAAGAATTCTTTTCATATTTGGCCCCGTGGGGAATATATGTTGATTGCGTTACCCAATTTAGATGGTAGTTTTACGTGTACTCTGTTTATGCCTTTTGAAGGAGAAAATTCTTTCGCTTCATTAAAAGACCAAAAAGAAGTGGAAGCTTTTTTTGAGAAAAACTTACCGGATACTATTGATGTTATTCCAAAATTGACTGAGGATTTTTTCAAAAATCCAACAAGTACTTTAGTGACTATGAAATGTTTTCCGTGGACTTACGAAGATAAAATTGCTTTAATTGGCGATGCTTGTCATGCAATTGTTCCTTTTTACGGACAAGGAATGAATGCAGGTTTTGAGGACATTTCGATTCTTTATGAAATGATTGAAAAGTATGGAGATGATTGGAAAACGATTTTCTCCGAATATCAAAAATCCCGTAAACCAAATGCAGATGCTATTGCGGAACTTTCCTATCGTAATTTTATGGAAATGAGTTCTAAAACGGCTGATGAAAAATTTCTATTGCAAAAGAAAATCGAAAAATCATTCTCAGATAAATATCCGGAAAAATGGATTCCGCTTTATAGCAGAGTAACCTTTAGTGATCGTCCTTATGCCGAAGCTTTGGCTATTGGGGATTATCAAAATGCTATTATGGAAGAAGTTTTGAAAATGGAAAACATCGAGAATATTTGGGATAGCGAAGTGGTAGAAAAGAAAATTTTAGAGTTGTTGGAGCAAGAATAATTTTTTAAACCATATAAGTGATATAAGTTCATGTAAAAAGTTATGCATTTAGCTTAATTGAACTTATATCACCAGATCAAACGCATTAAAAATTGAACCACATAGGAGAAACATAGTGTTTATTCCTGTAAAAATAAATTTTGACGATGATAAGAGTTCACAATAGAAAAAAAAGCATTGGCTTTTTTTCTATGTCACCTAAATTTCGACTGTTCGGAACAGATTTAAATCAAAAATTAAATTAAATTCTATGTTTCTATGTGGTTTAATTTTAATGCGTTTGGCCTGCTTATATCACTTATATGGTTTGACTTTTACTTTTTGAATATTTTCGATAAAACACCAAAAGCACCTCTTATAAAAGTAGCACTTGTTAATACTTTTAAAACTGATTTCCCTACTACACTCGCTGTACTCGGGCCTTTACTTTCTTCTTTTTCAGATGTTTTTTCCTGTTCTTGTTCTGCTGTTTCCTGTTCGATAACGGCAATTTTTTTATTCAGCATTTCGTAAGCACTTTCGCGATCAATAAGTTCGCTGTATTTTTTTACCAGCTTAGATTTGTTATTAATTTCCTGAATCTCACTTTCGGTTAAAATATCCATTCTGCTCATAGGTGCACGCATCATCGTTGCTGCAAGTGGTGTTGGAATTCCTTTTTCGTTCAATGCAGTGACTAATGCCTCTCCAATTCCAAGACTTGTCAAAACTTCATCTGTTTTGTAATAGTCAGAAGTAGGGTAGTTGTCGGCAGTTTGTTTGATGGCTTTTCGATCATTTGCTGTAAAAGCCCTTAAAGCATGTTGGATCTTTAAACCCAATTGCGCCAAAACACCACTTGGGATGTCCATTGGGTTTTGAGTGACGAAGTAAATCCCGATTCCTTTGGAACGAATCAGTTTTACAATCGTTTCTATTTGTTCTAATAATGCTTGGCTGGCTTCATTGAAAATTAAATGAGCTTCATCGATAAAAATAACTAATTCTGGTTGATCCGAATCTCCTTTTTCAGGCATTTGCTGGTAGATTTCGGCTAATAAACTCAACATAAATGTCGAAAATAATTTTGGTTTGTCTTGAATGTCAGTCAATCGTAAGATATTGATATATCCTTTACCATTTTCATCAATGCGCATTAAATCCTCCACGTCAAAAGACATTTCGCCAAAAAACAGATCGGCTCCTTGTTGTTCTAATTCTATTATTTTTCTAAGAATTGTGCCTGTTGTTGAAGTAGAAATCTTGCCATAATGTTCCTCAATTTCGTCTTTTCCTTCTTCGGTGATATAGTTGATTATTTTTTTGATGTCTTTTAAATCTAATAAAGGCATTTTATTATCATCGCAATATTTAAAGATAACAGAAACGACACCAGCTTGAGTATCATTTAAGTTAAGGATTCTAGAAAATAAAACCGGTCCAAACTCAGAGATAGTAGCGCGAAGACGAACTCCATTTTGTTCAGACAAAGTCAATAATTCAACTGGAAAACTAGACGTACTATAAGGTATATTTATTTTAGCATGACGTTCAGTAATAAATGGTTTCTCTTCGCCTTCTTTGGCTATGCCACTAAAATCACCTTTTATATCCATCATCAATACAGGAATCCCAAAGGATGATAATTGTTCAGAGAGTATTTGGATAGTTTTGGTTTTCCCGGTTCCGGTAGCTCCGGCAATTAATCCATGACGGTTTAAGGTTTTTAGGGGTATTTTTACAGGTGCGTTGGGCAAAGCTTCGCCATCTAATATCGCTCCGCCAAGAGTAATTCTTTCTCCTTTAGAGTTATATCCGTCTGTAATTTGCTGTATAAAATCTTCTTTTCTGCTCATAATAGGTTTAGATTTAAATCATTTGCAAGGTATTATATTTTTTATAAAACCTGAAATTTTAGTGTATACTGCAGTTTTCCTGCTTTTTTATTGTTAATAACACAAAATATTAGTTTTGATTAATAAGAAGAGGTTGTTGAAATATTATGTTAATAATTCATAAAAAAACACGTTATTTTTTATAAAAGAGTAGATTTGTTTGAGTATTTTGATATAAATGCAACGTTGTGAATTGTAAATGTATTTTTTAAATAAATTTAATTATAATAAAATTAAAAAAAGTTTTTTTATTTAAACTAAAAATATAAATTTGCTCCTCTACAAGTTTATTATAACTAAAGATAAATTATTTAAAACTATTAAAATTAAAAAAAATGGCAAACGTTAAAAAACAAAACGATTCAAAAGGAGGAGGAATGATTTCAGGAATCATTATTGTAGCATGTGTTTTTGTAGGATGGTTAATATGGCAATTTATAATGGGTAATGGCGCAAATTTTGAAGGCGGTGTTAATACAGGTCACCCATTACCAGGAAATATGTTAGCAATGGTATATAAAGGAGGACCTATTGTACCAATTTTGTTAGGATGTCTTTTGATGGTGGTTGTGTTCTCATTTGAACGTTATGCTGTGATCTCAAAAGCAGCTGGTACAGGAAATCTTGATAAATTCATGACAAGTGTACAAAAAGATATTAAAGAAGGTGATATTGAAGGAGCGATTGCTGCATGTGACAAACAAAAAGGATCTGTTGCAAATCCAATAAAATCAGCTTTATTGAAATACCAAGAAGTTAAAAAAGAAGGTTTAGATAGCGAAGCTGCTGCTGAAACTATTCACAAAGAAATAGAAGAGGTTACTTCATTAGAAATGCCAATGTTAGAGAAACACATGACTATTCTTTCTACAATGGTATCATTAGGTACACTTGCAGGTTTGTTAGGAACGGTAACTGGTATGATTAAAGCATTTAGTGCATTGTCTGCTGCTGGTACTCCAGATTCATCTGCACTTGCAAATGGTATTTCTGAAGCATTGATTAATACGGCTACAGGTATTGCTACTTCTGCTTTAGCAATTATTGCTTACAACTTTTTTACTTCTAAAATTGATACTTTGACTTACTCTATTGATGAGGCTGGTAATACAATTGTAAATACGTACAGACATTACAGAAGTACAAAAAAATAATTAATAATTTAATTTACAAGGAAATAGAGATCTGGAAAACAGATTCTATTTTCTTGTAAGTATAAAAAAATATATTAATGGCTATAAAAATGCAAAAAAAAGCTGGGTCTACTGATATGACAGCTATGTGTGATGTCGCTTTTCTTTTGTTGTCGTTCTTTGTAATGACAGCAACAACTAAGATACCGGAAGCGCTGCCAGTAGATACGCCTGCATCAGTTGTTCAAACTAAGTTGCCAGAAGATAATTTAGCTATTATTACTGTTGGAAAAGGAAAAGTTTTCTTTGACTTAAAAGGTAGAGAAGTTAGAAAAAAGGCACTTGAGTTAATGGGTCAAAAATACGGTGTTGTATTTACGGAAGAAGAATCTGCGAAATTTGCTTTAATGGAAGGTATTGGAGTTCCAATTACTAGTTTGAAGCAATTGATTGCAATGAAGACTGCGGACAGAAGTAAACCGGGTTTACAGCCGGGTGTTCCTAAAGATTCATTGAATAATCAATTACATGATTGGATTTACAATTCTCGTATTGCAAATATTGATATTAATGACAAAGAATTGCAACTTGCTATAAAAGGGGATGCAAAAGAAGAATATCCTGCGATTAAACAAGTTATGGATATTTTACAAGACCAGAAAATCAATAGCTTCAATCTGGTTACCGGTTTGAGAGCAAAAGATAAATAACTAAAAAAATACACTAAAATGGCTGAATTAAATACCGGCGACGGTGGAGGCAAAAAAGGTGGAAAAGTAAGAAGTAAAAAATCAAACTCAAAAGTAGATTTAACTGCTATGGTGGATTTGGCATTCTTATTGATTACATTCTTTATGCTTACGACTACGTTGTCTAAACCGCAATCGATGCCTTTGGGTTTGCCAGATAAAGAAGATGATAAAAATAAGGATAAGCCAATCAAAGTTGATGAAAACCGTACCTTGACGGTTTTATTAGGAGACAATGATAAGATGGTTTATTATATGGGTTTATTAGCGACTCCAATTGCTGGTCCTAAAGATATTTCTTATGGTAAAGAGGGTATTCGTAAAGAATTATTGAAAAGAAAAAAATCAGTAGTTGAATACACTGGGAACAAAGACAAAGGTTTAATAGTAATTATCAAACCAAGTAAAAAATCAAATTACCGTAATTTAGTAGATATACTAGACGAGATGGCAATTGTAGGAGTACCTTCAAATGCAATTGTAAATGATTTTTCTCCAGAGGAACTAAAATTGTTAGAAGGTAAATAAGATTTTCGTATTTACTCTATAACCTAATAATTAAGAAAAATGAAATTAGATATATTCACAAACCAATGGCTTGATATTGTATTCGAGGGACGCAACAAGGCCTATGGGGCTTATGAGCTAAGAAAATCAAATACCAAGACTAATATTAAAGCTCTTATCATTGGTGCTTTAGTTTTCGCTTTTGCAGTTGGTGCCCCGCTTATTTTAAATTTGCTGCCGGATTCTTCGGATGCTGATGAGACTTTAGATACTAAAATTGTCAGTATCAAATTACCACCTAAAGAAGAAATAAAAAAAGATGTTCCACCGCCGCCACCACCGCCACCAAAAGTGGATCAGGTGAAATTTGTTAAACCAGTGGTTGCAAAAGCGGAGGAAGTTACTGAAGAACCACCTAAAACTGTCGAAATTAAAGATAAAAAGTTAGGTGCTGAAACTATTAAAGGAGATCCAGATGCTGTTTTAACTGTTGAGCCGGTAGGTACTGGAACTGCAGCTGTAGTAGAAGAGGTTGATAACCAAATTTATAACACCGCAGGTATTGAGGTTAAACCTGATTTCCCGGGAGGAATTGATAAGTTTTACAAATTTGTTGGTAATAACTATCAAACTCCAGAAGAAGAAGGATTGAAAGGTAAAGTTTATGTTACTTTTGTAGTTGAAAAAGACGGTTCTTTGACTGATATTAAAGTGATTAGAGATATCGGTTATGGAACAGGAAAAGAAGCGATCCGTGTTTTGAAAAAATGTCCTAAATGGACACCAGGTGAGCAAAATGGTAAAAAAGTGAGAGTACTTTATTCTCTTCCAATTACTATTCAATCTGCAGAATAATGTTGAATAACATACTTAATAATATTAAGAAGAAATCGCTTAAAGAGCGATTTCTTCTTGTTTTAGGAATTTTGTTTTTTCTACTTTACCTTGTTTTGGGTTTATTTATTATCTTTATGAAGAATTTTCCTCTAGCAATGGAACCTACTTATAGAGTAGCTTTTGGGGCTTTACTTATTGTATATGCTTCTTTTAGATTCTTTCGAATTATTAATGATAATAATAACTAGATCATGAAAAATTATTCTAAACTTCCATATTTTATTTTATTTTCACTGGTAATATTGGTATTTGCTTGTAATCAAACGAATAATAAAAAAGGAAATGAAACTATACTGAAAGGTTCAACCACAATCTATGTAGATGAGACTTTAGCTCCTATTATTGAAGATCAAGTAGCCGTGTTTGAAAATGAATATGAGGCTAAAATAAAACTTGTCGCTAAATCTGAATCTGAAACGGTTAATTCTTTATTTAATGAAAAAGCTGCAATAGCTATTTTGTCTAGAAATTTGACAACTGAAGAATTGAAGATTTTTAAGCAAAGAAAAATTAATCCAAAAATAACTATTTTTGCTACAGATGCTGTAGCTTTTATCTCTAATAAAAACAATAAAGATACTCTTGTAGCGTTAAAAGATGTTATTAGTTTTATGCAAGGAAAACCGGTAGCTTCAATTAAAGGATTAGTTTTTGATAACCTAAACTCAAGTACGGTACGTTACATGAATTCTTTGGCTGGAATAAACGCTATCCCAGAAAAGGGTGTTTTTTCATTTAAATCTAATGATGAAGTTATAAAATATGTTTCAGAAAATGATGGTATGATTGGAGTAGTAGGAGTTAATTGGCTTTCTCAACCACTTCCGGCAATGCAAAAATACGTTGATAATGTTAATACTTTAGGTGTAAAAGGACTTAAAAGTGATGACTATTATATTCCATCACAAAATAACATAGCGGAAAAAAAATATCCTTTGGCACGTGATTTGTATATAATCAATTGTCAAGGTTTTTCTGGATTAGGAATGGGCTTTGCTTCATTTGTTGCCGGAGATGTCGGACAAAGAATAATTTTAAAATCTGGATTACTGCCGGTTCGTATTCCCACAAGGAAGTTTACGATAATTGGTAAAAACCAAAATGATGAAAAATAAATTAATTATAATGAAAATGAATAAATTCACAACTTTTAGTGTTGCCTTATTGGCTTCAGCTTTTACGACACAAGCGCAAGACATTAATCAAGCAAAAAAAGCTATTGATGCTGAGCAATTTGAAAGCGCAAAAACGATATTAAAATCAATTATCAAAACAAAACCAAGTAATGGTGCTGCTTTCTTTACTTTAGGGAATGTGTATCTTACACAAAGTGTGGAAGATTCTGCTAAGATTTATTTTCAAAACGGATTAAATACATCTGAAGGGGCTAAATTGAACTATATTGGTTTAGGTCAAATGGATTTAGATAAAAATGATGCGACAGGTGCACAGGCTAAATTTGCTTTGGCTACTAAAGACATCAGAAAGAAAGATGTACAAGAGTATGTTTACATTGCGAGAGCTTACATGAATGTTGCAAAACCGGATTATAAAAGTGCAATTGCAATTTTGAACCGCGCTGTGATAAACAATCCTCAAGATGCTCAATTGCAACTTGCCTTAGGAGATGCTTATTATGGTGATGGAAAACAAAATGAAGCTTATGTAGCTTACAGAAGTGCTTTTCAAGCAGATAATACTTTGCTAAGAGCTAAAATGCAATTGGGTGTTTTGTTGAAAGGTGCTAAATCTTATGACGAAGCTTTAAAAGCATATAATGAAGTAATTGCAATAAATCCTAATTATGGACCGGTTTACAGAGAATTAGCTGAAACATATTATAAAATTGCACGTAACAAACCTTCTCAAGCTGCTGCAAATTATAAAACGGCGATAGGTTATTATGATAAATATATGTCTTTAACAGATTATTCTATTCACTCAAGAATGCGTCGTGCCGATTTCCTTATTTTGGTAGAAGATTATGCAGCTCTTGAAGTTGAAGCAAATAAGATGATTGAATTGGATAAAGTTAATCCAAGAATCTACCGTTATTTAGGATATGCTGCTTATAAAAATGGGAATGTTGATGTAGCTATTAAATCATTGGAAAGTTTTATCACAGCTCCTGGAAATAAAGCAATTGCTTTAGATTATTTATATTTGGGTTTAACCAAAATTAAAAAAGGAACTAGTGCTGATGGATTATCAATTGATCCAGTTGCTCTTAACGCTGGTTTAGTAGATATTAAAAAGGCAGTTGAAATGGAGCCTTTGGCAGTTCAAGATTTAAGTGAAGTTGGTAAAAAATTATTTACACAAAAATTGTACAAAGAGGCTGCTTCAATTTTTGAATTTGGATCTAATGTTATGGATTCAAAAACATATCTTGATGATAATGTTTATTATGGTTTATCAAATTATTATGCTAATAATAGTAAAGATACAAAACCGGATGTTATTGCTTTACAAAAAGCAGATGCTGCTTTCGAAAAAGTATTAGTGGCATCGCCAACATATCATGAAGCATATCTTTATAGAGCAAGAACAAATAGATTGCTTGAAAAAGATGACGTTATGACTAAAAATTATGAAGAGTATGTAGCTAAAGTTACTGCTTTAGGTGCTGAAGAAGCTGCAAAACCTGCGGTGAAAGCTAAAATCATTGAGTCATACAATAATATTGCAGCCAGTTATGCTAATACGGATAAAGCAAAAGCAATGGAATATTTCAAAAAAACATTAGCGCTCGATCCTGCTAATGCTTATGCAACTGAATCATTGAAAACATTGAAATAAGATATTTGTTTCTTACATATTAAACCGATAGTTTTTTGACTATCGGTTTTTTTGTTTTTAATGGTATTCGAAATACTAATTTTAAAAATAACCAAGTTAGATCCTTTTTTGTAGAATCATTATGGGTCGTAAATTTCTGTTTTTTAAAGTTTATTGTTTTAGTTCCTGTTTTCAAATTGTCTCATTTTCAAATTAACTATCTTTGCACTTTAAAATTAAATAATGTTATCAAAAGAAATACAATTAGAAGTTAATAAAGGTGCCATGCTACCATTAATGGAAGAATTCTATACTATTCAAGGGGAAGGATTTCATACAGGAACTGCTGCATACTTTATTAGAATAGGCGGATGTGATGTGGGTTGTCATTGGTGTGATGTTAAGGAAAGCTGGAATGCTGAATTACATCCTCCGACAGGTATTGATTTAATAGTTACAAATGCAAGCAAATATTCGGAAACTGTTGTTGTCACTGGTGGTGAGCCTTTGATGTGGGATATGAATTTGCTGACGCAAAAGTTAAAAGAAAATAATAGAAAAGTTCATATTGAAACTTCAGGAGCGTATCCGCTTACAGGAAATTGGGATTGGATTTGTTTGTCTCCAAAGAAAAATAAATTGCCAACACAAACTGTTTATGATAATGCACATGAGTTGAAAGTTATCATTTACAATAAACATGATTTTATTTTTGCCGAAGAGCAAGCTGAAAAAGTAAATGACAATGCTATTTTATTCCTACAACCTGAATGGAGTAAAAAAGAAGAAATGACTCCGCTTATAGTGGATTATGTGATGAACAATCCGAAATGGCGCGTTTCTTTACAAACCCATAAATATTTGAATATTCCATAACAATCGGTAATGTCGCTAGAATGAATTACGCTATAATTCTTGATTGATCTCTTTTTTTATTAATATTTGATCTATGCCTTTTTTACACTTTATAAAATGAAAAATCACTAAAATTAAATACATAGTATTGCATTAAATCTAAAAAAAAACCTTTATTCTTTTTTTTGCTGATTATCAGATGATTTATGTTTGCTTTTTTCTTACATTTAAAAAAAAATAATACGATGTATTTAAGATCAATTTCAATAATTTGTTTTCTTGTTTTTCAATTTTCTACAGCTCAAAATGGAGATGTTAATAATAATCTTTATGATTACCAAACAGTGGAATATCAGCCACAATATGCGGGAGGATTTAAAGAATTCCTTAAGTTCATTGCTAAAAATTATCGAACTCCTGATGTAGAGGGATTGTTTGGAGTAGTAAAAATTGATTTTGTAATTGAAACTAATGGGAGTGTAAGCTCTGTAAAAGTTATAAAGGACATTGGAGAAGGGACAGGAGATGAGGCTATTAGAGTTTTGTCAAAATGTCCAAATTGGTCTTCAGGAGAACAAAACGGAAAAAAAGTGAGAGTTGTATATCATAATTTTCCGATAAACATAAGGAATTAGATTTTTATATTGAATTTAAGAAAGAATTAAATTCATAAAAATTTTTTCTTTAATTCCGTAATATGTGCTAAGTGATGGTTTCCATGCCAAGCATAAGTTCCAATTATTTCCTTAATTTTAAATTCCTTGTTGTTCTCAGGATGAATAAAGGTTTTTTCTAAATCTGATATAGATAGACTATTCATTAAATACGCTAAGCGAAAGTGCAAACCTTCCAGAAAAGAAAGAGTAGGTCGAATAGGCATTGTCAAATTATCATGTAATTCTGCCCAACGATCTTCATGATAAAATTTTATTGTTGGATTATCTTCGGTCAGCGCCCATTTGATTCTGATGAAACAATTCATGTGACTGTCCGCGCAATGGTGAATCACTTGACGAATCGTCCAGCCGTCTTGTCGATATGGTGTTTCGAGTTGTTCTTCGGTTAAATGAAGCACTTCTTTTTTCAATCGTTCTGGGAAACTGGCAATTTCTGCTATTTTAGTATTGAGATAATCGCTAGAATAGATTTCCGGGACGATAAATTTCCCGATAGGATAACGTAATTTTTCTAATGTTGAGTTTTCCATACTATAATGTGTTCTTTTAAATCGAAAGCTTCGCTAAATAGTCATAATGTTCCCCTTCAAGAATTAACTCGCTTTGTAATCCATTGGCGAAAGCCGCATTTTGTAAAGTGTTATAATCCAAGTAAAGCCAAGGGAATTGGTCTTCTTTTTCGTTTTTATAACGTATTGTAAAGGTCAATTCACCGTAATAACCGTTACTTGGGATCCATTTTCCGCCATCTTCATCATTATCAAACATATAAATTATATCCGAAGAATCAATAAGAATTTGTCCGTTTGGATTAAGTAAGCTTTTTAGTTTCTGTAAAAATTTAGTGGTTTCTTTTAGTGTTCCAAAAATACCGGTTCCATTCATTAATAATAAAATGGTATCAAATTTATTTTCTGGATTATTAGAGTCCATTTCAAGAATGTTCTGAACTTGAGTATTTTTTAAGCCTCTTAGTTTACAAGCTTCAATTGCATTTTGAGAAATATCAATCGAATGAACATCAAGATTTCTTTCGTTTTGTAAATACAAACTATGACTTCCTGCGCCACAACCTACATCCAAAATTTTTCCCTTCGCAAGTTGTAAGGCTTTCTGCTCCAGTTTTGGCATTTCATTATAAGAACGAAATAGATATTCAACACTCATTTCATCCTCTTCAGAAATAGAGGTTTCCGTGATTAAATCTTCCGGGGAATTATTAGTTTGAAAATCGAGTATGGCTTTGCCAAAAAGGTCTTTCATTGTAGTTGATGTGTTAATTTAGTAATTTGTTGATTTGTTTTAAGTAATTTCGCGGAATGTTTTATCGAATAACCGAAAAAACAAATCTACGAATGAACAATATTTTAAACAATCTTCCTAAAGAAGCCAAAGATAAGCATATCGAAAACAAAAAGTATTTCGATAAGTTGAAAAAGAAGACGCCAAAGAATTTGGATTACGTGATGCAAGATTTGCATGACGCCGAATTTAAGAAAACGGATTGTTTAAAGTGTGCAAACTGCTGTAAAACTACTGGGCCATTATTTACAGATGCGGATATTGAGCGTGTTTCAAAATATTTTCGACAAAAACCACAACAATTTATCGAGCAATATCTTCGCATTGATGAAGACAGGGATTATGTGTTGCAAAGTGTGCCATGTACTTTTCTGGATAATGAAAATGCATGCATGATTTATGATGTTCGCCCCAAAGCGTGCAGAGAATTTCCGCATACGGATAGAAAAAAGTTTCAACAAATCACTGATCTAACATTGAAAAACGTAGCTATTTGTCCCGCTGCATTTAACATTGTTGAAGAAATGAAGAAGAAAATGCCTTTATAATTAATGTAAAAGACTGTCTTTCTTGGTTTTTAATAGATCAAATATTTCAATCTCATTTCCTTAAACTCAATTAACCCTTTCTTCCAACTTTCTCTTATTTCTGTTTCCGAAGTTCCAGCTTCTATTTGCTGTTGTAGTTTTTTAGTTCCTGCAAGTTTGGTAAAAAAAGGATTGAAGAATTTTGATTGGTCAGTTGTCGACGCATAGGCTTTAATCAACCATTTTAATTCCAGTCGATTTACTTTTGTAGCTATAGATAAATCTTCTCCGTAACATTCTATGCCATTGTAAACAGGATTTTGTGCTCCAAAATTTGGTTTCGGAATAAAAGTGAAACTGTTTTTCGGTAAATAAGGAGAGCCATAAATTTGAAATTGTTTTTCAGTTCCTCGTCCTACGCTTACATTCGTACCTTCAAAAAGACACAAACTTGCATATAAATTCACGGCTTGATCGTTCGGAAGATTCGGTGAAGGTTTTACGGGTAAGCTATATTTCATTTTTCGATTGTAATTGATACATGGAATTACTGTCAATTTACATTGTACTCTATTTTTTAACCATTTTTCACCATTAATCATTTTGGCATATTCGCCAATTGTCATCCCATGAAGCAAAGGAATAGGATGCATACCCACAAAACTGGTGAATGCTGTCTCAAGAATTGGGCCGTCCACAATACTTCCGTTAGGATTTGGTCGGTCAAGAATTAAAAGTGGAATATTATTTTCGGCACAGGCTTCCATTATATAATGCAACGAAGAGATATAGGTGTAAAATCGAGCGCCTACGTCTTGCAAATCAAAAACCATAATGTCAATTCCAGCTAATTGCGCGGCTTTCGGTTTTTTATTGTCACCATAAAGCGAAATAATCGGGAGTCCAGTTTTAGAATCTTTACCATCAACGACATGTTCGCCTGCATCAGCAGTTCCACGAAAACCGTGTTCTGGTGCGAATATTTTTTGGATTGCTATATTTTTTTCTAAAAGAAAATCCACTAAATGTATTTTATTAGAGAGAATACCGGTTTGATTGGTTGCAATTCCAATTTTCTTGTCCTTTAATAATGGTAAATAGTTGTTGTAATTATCTGCCCCAGTCTTTATTTCTGTTTTTGGATTGTCTTTAACTATTTCTAAATCCGATTTTACATTTTCCCTTGCATCTGTTTTTCTGGCAGAACAGGAAGTCGAAACGATTGTTAAGAATATAAAGCTAAGCGATATTTTAAAAAATGAGTTCATATATAGGTTCAAATAAAATTAATGTCAATTAGTGTAATTCGTGTTTTAGCTGTATTTTTGGCTTTAGCAACGCAAACTGGCGAAGCAAATCCAAATTAGAAACGCAATCAAATTGAATTTAGAATATTTCATCGCCAAACGACTTATAACTGCTAAAGATTATAAAAGTAGCATATCTGCGCCAATTATAAAAATTGCAATCTCGGCAATTGCCATTGGTATGATTATGATGATTGTTTCAGTAGCAACCGGAATTGGACTGCAGCAAAAAATCCGTGAAAAGGTTTCAGCCTTTAATGGGCATATCATTATTTCGAATTACGACAATAATCAATCCGAAGTCACATTAGTTCCAATTTCTAAAAAACAGGATTTTTATCCAAAGTTCACATCTGTTCCTGAAGTTAACCATATCCAAGCCATTGCCAGTAAAGCTGGAATTATTAGAACCGAAACTGCTTTCGAAGGAATTATCTTCAAAGGAGTGGGGAACGATTATAAATGGGATAATATAAAGGAGTACATTGTTCAGGGGAGAATTCCAAATAGCAAAGGGGATTTAAATGAAGAAGTTGTGATTTCTCAGTTTATTGCAAATAGATTGAATTTAAAAGTAGGTGACGCATTCAATACTTTCTTCATGAAAGAGAAAGGATATAACCTGAGGAATTTTGATGTTGTTGGAATTTTCAATTCTGGTTTTCAAGAATTCGACGCTACCTATATAATAGGAGATATTCGCCACATGCAGCGCATCAACAAATGGGCTCCAGATCAAATCGGTGCTTTCGAAGTTTTTGTAGACGATTTTAATACTATAGAATCTACCGGAGAGCAGGTTTATGCACAAACAGCATCGACATTAGACAGCAAAACCATAATCGAGAAATACAGTTATATTTTCGAGTGGCTTCAGCTATTCGATTTCAACATCATAGTAATATTAGCAGTCATGATTCTTGTTGCCACAATCAATATGGTAGTGGCGC
Source organism: Flavobacterium glycogeni (assembly GCF_048286775.1). NCBI lineage: Bacteria > Pseudomonadati > Bacteroidota > Flavobacteriia > Flavobacteriales > Flavobacteriaceae > Flavobacterium > Flavobacterium glycogeni. The sequence continues at coordinate 222,559 of NZ_JBLVPV010000007.1, forward strand.
TATTGGTGCTGATTCTCGAGCGAACCCAAATGATAGGAATTCTAAAGGCTTTAGGGGCTAATAATTGGTCTGTTAGAAAAATATTTCTTTACAATGCCTTCTATCTTATAGTAAGAGGACTGCTCTGGGGAAATTTAATCGGAATATCACTATTGCTAATCCAGCAACAGTTTGGCGTAATCCAATTGAATCCTGAAAACTACTATGTCAATCAAGCGCCTGTCTACCTCAATTGGGGATACATACTTTTATTAAATCTGCTTACCGTGACCGTTTGTTTTCTGGTATTGTTAATTCCGTCCTATATCATAACCAAAATTTCACCGGTCAAAGCCATACGTTTCGATTAGAATATTCTTTTTGGCGTTCCTGATTATATAAAGCGAGGCAATTATCTTAGCGGGTAGTTGCCTCTCTTTATATAATGAGTCGGGCTATACGCTACAAGTCCTCGTCCCGCCAAAAAAAGCGGGACTGTGGGCTTTTCGCTTTTATCCCTAACGCGGGCAGCGTTTCATCGACTATGTGATTTAGGCAAAAATGAAATCTCATTCACAGTATGGTATGTGTTACCTTATATATAGGAACGAAGTATCTACTTAGAATACTATATTTCTATTCCCTATATATAACGATACCCACGGTTTTTTACCCATTTCGTCTCCCTCTCCTTCGGAGAGTCCCGTCCCTTTCCTTCGGGATCGGGACGGGAGAGGAAAAAACTTTCGACTTCAAAAGCCGTATTTCCAGCGAGTTAAATCGAGAGTTAAAAAAACATTAAAAAAAGGTATTTAAAAAGCTTGAATAACGGGATAAAGGTGGTAGTTTTGCACCCGCAATGACGCAGACGTTCTTTAACAAACTGACAAGTAATACGAATTAATCAAGAAAATTTATTTTCTAAAAAAGATTCAAAAAAGCTTGTGAGATTAGAAAACGCTTGCTACATTTGCACCCCGCAAAACAAGCGAAGTTCCTTGACAAACTGCTAAGAAAAAAAGAAGAAAAACGGAAATAAAAATTTCAAAAAAAACTTCAAAAATTTCTTGCCAGTTAAAAAAAGAAGTTGCACTTTTGCACCCGCTTTGAGAAACACTTTAAGAAGTGCAAACGAAGGGAAAAACAAAGAAGAACACGTTCCTAGACATATTGAATTGACAGCCGTTTTAAGAGAGATCTTAAAACAAAAGAATAAGAGTAATAGAATCGAGAGATTTGA